>QOVW01000004.1 GCA_003339605.1 Spirobacillus cienkowskii | reverse complement strand
GTGGTTGGAATCAATTAACACAAAAAATTGTCAAGTCAATTATGAATTCAAAACCTAAGGCAAGCTTATGTTAAAAACTTAGTGGACGGCGTATTATTAGAATCATCTGTAAGCCATTTCCACTCAGTTTTACCATCTGTACAAAAGACAAACGTTTTTTCTGATGAAAAAGCCTTATTAATAATAAAAAAATTTAGTATAATAAATAATAAACAATACTTCATAGATACCTCAATAGTTTGTGATTTTTAAAATGTATTTATGATATTAAAATTAACTGTAATTAAGAATTTTTAACAATATCTCCTGCATTTATTTTTATAAATACATCTTCTAGATCAGGAGATTCGGTGCAAATTTCAAAAACCTTTAATTTTAACTTATTTATCATTGAATTCAATAACTTTGAGGCATCTATAAAGGAGGTCATGCTTCCATGAATATATGTAATCGACAATTTTAAATTACAATTATTTTTAACAGCAGTTTTAATTGGTTCTGCAAGAATTGAGTTTTGTCTTAAAAAATTTAAATTTTCATCTAGCCATTGCGTGATATTATCTATTATAATTAAACACGATATTTTATGTTTCCCTCCCAATGCTAACATTTCTTGACTTTGCTTTAATGTGACAATTTCTCCTTTTTTTATAATTGCAATTCTGCTACAAAAATCTTCTGCTTCTTGCAAGTAGTGGGTTGTTAAAATTATTGTCATGCCTTGCTTATGAAGGTCTTCTACAAAGCGCCACATTGTTCGTCTTAGTTCAACATCAACTCCTGCTGTTGGTTCATCAAGAATTAAAATCTTAGGCTTATGCACTAACGCTCTAGCAATCATCATTCTGCGCTTCATACCGCCACTGAGTTCACGGGTCGTTTTTTTTCTATGTTCTGCAAGTAAAAGTTTTTCTAATAAAAAATCAATCCATTCTTTATCTGGATAATAGCCAGAAAGCTTACTCTGAATTGCTAACATGGTTGGTAAATCAAAAAATGAATCAGCAATGAGCTCTTGCTGAACGACCCCTAATAATCTTTTAACTTCGGAGGTATTATTTTTTACACTTAAACCTTCAACAAAAATATCTCCTGTGGTTGGCGTATTTACACCAGCCAATAAATTTAATAACGTGGTTTTTCCTGCTCCATTGTGACCCAGCAATCCAAAACATTCGCCTCTATAAATTTGTAAATGAATAGGTTTTAACGCCTCAAATTGAGAGCCTTTTGGAAGTTTGTATATTTTACTCACATTTCTAAATTCAATAGAAATTGCACTCATTCTATTAACCCCTCAACCCAAAACCTGATTTCAAAATTTTTATAGAAATTAAAGATGTAGCTATAAAAAATACAAAAGAAATTGAAAATGCAGATAATGCAGAAATATCAGAAACATGAAGCACAGAATAACGAAACATACTCACTATATAAAAAATTGGATTTAAATATCTAATAAACTGAATCCATTCTGGAAAAGTTTGAAATGAAAAAAAGACCCCAGAAAAAAAAATCAATGGCTGTACAATAAAAGACATGATAACACCAATTTGATCCCAACTTTTACAAATTGCACCTGCAGCAATTCCTAAACTTCCAAAAATACCTGTAGCTAAAACTATAGAAATTAATAATAAAATGGGATTAAAGAAAACAAATTCCCAAGAACATAAAAATCCTGCAGACAAAACAGATAATGATACAATCAGAGCCCTAATTATGGCTCCAGAAATGAAAGCAAGCCACATTGCAAATGGAGTCAAAGGAGCCATTAACATATCAACAATTGTACCACTCCACTTTGCAATCATAATACTACTCATTGGATTTTGTAACGCAGCGTTAACAACTTCCATCGCAATAATTCCAGGAATTAAAAAAATGATATATTCGTAGCCGTGCGTTAAAGAAGAATTAGAAGATTGTGACAGCAACTTACCAAGCGCCAAACCAAATAAAGCAAAATAAATCAATGCACTGCCAAAAGGGGCAAATATTGTTTGTGCAGGGACAGCAAAAAATCGACGAACTTCGCGTTCAAATACACCAAAACCAGGCAGCCAAGATTTAGCAACTGGCTTTTTTTTTAAATACTCACTTATGTCCATATCGTCCTCTATATTAATTTAATTCAACACGTAATAGAGAATGACCATTACCTATTTTTTGAACCACAATCCGAGTTCCAATGGCTTCTCTTAAAGAATCAACATGACTAATAATACCCACTTGCGTACCATTAGCATGCAAAGACTCTAACGCACCAATTGCAACCTGTAAGGTTTCAGGATCAAGAGTACCAAAACCTTCATCCAATAATAATGTTTCTATAGGCATTTTGATAGAACGATACTCAGATAAAGCCAACGCTAAAGCTAATGAAACTAAAAAAGTTTCGCCACCTGAAAGAGTTTTAAATGATCTGAGGGCATTAGCATGATAACTATCTTGAATTGCAAAAGCCAATCGAGGCTTATTTTCAGCGTCAAGAGCTGGTGCTAAGGTATATCGTTTATCAAAACGATATAAGTGATAATTTGCTTTAAAAATTAGTTCTTCTAAGTTTAGGATTTGCGCAAATTTTTTAAAATTTTCACCGTTATTTATACCAATTAACTGATGCATTTTATTCCAAAGCACAAACTCTTGCTGAATCTCTAAATTTTGCTGCTGATAATCTTCAATCTTTTTTTTATTTTGCTCATTAATAAATAATATATTAGTTATTTCTCCTAGTTCTTTTAATTTGTCTTTTATATCAGAATCTAATATATTTTTATTATTATACAAATCATTTAAAGTGCTATTAACAAAATTTAATGAATAATGATTTTTATGATTTTCTAAATCAAAGTATCTTTGTTGTTTTGTTTCAGTTGTAGAAATACGGAGTTCTTCAAGTTTATTATAAACATTATTATATTCAATAAATTGAATTTCTGATAAATTAAAATTTAAAATTTCTTCTTTTGGTAAATTGCCAAATTTTACAATTTCGCTATCTAGTAAGGCTTTAATAGAAGATAAATTTTCTCGGTAGTTAACAAGTTGATGAAAATAATTTTCTTTTTGATTATTTAAAACAGCAAATATTTTTTCTTTTTCTGCTAAAATTGTTTTTTCTTGATCAAATTTATTTTGTTTTTCAATTATTGATTTATTTAGTTTGTCTTCAATTTTTATTGGATCTTCACCACCAAAAAAATTATTTATATTTTTTGTAATATTATTTATCTTGTTTTTTATTTCATCAACCTCTAGTGATCGATCTTGAATATTTTTTTCAATTAGTACATACTCTTTTTCAAATTCATTAAGTTTATTAGTATATAAAGAAATATTATTTTCTATTGTTCTGTATTTCTCATAATATCTCTTATCTTCAAAAACGTATATTTTTTCAAATTCAGAATGAGACACTAAGCTTTTCTCAAACAGATCAATTTTAAAATCAGGTATTAAATACAACATCAAATCATTTAAATCTTGCTTGAATGCAATAAATTTATTATTTTTTTCTTTTGATTCAATATATAATTCTTTATTTTTATTATATTCTTCAATTTTTTCGGTTAAAAATTTAATTTCAACATTAACTTTTTCAATTTCTTCTTTATTTTTAATTTCTAATTTATTATAAATTTGATAAAAATAATCACTACTCTTCTTGGATGCCGAATAACTATCTAAGTTGAGAGCTGATAATATTATATTTTTTTTATCTTGGATAACATTAGTTAAAGAATTTTTTTGATTTTCTACACTTTTAATTTCATGAGTATAAAATTGAACATTTTTTTCAAATTCAAGTAAATTTGATAACATGCTATTTTGAAAATTTTCTTTTTCTAATAGCTGCTGAGAAAGAAATTCATGTTGCGAAATAATTTCCATATCAGCCTTTTTATAAGACATATCCTCAAAATAAGGATGCTCATAACTACCGCATAATGGACATTCCTCACCAGGTAATAAATGTTTACGCTGATAAGCGAGCTCAATTTTCCAAGATAATTTTGTGACATCATTTTTTAAATTAGCCACTTCTGAGTTTTCATTATTTATAATTTCTTTTTGCGATAAATAATTTACATTAGCATTTAATAAAGACTGCTGAGCCGCCTTAAGCTTTTCAACTAAACTATTTTCTTCTGACTCTCTTCTACTCAAATCCTCAATATAAAATGCAAATTTTTCAATTTGTATTTTTTCAGAAAAATATTTATCTTTTAAATTTCTTAAATCATTTAATTTATCATGAGGATTTTCAAAAGGAATTGAATGTGCTATCAAATCCCTTTTAATAGATTCAAAATGCGCTTTAATTTTTTCAAAATCAAGTAAGAATTTTTTATAATTCAATAATAAAAATGATAATTCATTTTTTAATACGTTTTCAAATTCTTTTTTACTTTCATTTGCAATGCGCAAATTTTTAATATGAAATTCTTTATTTAAAAAAACAGAAGACTTTTCAATTTCAAGATTTTTTAATTTTTCTAATTTTTTATTGAAGTCTTCTGTCAAAGTATTTTTTATTGATCTTAATTCTTTAGCCTTATCAATTTCGTATTTTTTTTCTTCAAAATTCTTTTTTTCATTTTGAAGATAATCGAATAATTGATTAATATTACTTTTGATAAAAATAATAATATCTTTTAAAGATAAAATTTCATTGTTTTTATTATTTATTTCAATTTCAATTTTTCCAATTTTTTCCTTATTCTCATTTTCTTGAAAATAAAGCTCAATAGATTTTTGAAATTTTTTAAATTGGCTTAAGCGATTTAGAAAATCTTGATTATTTTTAAGATTTTCTAAATATTCTTGATAAGATTTTTCAGCTTCAGATAGTTTTTTTTGTAACTCGTTTTCTTTTACGCGCCAATTTATTTCATAATCAATTGACTTAGCTTTCTCGTCTAAAATTTTTATTTCATCTGATATACTTTGTTTTTTATTTTTATAATCATTTTCTATTTCAAAAGAAAGTATGTTAATTCCATTTATTTTAATATTAATTTCATTATATTTTTCTTCTATTATTTTTTTCTTTTCCGAAGCCTTTTTACCAATATTTTTATAAATTTCAGTATTTGTAATTCTTTCTAAAATTGCTGCTCTTTCTTCTTCGTTAGCTTTTAAAAAAGCTGCAAATTCTCCTTGTGCAAGAAGTACCATCCTTTTAAAATCTTCTACGGTTAAATTTTCTAATACTTTATTAAAAATAGGTTCATAAAATTTAGGTCGCGTATCACTGATTAGTTGCTCCCAATCTGATAAATCTTCGTTAAAACACTCTAAAATTCTTCTAGGATCTTTAAAATTACCGTCTGGTTTTTTATATGCTCTCTCACATTGCCAAGTTACTCTATATTTTACAATTTTATTATCTTCTCTTTTAGAAAAAATTAATTGCGAAAAAGCAAAATAAGTGCCGCGTGACATCACTTGCCTGCTATCATTCTCTAAATCTTTTTCTGATTTGCCTTTAGTCAAGCGAGGAGTTTGGCCAAACAATGCAAGCGACATGGCATCCATTAATGTTGATTTCCCTGCACCTGTTGGTCCTATAATTAAAAAAATAGGCGCCCCCTGCAAATCTTTTTCAAAATCAACCGAGTGACGTCCATATAATGAATTTAAATTTTCTAACTCAACTTTTAGTAATTTCAAAAAATATCCTTTAAATTTAATATTATATAATAATTTTTAAATATTCTCTTCATTTAATAAACTTCTAAAAGCATTTAACAATTTATCATCAATAACTTGATTTTGATTTTCACACATTTTAATAAATACTTCTTCAACAGATAAAGTTTTTAAAGAATCTTTATTAAAAAAAATTTGATTTATATTTGAAGTTTGACACAGACTCTGTTTTACAGTTGCCAATGCAGGTCTTTGTGTAAAAGGAAAAGAATTTTCAAGTTTTCTTAAAATAGATAAATCTAATCCTGGAAGATAAGACTCAACTTCTGTTTGCACACATAAAATTGGAGGAAATGGAGTATCCCATGATAAACTTTCAATTTGAAAATTAATACTTTCTATATTGCCTTTAATTTCTATAATTTTTCTTCTTTGTGGGACAGGCAAACGTTGTATATCATAATCATTATTTTCAAAGGTAACAATATTTACACACCTTTGTGTTTTAGACTCTTTTAAAGACAAGCATATAGGGGAACCAGAATAATATGCATTAGAGTTTGCAACTCTATAAGATTTATGAATATGACCCAAAGCAATATAATTAAATCTTTTATCAAATATTGTTTCTGGAAGCCCTCCTAAAGTACCAACCATATGAATTTCCAATGGGGCATCATCTTTTTCTGATCCAATACAAGATAAATGACCAGTACCAATTAATAATTTCGTTTGATATAATTTTTCTGATTCATCTGCTAAATTTTTATATAATAAATTAATTTTATCTTTAAATAAATTTTGAATTTCTGATTCTGTTAGTCCTGCAGTTCTGATACCCAATCGATATTCATGAATAAAAGGGACAGCTGCAATCACTGCTTGCAGCTGTCTTTCAGAATTATAAATAGGACAAAGATATTTTGAGATATCGTGCAAATCACTGTAAACACCACCAACAACAAAAACGTCTAGTAGCTTAAGCAATTCAGACGGAGCATCTAATCGAGTTGGAGAATCATGATTGCCTCCAACAACTATCACCTTTTTAAAATTTTTTATTTGAGATATTTGGAATAAAAATTGATAATAAATTTTTTGTGACTCTGACGACGGTTGTGGTTGATCAAAAATATCACCCGCAACTATTAAAACCTCAATCTCATAATTTTTAAGAATCTCAACCAACCAAGATAAGAAAAATTTATGATCTTCTTCTCTTGATATACCTTCAAATGTAGCACCCAAATGCCAATCTGATGTATGTAATATTTTCATAAGCAAAAAACCATAAATTACAAAAAATTAGTTACTTCTTAGTTCTGCCGACTTTTTTCTTAATTCTTCTGGCGTAGTATTATTAAAATAAACGTAACTATCTGATTTGGGATCTTTTTCTAAAATTTTAGCAAGCTCCTCATAACACTGCGCCGCATTTTCAATTGCTTCTTTTTTAAGATCAGCATATTGAGGATAAGTTTTAATAATGTTTAAGTACCTCGATAAAGCTGCTGAGAAAAGTTCTTTATTCCAATAAAATCTTGCAACAAAAAGATCATGTTCTGCTAATCTTCTTTTTAAGTTTGCTAATCTTTCTTTAGCTTCAGAAATAAACTCTCCGTTTGGATACTGTCTTAGGTAGTCTTGGTATTTTAAAATTGCTTTCTTTGCAAATGCTTGTTCGCGATCGATTTGCTCGGGAGCTTGCAAATCATAAATTTTTGCTACGCGAAAATGGGCAAAAGGAACTTTGTCATGCACAGCATTTTTTCTGATAAAATCATCGTACGCAACAAGAGCTTCAGGATACTTATCTGATTGGTAATATGCATCAGCTTGTAAAACTTCTGCTTCAATATTATTTTTTGAATAAGGGTATCTTGCTTTGTATTCATCTACATTAGCAATTAGATCTGACCAGTTCTCTTTTTTATAGTTTTCTCGTATTTTTTCAATTCCTTCATCTTGAGAAAGCTCTGAAATTGGTTTTGTTTGACATGAAAAGAGAACCAAACTCAAACCACAGCAAATTAAAAAATTTTTAAATTTCATAGTAATATACAACTCATCATGAATAGGTCAATTTTTATTTTGTTTCTCTTCAACCAACTCAACTAGAATCCCTCCAGTAGAATGTGGATGAATAAATACAATACGAGTATTATGCGCCCCTTTTTTAGGCTTTTCATCAATAAGACGAATTTGATTTTTTTTCAAATGGTTTACCCAACTGTCTAAATCGTCTACATCTAATGCTACATGCTGAATACCAGCTCCTCGAGTTGCTAAAAACTTAGCAATAGAACTGTCCGTGCTTGTTGCCTGAAGCAGTTCTAATCTACTATTTTCACAGCGAATAAAATCTACAGTAACCTGCTGATCGTCGACAACTTCTCCTCCTTCGTATGGCAGGCCAAGAATACCTGTAAAAAATTGTTTTGCTAGAGAAGCATCCTTTGGAACAATGCCTAAATGATTAATTCTATTAATTTTCATTTTTACTGCTTTCAGAAATGATGTTTTTATCAAATATTTTTTGTGCTAAAAACATTGCTGTCGTGGTTCCGTTGCTTAACATTTTAATTTCTTGCGCATCTATTTTTTCTATTTCATTTTTAAATTTAAATTCAGCAAGCATTAATGCATTTTGCAAAATTTCTTTTTTCAATCGCTTTATGCGAATTTCTTTACCAAGTTTATTTTTATTTTCATACTCTTGATGCAATAATATAGAGTCAATAATTTCTTTAATTCCTTCACATTTAGATGCAGAACTTTTTAACACTGGCGGACGCCATGTATTCTCGCCTACAGGAACGGTATTTTCAGATAATTCTTGCATCATTCGCAATGGGTCAGCAAGATCACATTTATTAATGATATATATATCAGCTAGCTGTAAAATACCTGCTTTCATCAATTGAATTTCATCGCCACTATTGGGCATCAATACGAGCAGTGTTGTATCTGCAATATTAGTAATCTCACTTTCACTTTGCCCAATTCCCACAGTTTCAACAAGAATAAAATCAAATTCTAGAACAGATGCCAGACGGATTGCACTTCTTGTTGCTAACGCAACACCTCCTAACGCCCCACGAGCGCCCATAGAACGAATAAAAACCATTCTGTCCTTAAAATGCTCTTGCATCCGCACGCGGTCACCTAGTATTGCGCCTCCAGATATCGCAGAAGAAGGATCAACAGCAAAAACAGCCACTGACTTTCCTTTTAGCCTGAGTTCTCTAATTATCAAATTTGTCATTGTTGACTTACCTGCTCCAGGCAACCCAGTAATACCAATCACTCTAGAATTATTTTCTTTAATTTCATTGAGGTTTAAATAAGGATGTGAAAGTAATTTGGGGGCAAGTAATGGATCATTTTCTACAAAAGTAATTGCCTTACTCAAAGCTCTTGTGCGTGAAAGCCATAGCTCAACTCCATCAAATTTAGAACGTCCAGAAAGCAAATTAACAACCGATTCTATATCTAATGATTGTTGTATTTTCATTTAGCTCTCTTTTGAATCAGGAATAACTTTTATTAAAAAATCTCCCGTTGATACACTATCACCAACAACAACTTTTATCTCTAAAATCGTTCCATCACATTCAGATAAAATTCGATTTTCCATTTTCATTGCTTCAATAGTTAAAAGAGGATCGCCTTCTTTAACACGCTCACCTTTTTTTACTAATAAGGAAATCACTTTACCTGATATAGGCGAAACCAAATCTCCATTACTATTAACTGTATTAATAACTTTTGCTTTAACGGGCTTTATAAGATCTGCGTGGTAATGATTTTGCGTTACAAAACTACCATTTTGAATAGCTAAAAGAAAATGATTTTGTTTTAATTTTACAAAATTATTTTTAATTCTAATAACTTGATTTTGCAGTAAAAAACTCAATCCATCAGCTAAAATCATCACTTCAATATTTTTAATACATTCAGAACTATTTATTATTAAAACTTCAAATTTTTCTCTATTCGAAAAATGGTTCAAATTAACAGAGGCAGGAATTTTGACTTCATAAAATTTAGAATTACTACTTTTCTGAATAGAAAATTTCATCTTATTGTTAACTCCATCTAATTACCTTTTAGTGCTTTCTAAACGATAAGCATGACTCCAGGGTTCTACCAAATTGTTATTAATACTTGGACGAACCTCAAAAATAGACTGATGAATTGCTATTTTAATTGCAGCAACAATTGCTTCACTTTCGGTTAACTCATTTCTTGATATCTCGATCTGTTCTAGTAATTTTTCATTTTCTTCAACAAATCGAGTTGTATAATTTCCATCACGAAAATTTTTATTTTCTAATATAGCTTGATGAAACGGAATAGTTGTTTGAATACCTTGAATATTTAATTCGCTTAAAGCTCGCGCCATTTTATTTAATGCATCTTCACGATTGGCGCCGTAAACCAATAGTTTTGCAATCATAGAATCATAAAATTCTGGTATTTTGTAACCAGCATAAATATGCGAGTCCATGCGCACTCCAGGACCAGAAGGAAATTCTACTTCTTTAACCACACCAGGATCTGGTCTAAAGCCGTGATAAGGATCTTCTGCATTGATACGTGCTTCAAAAGCCCACCCTCGAATTGTAATATCTTTTTGTTGAAAGGGGAGCGCTTCTCCCATAGCAACTTTTAATTGAGTTTGTAATAAATCAATTCCTGTAATCAGCTCTGTGACAGGATGTTCGACTTGAATACGTGTATTCATTTCCATAAAATAAAATTTTGTTGGCGATTCTAAAATAAATTCAACAGTCCCTGCATTAACATAACCAACGCTTTGCGCTGCTTTAACTGCAATGTCTCCCATTTGTAGTCGCGTTTCATGACTAATATAGAGTGATGGCGCTTCTTCAATGAGCTTTTGATGTCTACGTTGAATGGTACAATCTCTCTCAAATAAATGTACCGTATTTCCGTGAGAATCAGCCATAATTTGAAATTCCACATGCCTTGGCCTCTCTATATATCGTTCACAAAATACATCAGAATTTCCAAAATAACTTAACGCTTCGCGCTGGCATGCTTCAAAAGCAGATGTCAGATCAGAATTGTTACGCACAACTCTCATTCCCTTACCACCACCACCCGCAGCAGCTTTTAAAATAAGTGGATAACCAATTTGGTCTGCAATATTTTTTAATTCTTTAACATTCTTAAGTGGCGCGTTTTTTCCTGGACTACACGGAACACCTGCCTCAATTACCTTTGTTTTTGCAATTGTTTTATCGCCCATTGCATAAATAGAAAATGGAGATGGACCAATCCACACCATACCAGCTTTTAAAACTTCATTTGCAAATTCAGCATTTTCTGAAAGAAATCCAAACCCTGGATGCACTGCTTCTGCGCCCATTTGCTTTGCAGCCTGAATAATATTTTTTATATTTAAGTAACTTTCATGACTTGGTGCATTACCAATACAACACGCATAGTCAGCCATTGCGACATGTCTTGAATGCAGATCAGCGGTAGAATATAGCGCTAACGGCGATAATCCCAAATCGCGACAAGCACGAATAACACGCACCCCAATTTCACCTCTATTTGCTATGCACACTTTTTTAAAGGGCTTAAATACAAGAGGTAAAAAATCTTTGTGTTGCATGATAAAAATCCTATTACAAAGCCTGTATAATTATTTATAATGGTATGTTACCATGTTTTCTTTTTGGTAGCTGTTTCCTTTTATTTTTATTTGCATTCAAGGCTTGAATCAATAGGCTTCGGGTCATTTTTGGCTCAACAACATCATCAATAAAACCTTTTTGCGCAGTCACATATGGGTTTGCAAACGTATCGCGATAATCTTGAATGAGTTCATTTCGTTTAGCTTCAGAATTGGCAGAATTTAAAATCTCGTTTTTAAAAATAATATTGCATGCCCCCTCTGGACCCATCACCGCAATTTCTGCTGATGGCCAAGCAATATTATAATCTGCACCAATATGTTTTGAGTTCATCACATCGTATGCTCCACCATATGCTTTTTTTGTAATAACTGTAAAACGTGGAACTGTTGCTTCACAAAATGCGTAAAGAAGTTTTGCTCCATGTTTAATTATTCCTCGCCACTCTTGATCTGTGCCAGGCAAAAAACCTGGCACATCTGTAAACACAATTAATGGAATATTAAACGCGTCACAAAATCTAACAAATCTCGCTGCTTTAATACTTGCATTGATATCTAATACTCCAGCTAAATTCATAGGATCATTTGCAACAATTCCTACTGAAAATCCATTTAGTCTTGCAAATCCAATAATCATATTTTTTGCAAAAAAAGGCTGAATTTCTAAAAAAGAATCGATGTCGCATACTCTCTTAATAATGTCTTTCATTGAATAAGGTTGGTTAGGATTATCGGGTATCATAAAATTAAGTTCTTCATCTGCCCGAAAAGGAGAGTCTTGAGATAAATAAAATGGCGGGGAATCTAAATTATTTTGGGGAATGTAGGTGAGTATTTTTTTTATAAAAAAAATGGTTTCGTATTCATCTGAACACATAAAGTCAGCAACACCACTTTTTGAATTATGAGTTTCGGCGCCTCCAAGAGACTCAAAGTCAATATTCTCACCCGTCACTGTTTTAATCACATCTGGTCCTGTAATAAACATATGCGATGTGTTCTGCGTCATAACAGTAAAATCTGTGATTGCAGGCGAATACACAGCACCACCAGCACAAGGCCCTAAAATAGCGCTAATTTGGGGCACAACACCACTTGCTAACGTATTTTTATAAAAAATATCGGCATACCCACCTAAACTTGCCACACCTTCTTGAATTCTGGCACCACCACTATCGTTCAAACCAATAATGGGAGCACCATTTTGAATAGCTAAATCCATAATTTTACATATTTTTTTAGCATGCATTTCTCCAAGAGAACCACCTAATATTGTAAAATCTTGCGCAAATAAATAAACAAGTCTTCCTGCAATTTGACCAAATCCTGTAACAACACCATCACCTAAAAACTTCTGCTTTTCCATATTAAAATGGTTACATTGATGAGTGACGAATGCATCAAGTTCGACAAATGTTCCAGCATCTAAAAGTTCAACAATTCTTTCTCTGGCGGTCATTTTTCCTTTTTCATGCTGAATTTCAATTTTTTTTGCACCGCCTCCTTCGATGGATTTTAGTTTTTCGGCGTTTAAAATTTTTAATGCTTTTTCTGTTGTGATGGCCATAGATTTATCCTTCAAGTATTTTCTTAATTTCCTTGATGACGTCTTCCACTGTTGTCCCGGGGGTAAAAATCGCCTTCACACCAATAGATTTTAAATAAGGAATATCTGACTTAGGGATTACACCCCCACCAAATACGGGGATATCCCCTCCTCCTTGGTTTTTTAAGGCTTCTATTAATTTAGGAAAAAGAGTATTATGGGCGCCAGAAAGCAGAGATAAACCAACAATATCAACATCTTCCTGAATTGCTGTTTGCGCAACATCATCTGTTGACTGCCGCACCCCTGTGTAAATCACTTCCATACCAGCATCACGCAAAGCTTTTGCAATATATTTTGCCCCACGATCGTGCCCATCGAGTCCACATTTTGCAATTAAGACCCTCGGAATTTTAGAAAATGAAACTCCACCAAGGACATGACCTCCTGAGTGGACGTTTTCACTAGATAAAAAAAAATGAAAGGACCTTGCTAAAAAGCTGAAGCGTGTTTTCATTTATTAAAATCCCTGTTTTAAGATATCGATAGCTTGTTACATAGATTAAGTGTAATTACTGCTAAATATTTTGCAACATTTTGTAAACGATACTTGCATTGAGCCCCAATAACAGCTAAGTGTTTGCTGTTTTGATTGAGCACTGCCTGCAAAGGATATTAAAATATGTGGCAAAAGCACTCTTATAAATTGCATTCACTTGAATACAAAATTCGAGAGGCAAAAGGTATTTTAAACCAAATTAATGTAAGCCCTGTGCAACCTTATGTTATAGGGGTTTGTGGCGGCTCTGGGAGTGGAAAAACGACGTTTTGCAAACAACTTGTCAAACACCTGGGACAAGAGCATGTCCTTCATATAAGCCAGGACTACTATTATAAAGATTTGAGCCATCTTTCGTTTGACCAAAGAGAAAAAATTAATTTTGATCATCCGGATACCATTGAATTCCCTCTCCTTGTTTCTCACCTAGATGCCCTTGCCTTAGGCAAAAGCGTCACCATCCCTCTCTACGACTTTGCAAAGCATAGTAGACTCAACAATAATCAATTTGCTACCCCAAAACCAATTGTAATTCTTGAAGGAATTTTACTTTTTGCAGATACAGATATTGAAAAGAGAATTAATCATAAAGTTTTTATAGAAACTTCAGAAAAAGTTCGATTTGAAAGACGGCTTAAAAGAGATGTTCGGGAACGAGGCAGAACTCCAGAATCTGTCCATTCACAATTCAATTCAACGGTAAGTCCTATGCATAATGTTTATGTTGAACCCGGAAAATCGAAAGCAGATCAAATTATATCTGGAGAGCAGTCATTTGAACAAGTTATTGAAGATCTTTCACTAAAAATAATAAAAGAAGTATTATTTTTATAATATATTAAAAAATCACTATTGTTATTTTTTTATAACTTCGTTTCACGACAATTTTGTCTTCTGTCCTAATTTTTAAGTATGTTATTCTTGTCATGATTTTAACAAACATTTAAGAGTGATGATGATGGTGTAAATATAACTATAATCAGTATATTATACATCATTATTTTAATTATTAACTGTTAATTCAAATATTTGCTAATTTTATATTTAAAAAGTGGCTTTTGAGAAGGAGAAATAAGTGGAATACTTATTACGTAAAATATATTTAAATCCAAAATATTATTTAAAAAACTTAACCACTTTTCAACTTCATTATTTTTATGATTATTTTCAATATGAATCTTCTTCAATAATTGATAATACGGCTCCAGAATGTGTTTATGATAAACAAGTCGCTATTAAAATATCTAAACATATTCGCAAAGAGTTAAGAGCTAGAGTGGACTACAAACCTTGCTATAAACATATTCATTAATTTAAAATTTTGTTAAATATTTTTAATTTTAATAATTTTACTTTTTTCCTAATCATAAGATAATACCATAACCAAATTATAAACAAAATATTAATAATATGATGACTTATAAAAAAATTTATAATAAATACTAAATTAGTAGTCGCCATTATAAATTTTCTACAAAGTGGCAAAACCTTAACTTTTAATAAAAAGATTTCATATGAAAAATAAAAAATTTTTAACTACTCAAAAAATTTTGTTACTATTACTATTAATTATTGGTGCTGTATTTTTTTCGTTAAACTTTAAAAATATAAAACAATTATATTCTAAAAATGAATCAGCACCCCCAAAATTATTAATAAGTACAGATAAAGATACTTTAACCATAAATTTAGCAGAAGTGCCTCATATCCCTTGGGAATACGAAGATGCTCCGATCCATGTTAGTGAAACATTTTCAGCCGCAGTCCATGGCAGCCTAACTCCAATTTTTGATATGAGCTACCATAAGATTACCAGTCAAACCACGCTCTTTAGCGAATATTACTGCGAAAAAATAACATGTGTCGCAAAAATAAAACAAGGCGTTTATTTTCATAATAAACGCGAAGTGAATGCCTATGACGTTGAGTTTTCATTAGTAAGACAAATTCTAGCAAAAGAGGATGCCACCTATTCTCATAAAATACTTAATAATATTTTAGGTCTAGAAACAGCAAAACAAAAAAAACCTGTAATGCAAACCATTGATGGCAACACATACCCGACTCAAACAGTTGAAGGGATACAGGTTAAAGACAAATACAATATTGTTTTTAAACTAAAAGAACCGAGTCACTTTTTCTTTGCTCGAATTTCTGATGGCAAGGTTCCGATAGTGCCAATTGAAGGTTTAGAAAACGATTATCTCACTTGGAAAAAATATCCAATTGGATTTGGAAAATATCAGGTTATTAATGCAGATTTTAAAAAGTCAGAATTTTATCTACAAAAATTTGATGACAAAGAAAAAATTCCTAAATTTGTCACTTTATTATTTAGCTCAGAAAATGTTGGCGATATTAAAATGCTTTTAGGAGGTCCTGGTAGAGGAGTCAATGAATACGATAACAAAGTTGTTTTTCCGAGTGTTTACTCAAATGCGGGATTACTTTATAACTACCAAACTGAACTTGGCAAAAATGACAACTTTAGAAAAGCTATCTCACTTGCCCTTGATCGCCAAAAAATTGCTGAAAAAGCACTATTTAATGAAATGATTCCAGAAGATCAAATGTTTACAAAAACATCTTGGCTAAAAAAATACCGTGCAGATATTCCAATTCAATCACAAAATGTCGAAGAGGCAAAAAAATTATTAAGCTTGGTTCCTGAAGATCTCTGGAAAGACAAAGTATTTCAAGTTCCAACATATTGGGAAGATGTCTCAGATATTAATTCTCTTGAATATATTAAAGAAATACAGCAACAATTAAAAGAAATTGGTATAGAAACAGAGTTTTTAAACACCGACATAAATTATGATAAATTTGCTGATAATGACAAAAATGTCTTTTTCTTTACAGGATTTGGATATCCGCATGAAGACCCACATAGAAATTTTGGGCATTTTAGCGAAGGTTCATTTTTTAAACACGAACATCCTGTTGATCCTGTTTATGAAAAACTGTTTTCTTTATCTTTAAAGCATGCTTCAGAAAACCCTGAATACACCAAACAACTTAGCCAATATTTTACAGAAAAAAATATCATGACAATTATTATGTTTCAACGTATGGTATTGTCATACGATTCTAGACGAGTACTAAGTTTAGGAAATCAAACAAATGGTATTCGCTTAGCAATATGGGAAATACAAATGCGCGATCATTTATTAAATATATAAAAAATGGAATGATTCCAAATCTTCCCAACTATTTTAAACATATAAACTTATTACTTAAACATCCTCTAATTCTTATAAATTTGAGGATGTTTTGCTAAAATAGCCCATAAACTTGATGATTAAAAGCAACCTAAAAGGAAATAAAAAATAAAAAACAATTTATTTATAAGAAAAATTCATTTAGTATACTGGATAATATTATCATTTTTAATATCTATTACAGTTTTAATTATTGATATTATTATTATAACTCTTCAATTAAAAGATTATTATTTATCAACTTACGGTTATACAGAATACCTAATGCAGAATAATAATTCTCTAGATGCCTATAGAAGATTAATCGAAGTGTCTTCTTCAATTAATCTTTATGAAAGTGCTGAAAAAAATAATTTTTTTGCTGCAGAAATTTGGGAATGTGACGATTGCACACTTACACAATATCCAATTTGGCAAACCAATGCATCATCAATTTCAGAAATAAAAAAAACCATATTTTTAAAAAATTTTTTAAAAAATTTTAGCTCAGTTTTTATTTTTAACGACTGGTTGATTGTTGGTGTTTCTTTTCCTATATATTCTTATAAAATCATAAATGATCAAGTTTTTCAAAAAAAAACTTATACACTAATTTTCTATAAAAAAGCTCTTGATTTTAAAATATTTAATAATCATACAACTTTCTTTCAAGTTTTTACAATAATTATTATTTTAATATTTATATTTACGACATTTATTGTATTACCACCAATTTCGTTTTTAAAGTTAAAAATTGAAAAAAATACTGCAAAAAATATTGAATCAAAAACTCTAGAAAATATTAAAAATATGATAGAACATGAGCTAATAAATCAAGAAAACGTTTTAAAATATCCATTAGACCTAAAATCTTCGATTAATGCAGCAATTCACCATAATAACGTTGCACAAATAATTTTAAGAAAGGTAAGAATTGAAAACATCAATCCAATTGAAGTACTTGAAGAAGTTTGGAAAAACATTGGCAACACCAAGATTGTGTTAACAGGCTTTATAAATATAAATTATAAATTAAAATTTGATAGAAGTACCCTTTACATAGCTTTTAATACTATACTTAAAAATGCAGTACATGAATCTATCCATGCCACACAAATTCATGTGAAAATATCACAAAATTTATACCAAAAATTAAAAAATATTGTGATTATAGAAATTTCAAATAATGGTCATATCATCCCAAAAATAATTAGAAATAAGATTTTTTCTGGATTTTCAAACAAACGAGATGGACATGGAATTGGTTTAAAAAATTTAAAACAAATTTTAAAAAAAACAGGAAGTAACCTAAAATTAAATAAAAAAGATAAAACATGTTTTTCATTTGCAGTTAAAACAGCAGATGAAGTTTTTAAAATTTCACAAGAATTCACTTTTATAAATTCTGAAAAAGACTGTATTATTGAAACTCCTATTTCTTTAGATAACAATAAACCACTAGTAGTTATAATTGAGGATAATGAACTTATTTGGAATGGCTGGAAAACAAAAATGCACGATGCAAATATTTTATTTTTTAGAAATCCAGATGAATTTTTTTTCTACTTGGACGAAGAAAAAATTCATGAAAGAACTATCCTTTCTAGTATTAAAGCAATAATTAGTGACTTTGATTTTGGTAACGGTATTAATTTTATTAATTCTAATTTAATTGGAGGAATAGAAAATGAGGAAGAAAATTTTAATGGTTATTTTATTTTATGCACAGGATTTAATGAAAAAATTAAAAAAGAAATACCAAACTGGATGCTTGAAAAAATAGACCTTTTCTTTCAAAAAAGACCACTAGAGTATCAAGAGATAAAAACTATGATTAAACAAAGTAAATCTACTAAAAATTATCAATTAAATTTTTAGTTCTATTAAAATTCTCATCTGTAAAACATTTTTTATAAATCATTTGTCTAGCAACAAATGAAAATCCATGAATTGGTATTTTCATTTTTCTTATTAATACCAGCAATCTAACCAGCTCTCTTCTAGATTCAACAGATAATTCTTTATCAATTAAATTAATTTCTTTCAAAAATGCTGAAGCAGAATTATCTAAATTCAAATCTTGTTGATGTAAATTAAAAAAGAGGAAAATTATTTCTGGATAAGTCATATTAAAAAAACATCCCAACCGATTAACAACATTATAGTCATCTAAAATTTTAATAGGATTTTCATAGATGCGATGTAATGTTTTTAAACTTATCCCTAATATATTTGCCATTTTATCTCTAATTTCAACAGGAAATGAAAGAAAATATTCTAAATGCTGACTGTCTTCTTTTAAATGTTTAATTTTGACTTGACAATCACTGTCAGTTGATAAAATTAAAAGCATTTTATTCATTTTATGGGCAATATTATTTGCAACAAAAACTTCCATTTTAAATCACTTTATTTTATTTTAGAACTATTAGGGAGGTAACTATCATTATTTTGACAAGAACCTTCTAATATAACTTTGTTAATTTTTAAATCGACTCCGTAAACAAACGATCTACTACAAAAAATACTGAGTGTATTATTATTTTCAAAAGCAAAATTTTGATTATAAGTAATTATTCTTTCATTTCCAACAGATTTTTCAATATCTGGTATACCAAATTTGGGATGTCGCAAAACTTCAGATATGGGCAATCCTACCCATGCTAATAAATTTTCGCCTTTTTCAAAATTACGAACCGATCCACAACCATAAGTAAACAAACATATTAAAGATAAAATTATTGAAATTTTCATATAAATCCCTAAAAAAATACTCTTTTGTAATTTACCAAAAATCACTTTTTGTATGATGAAAATAATATTCATCAATTCTTCTTTTTGTAGCATGAGAAATATCATTTGGTAAATCATTAATATTAAACCACTTCAAATCTTTAACTTCGGAGCATTTACTTAAAACAAGTTCATAATTTTTAATTACATACAAAATAACAATGTCATCGACACGATGAATTTGATGAAAATAATTATCAAATACAATAGGTTGTTCTTTAACTAACACACCAACTTCTTCAAAAACCTCTCTAATAATAGCCTGCCTTGGGGATTCTCCTTTATCAACAGCTCCTCCAGGAAAATGCCATCCAGGATAATATGTGTGTTTAATTAATAATACCTGATCATTATTAACAATTATTGCACGTACACCAAACGTTCTAATATTAAAAAATAATTGATATATCTTTTTAATATAATTAAAAACAAAAAAAAATAAATTCTTCATTTCAAAAAATTCTCATTTCAATCCTGTTAAGAATTAATTTTAATATTTTTATATCTAAATAACAACAAAGCATAAGCAATTAAAGGAACAACAATTGCCAAGAAAAAACCCTTTGCACCGAAAAAATGCATCCCAACTCCAACCACAGGTGGGCCAACTAAAGATCCAAAGCCAAACATTGCAACAACAGCAGAATTTGCGCCAGCAAGACTTTTACCTCTAAATTGTTTTCCAGCTATTATTAAAGCAAGTGTATAAAAGCCAGAAATACAAGCCCCCCAAAAAAATAAAATTCCGTACAAAAAATACGAATCTTGAATTAATAATTTAATACCTATAGCACCAAAAACACCTACAATTAAACATAAAATTAATGCTCTTTGTTCTCCAAATTTATCCGAAATAGCACCAATAAAATATTGTAAACAAGCTTGACCTAATCCTACAAAAATTAATAAAGAAACTGAAATTTTTTCTGTTAAACCGTTATTTACTGCAAATATTGGCAAAAGATTAAATGCACTTGTTTCTAAATAGCCGTATACAAATGCTGCTCCCATTGCAACAGGAGAAGTAAGAATGATTGGTAAAAAAGGAGTCTCTTCTTCTTTTTTAACATTAGGAATTTTTTCTTTGGCTAATAACAGAGGAAAAAATACAAACAATAGAACTATAGTAAATATAACAAATGGATAAATTCCTTGAGTGCCAGTGACTGTAAGTATACCAGATCCAATAAAATAACCAATACTTAAAAATGAAGAAAAAACACCCATGATTTTTCCACGATTTTTATTACTTGCAAGCTCTGCAATCCAGGTTTCACTTGCTACAAATATACTATCTAAGCAAGCACCAAAAATAAATCTTAATATAAACCATATAATAAGACTCTGAAAAAAATAAAATCCCCAAAAAGAACCAATTGCAACAATTGCAGAGCAAAGAATTAAAAATTTAATACCAAATCGTTCCATTGATTTTACAAATAACGGTGCCATAAGCATGGCTGCTAATGCCGGCATAGCGGTATTTAATCCAATAATATACGAAGAGTATCCTAATTTTTGCATTATAAACGCTAATAAAGGTAAAGATAATCCAAAACCAATTCCTGTTATTGCAACGCAAAGCAAAGCCAAAATAATACTTTTATAGTTATTATTAATTTTTTTTATATTTTTCAAAACTTAACTCATTTCTTTAATTTAACAAACACTAATGATAATAATGTTTATCATTTATTAAATCGAAGATAACGCTATTTTAAAATTTATTTTAAGTCAATTTAATATAAATTTTTAAAAAAAATTTTATTATAATTAATTTTTAAAATTATTTTGGCTATTTTCTGGTAATATCTTTTGCGAATTTGGAGCAGAAGACAAATTATCCTGAGTTCCGTTAGGTTGTAGTTTGGCAGCTGGTGATCTTATTGTCTGATCCTGAGCAGAAGCAGAAGGACTAAATTCTTTAGAAAAAATAGGCTGAGCATTGTCTGCCGGTTGGTTAATAAGTTTACCAGTTTCTTTTGAATAAACACCACTAGGAATAGGCGAGTCTTTAATTTGCGCTTTAGGAAATTTAGGCAATTCACTTGGCATTAAAGGGTGGAAGCTTTGCTCCGTACCTACTTCATACTGAGGAGCTTCAATATAAATATTACCATTGTTATCTATATGAATATTGACATTTTCTAATTCTTGGTTTCTTACTGAAGTGATATTGACCCCATTTAAATAAATAATACGCCCTGCCATAATTGTAGAATCATACGGAAATTTTTTAGGTGTTGCGGGAATAGGAGTGACACTAGAGCCAACAGGTCTTTGAATATTGATATTCGGTGAAACCATGAGCTCTACATTTTTTGCCGGCAATGGTATTGGAGCATTTCCTAATCTTTGCAGTCCGTTTCCTTGTAAGGGCTGAGTTTGTACTTGAATTTCAGGATTCGACTCTTGAGCAAAAATAAAAAAATGCGGCACTATAAAAATACCAAAATATACAGATTTTAAACAATTAGAGTAATACATAAAGTTTGCACCTATTAATTATTACTTTATTATAATTAAAATTTAACTAAGTCTAACTGTAAATTTTGCAGTATTGAACCCACTACTGGAGCAAAAAGGTAACCACTTTTGTGCGCCCCTGCACAAACAAAAATATTTAAATTTTGATCATTTGAATAAATTTTTTCCACCACCAATTCTTCATGACCATACCCTACTCTATAACCTTGCATTTTATTTATTATTGAATCATTCTTTAACACAGGAGAATTTGAGATTGATACTTTTGATAAATTTAAAATTTCTTCATTTTTATTTTTTAAAAATTCTTCATCAACAAAATTAATATCATTAATTTTTATACTTGAAGAAGATAAATAATGACAATTAGAATTTCCACTAAAAGTAACTTTATTCTTTAAATTTTCTGAAACAATCTCTTGAAGAACAAAATCGTTATTAAAATTTTCAAAAATATTTTGTCCAAAAAAGGTAGTGCCAAAAGTTAATCTTTCTTTCTGCTGCATTTTTTTTGGTAATTGAAATCCTAAGTTTGTTAAAAGAGATTTTGTCCAAGCTCCAGTACAAAAAATTATAGTATTTTTTGTACCATGAGTAAGTATTTTATTAATAGTTGAATAATCAAACTTATCTTTAATAAAATTAACTCCTCGTAAAATTAACACTTTATTTAAAATATTTAATAATAATTTGGCATTTACCCAAGATTCGTCTTTATATTGGATTTTATTTTCACCTAACTTGATTATTGATAATTCAGTAATATTTCTTTTAATAAGTTCTTCTGTATTTTGCATTACTCTATTAAAATGTTTGTCGCGGTTTTCAACCGTTGTAAAATAATCTATCCCATATCCACATTTATATACATCTTCTAACTGTATTTTTAGATTTATTTCTTTAATTAAAGATTCTATCCAATTTGAATAAATTTTTTTGCTATTAATTTTATATTGAAAATGCTTATCTCTACCGTATAGCTGACCTTTAGTTGCAAGGTTTGCAGCAGCAGCTTTTGAGCCCGAATATTGATGATCTTCAGATATGATTTGAATATTTTTAAAAGAATTATTTTTAGATAAAAATTCTGCCACTGATAATCCTATTATCCCAGAACCAACAACTGTAATACTTGACATAAAAACTTAGCCATCCTCTGCTATAAGTTATTAATTATCTTTATTTGATTATTAATTTCCAAAATTGTTTTTAAATCCTGGATTATTTTCAAGCACTGCTTTTTTTGAAAGCAACCAATCATAAATATTTTTAGGTATTACTTTAATATTATTATTAGAAAAATCAATTATTTGTAGTTCTGTTAATGAGGTTAAAAATTCAGGTATTTCTTCAATTTTGTTATTGTTTAAATTTAAAGTGTGAAGATTTCTTAAAGATTTTATTTGACTTGGAACTTTATTTAAATAATTATTAGCAATTGAAAGACTTTTTAAATTTACTAATTCTTGAAAACTAGAAGGCAAATCTGTTAAACTATTTTTGTCTAAACCAATCATGATTAAATTTTTAAGTGTACCAATCGACTCAGGAAGTTGACTTATTTTGTTATCATTCAGTAACAATTCATTAAGATTACTTAAATTTTCAATTGAATCAGGAATAGTTTCAATTAAATTACTATCCAATACCAATGCACTAAGATAAGTAAAGTCAGTAATTGGCGAAATATCTTTAATTTGCGAATCAATCAAATAAAGTCGACTAATATTTTGATTATTTTCGGTTATTAATTGCGCAGTTTTTTTGGCCTCACTACTAGAATCAGTGTCACTTTTCCATCTAGAAAATGAATAATTAAATATTAAAGTAAAACTATTATTTGAAATACTACCTTGATCAGTATTTAAAGAAACATGAAAAGTACATGATGTCGCCGTTTTTAGTTGACCAAAAGAATTTGGAAAAATAATATTATTATTTGAGATAGTAAACTCTAAATTTTTACAAAAACTATTTTTTTCATTCTTATCAGGAACAATTACTAATTTATCAAAATCAGAAATTTCTGGACTTAATTTAAAAGGAATGACTGTAAATTTTTGAAGCCCAGAAGTGCTTTCATCAAACACAACAGGGGTCTTCACTGAATTAATATATGTACCATTTTCTCCAATTATATACACAACAGGAGAAAAATAAGTTGAATCCCCATTGGGAAAAATTGGCTTAAAAGACATGGAGTCTATATTAATTTGTAAATCTTCTTGATTACTACAAGACAGGATAGCAAATAAACAAACAAAAGCCCCAAAAAAATCTTTTAATTTAAAATTGTTACATAAAAAACTCATACAAACCTCTTCAAATTTTACCATAATTAATATCAATAAATTAAAGTAAATCCGGATATATCATCAATAAATATTTTTTAAAACAATTTAATTTATTTAGTAAAAAATAATTCTATTTTTTGTTTATTTTAATGAATAATTAATAATTAATTATATATTTTTATAATTAATTATTAATTATTATTATTTTTGATGATTTATTGAGTATTTTCCAAGGCTTTTAAGATACATATAAGCGCTTTTTACTTGATAATCGTCTTTAATTGAAGCTGGCCAAGTACTTGTTTCGGCCTCCAGCTCATTATGCTGGTTCTGTAAAGCAACCGTTTCTTGATCTTTTGCTTCAATATGCCTATCGAGATCAACCTCTCTTCGTGGATGTTTACTATTAGGACCATCCTGAAGTTGCGACACTTTTCCTAGGACATTTTGAGAAATCAATGGGATATCAGGCGTTATCCCCTTTGCCTGGATACTCCTTCCTTTAGGGGTATAGTACCTGGCAATGGTCATCTTTAGCGCCCCTCCATTTGGTAAAGTAATAATGTTCTGAACACTGCCCTTACCAAAAGTCTGTGTTCCCATGATAATTGCTCTTTCCCTATCTTGGAGAGCTCCTGCAACAATTTCGCTGGCACTTGCGGTTCCTTCGTTTACCAAAACAATCATTGGAAAATTAGATAATGTATTTCTTTTTATTGCATATTCAACATCTTCTGGTTTGTTTATATCTCTACCAATTGTAGAAACAATAATTCCAGAATCAATAAATAAATTTGTTACCTTTACGGCTTGATCTAGTAAACCACCAGGATTATTTCTTAAATCAAGAATTAATCCTTTAATATTTCCATTGTTTTTAATCTCAAAATTTTTAATAAATTTACCTAACTGTTCTGCCGCATCTTCTTGAAAAATTGTTAACTTTGTATAAGCATAGCCTTTTGAAATTGGAATGATCGATGCACTACTACTTTTAATAATTTCTCTAACAACCGATACTTTTTTCATTTGCGCAGTTTTATTATTTTTATCAGGAGTAAAATATACCAGTTCAATTTCTGACCCCACAGGTCCTCGCATTTTTCCTAAAACTTCTTCAATAGTTTTTGAGTTTACAATTATATTTTCAACAGAATAAAGAATATCTCCAGATTTAATTCCAATTCTTTGTGCAGGAGAATTTTCCATAACCTCAACAATTTCTAGCTTTCCTCCTGCGGGATTAATAACAACTCCAATACCTCCAAATTTTCCACTTGTATCTGTAGAAAAGTCTAAAAATTGTTTTTGCGTTAAATACATTGTATGCGGATCTAAATCAGCGGTCATGCCTTTTAATGCTTTTTCAATTAACGTATCAGAATTAACAATATTTGGATCTACATAATTTGCTTCTAATAAGTTTAAAACTTTAGAAAAAGATTCTAATGCTTGATATTTTTTACTTTCTGCATCATTTTTTTGTTTGGCAGATTTTGCATTTGATAAATCCGGAGGCGTTACGTTACTTGAATAATTCTTTGCATACAAAAAAACCGGTTTACAAAATAAAAAAAATACAATAAATATTTTAACATTTAGCATTGTTGTATCCAAATTAAATATTATAAAAATTTACTATAATAATTTTAATATACTTAAACTATAAGATAAATGAGCATCTTTTTAACAACTAATTTTTGACTTTTTTAATATGAAAATTTTTGGTATTAAAAGTTACTACAATTAAGACAATTAGGCAGGTGAACCTTCTGTTGCGCCACCTTTTCTATTAGGATAGCTTTTGCGCCCAGAAATCATAGATTTCATAAATTCTCTATTTAAGCGTGCAATATTTTCAAGAGAAATATCTTTAGGACAAGCTCCTGCACAACTTCCCATATTTGTACAACCACCAAAATCTTCAGAGTCCATTTGATATACCATTTTTGCAACACGCTCTGAACGTTCTGCCTGACCCTGAGGTAATAATGACAACTGCGAAACTTTTGCAGAAACAAAAAGCATTGCCGCCCCGTTACGACAAGCCGCTACACATGCGCCACAACCAATACACGTTGCTGCATCAAATGCGAGATCTGCATTTTCTTTGGCAACCGGAATTGCGTTGCCATCAGGTGCGCTACCAGTATTGACAGATATAAAACCACCTGCCTGAATAATTCTGTCAAAAGAGCTCCTATCAACAACAAGATCTTTAATAACAGGAAATGCTTTTGCCCTAAAAGGCTCAATCACAATTGTTTGTCCATCATGATAATGGCGCATATGCAACTGACATGCTGTTGTTGATTTTTGTGGACCATGAGGGTTGCCATCAATAACCATAGAACAAGAACCGCAAATTCCTTCTCTACAGTCATGCTCAAAAGCTACAGGCTCTTCACCTTTTAAAATTAATTTTTGGTTTAAAATATCTAACATCTCTAAAAATGACATATCAGGATTTACGTTTTCAAGGTCGTAATCAACCAACTTTCCAGTCTCATGAGGACTTTTTTGTCGCCATACCTTGAGATGTAAAGTCATAGTTTTGCTGTGCGCTTGTTTACTTTCCATAAGGCTTTTATCCTTTTTTATCACTTATAACTACGTTGCGTTGGGTGACAGTATTCAAATTTTAACTCTTCGACATGTCGTTCTGGTTTTTTATCGTTGCCTTTAAATTCCCAGGCAGCAACATGTGCAAATTTTTCATCATCACGTTTTGCTTCATTATCTGGTGTTTGATGTTCTTCGCGAAAATGCCCGCCGCACGATTCTTCTCGCGCAAGCGCATCCAAACACATCACTTCACCCAGCTCTATAAAATCAGCAATACGTCCAGCTTTTTCAAGTTCTTGATTAAGCTGAACACCACTTCCAGGAACAGAAATATTTTGCCAAAATTCTTCTTTAATTTTTGGAATTTCTTTAAGTGCTTTTTCAAGCCCTTGTTTATTTCTTGCCATACCACAATAATCCCAAATAACATGACCAAGCTGTCTATGAAATTGATCTGCAGTTTTGTTACCTTTAACATTTATAATTTTATTAATGCGTGTTTGCGCACTGTTCATCGCTTCTTTAAACTCGGCGTGCTCTGTTGTGACTTTTTGAAGCGTTGTACCACCAATATAATTTGTAAGAGTTGTTGGAATAATAAAGTATCCATCTGCCAAGCCTTGCATTAAAGCAGAGGCACCTAAACGATTCGCTCCATGATCCGAGAAGTTTGCCTCTCCTAACACGTGCAACCCTGGAATACTTGATTGCAAATTGTAATCAACCCAAAGTCCACCCATTGTATAATGAACTGCGGGGTAAATTCTCATAGGAGTTTTATATGGATTTTCTCCAGTAATTTTTTCATACATTTGAAATAAGTTGCCGTACTTTTCTCTTATTTTGTCTTCGCCCAATCGTTTGATTGAATCTTGAAAATCTAAAAACACCGCAAGTTTAGATGGTCCTACACCGTGGCCATGATCACATTCAATTTTTGCTGCACGCGATGCCACATCTCGAGGAACCAAATTACCAAAACTTGGATAACGGCGCTCTAAATAATAATCTCTTTCACTCTCAGGAATTTGTGATGGTAAGCGGATATCTCCTTTATTTTTTGGAACCCAGCACCGTCCATCATTTCTTAATGATTCAGACATTAATGTTAATTTAGATTGATGCTCACCTGACACAGGAATGCATGTGGGGTGAATTTGCGTGTAGCAAGGGTTCGCAAATAATGCGCCTTTTTTATACGCTCTCCAAATTGCAGAGGTATTTGATGCTTTTGCATTTGTTGACAAATAAAATACATTGCCATAGCCACCGGTTGCCAGCACCACAGCATCTGCATGATGCGCCTCTAGTTCACCAGTAATTAAATTACGAACAATAATACCTCGCGCATGACCATCAATCACAACGAGTTCAAGCATTTCACGCCGCGGATACATTTCTACATTTCCATCAGAAACTTGACGCATCATGGCTTGGTAAGCACCAATTAATAATTGTTGTCCAGTTTGTCCTCTGGCATAAAATGTACGAGAAACCTGAGTTCCCCCAAAAGAACGCGTATCAAGAAGTCCACCGTACTCTCTTGCAAACGGAACACCTAATGCAACACAGTGATCAATAATACGTACAGATGTTTCTGCTAAACGATAAACATTTGATTCACGCGCACGATAATCGCCACCTTTTATCGTTTCATAAAATAAACGATAAATGGAATCACCGTCATTTTTATAATTTTTGGCAGCATTGATTCCACCTTGAGCTGCAATTGAGTGCGCTCTACGAGGAGAATCATGAATAAAAAAGCTTTTTACGTGGTACCCCATTTCTCCTAATGACGCTGCAGCAGAAGCTCCTGCTAAACCAGTACCAACTATAATAATAGAGTGCTTTCTTCGATTTGCTGGGTTAACAAGTTTTGAAGAAAACCGATGAGTGGTCCACCTATTTTCAATTGGCCCAGAAGGGCTTTTGGAGTCAAATTTGTATGTCATATTTGGTTACCTTGCAAAAAATACATAAAGTGGTTGAGAAAAGAAGCCTGCTGCAACAATTATCGCATAGGTATAGCCAAAATACTTAAAAAATTTATTATAACGAGGATGACTAATACCAAGGGTTTGAAAGATAGATTGAACACCATGAAATAAATGCATGCCGATCAAAATCATGACAAAACAGTAGCCAGCAACATAAATAGGATCGTGAAATTTTTCGACTATGAGTTTAAAAATATCTCTCATTTCGGTTCCATCATATGTAACAGAATATTTTGGTCCCCATTTAAATGTGATCAAATGCCAAATAATAAATGCAAGCGTGATTGATCCCGTATAAATCATCGATCGCGAAGTGATCGATGCAGATTTTTCTTTAACAGGAGAAACAGAATAAAATTTAGGTTTAGCGATAGAATTGCGCACAGCTAAAGTAAAACCAGTAAAAATATGGTATACAAGCACAAATATTAAAAACGCTTCAATCAAATATATTGCAGGGTTAGAAATTAAAGCATGACTATACTTATTATAGGCTTCTGCACCAACAAAAATAAGCATGTTACCGATCATATGCGCCATCACAAATAAAGACCAAATTATAGCAGTCAATGCCATAAAATATTTTTTACCGATGGTGCTTGTTAAAAAACCAGAATTTGCTGACATAGAGCAATTCTCCTAAAAAAAACTAATTAGCAAGAAAAAATTTATCAACGAAGTTGAAATCAAACACTCCTCATATGAAACACAATAGGATAATACTCGATTATTAAAAATTGCAAGCTCTAAAGCTAACCACTAACTTTTCTATACTTTAAACATTTTTTACTTTTATACTTCTAATTTTAAAATATTCTATTTGTGTCTATTAATGCAATAAATAATTAACTTAGGAAAAATTTTCACAATAAAAATTTTTACACTGAGTTAGCTGCACTCAAAAATAAAGGTAATTATTTGTTTTTATTTATCTAAAAAAATTTTAAGAAAAAAATTGAATTCTTGTTGCACCGAATTTAATGATAACGATTTTCAATATTAAAATTTTTAATTATACTTTAAAAAAAATTTATGAAATGCTAAAACAGCTTCTGGCGAAATAGCATCGGGTCTTGTTTCTTCTGTTACTTGAAATGAATTTGCCAAATGCCAAAATTCTGCAGTTTTTCCGGGATACTTATTTTCTAAATTTGTTAATAGTTGCAACAAAGCTCGCCTTAACATTTTTCTACGTGCACTAAATAATGTTGCTGTTAGTATACCAAATGCATGATCTTCTTTTTCAGATTGAAAAGAAAAAGGCTTAGGAGTTAATTGAACTATTGCAGAATTAACTTTGGGTTTAGGAATAAAACAGTGAGCTGGTACTTTAAAAAGTTTTTTAACTTCAAAAAAAAGCTGCATTCTTATTGTCAATCTTCCATAGGCTTTTGACGCCGGTTTCGCAATTAACCTATCTGCAACTTCTTCTTGAAGCATAAAAATTCCATGACTATAATGTTTTGCATGTGTCGAAAACCAAAATAAAATTTCGCTTGAAATATAATACGGTAAATTACCAATGCAAATACACTCAGAGTTTTCATTTAAATTAGTGTCCATTTTTGGCGTCCACTTTAAAACATCTGTTTGAATAACTTCAAAGACATTTGGATAATTTAATTCTAGTGTCTCTTTTAATCCCTGAACGGCTCTTTGATCTTTTTCTAATCCTAAAACAGAAATCTGTTTTTGCAGAAGCGCTTGTGTTAAAGCACCCGACCCAGGGCCAATTTCATGGACATATTTTTTTTGATTCGATTTAAAAAGAGAAAAAATTGAGTTTGCAATATTTTCTATAATATCTTTATCATTAAGAAAGTTTTGGCCTAATGTTTTTTTTGCATGAAGATGGAATGCTTGATTTTTGGGACTGTTATTAATTTTTCTTTTCATATTTTACCTATTCAAACACAATAAATAACCCAGCTACTTAAAGCTATTTGCTTTAAGTCATAGATTGTGTCAAGTAAAATACAAAATTATCAAGCTTAAATCTAAAATAACCTTTAAAGTTAACTTTAGAAAGCCTGTTTAAAAAACAAAAAAGCGCTGAAATCAGCGCTTTTTTGAATCTTTTTGTGCTACAGGAGCTTCTGATTGCTTTTGTTGCGGAGCTGCTGCTGTAGATTTGCTTTTATCTTGTTTCTTCTTTTTTTTGTTATCTTTACTTGGCATTATTTCCTCCTTATTTTTATATCGTTACTTTATTATGATAGGTGACAAAAAAAATTATTGCAATGCAAGTGGCAACTTTTTAATAAATATTTTTGTAAAGATGCCAATCTAAGATATACTGCTTTATAATATTTATAGTTTTAAAACATATTAACTTATAAAAAAATTAGAAGGTCAGCCGTTCGGCACCAACCTTCTGGGTCATTCTTCTGAGGAAGAAAAGTGGAATGATAAATATGTGAGGACAATGCTATGGCGAGAGGTCAAAGGAAGGTATTTATTGGGTTGGTAAAGAAGCTCAATAGTCCGAACACGTTTGTTTCATGGCTTCTGTCAAGGTTATAAACTCAACTTATTTTAAATTGCAAGCTTTCAAGAGAGGTATCTCAAAAAAAAGCATACCAATCCTTTTTTTTGATCATCCAAAAAAATATAAGAATATTTGATATTTTGCTTTTACAGCCCCTCCAATTTATATGCTAATTTAATTTTTTTTATAAAATTCAACGATTTAAAATTTATTTTCACTTGAAAAACAAAATTCAACTTTGCTCTAAATTTAAGCTAAGACACTTATTTTTATTGTATTTTAATCATTTAATTAATATCTTTTAATATATTTCAATTTTAATATTTATTTTTAAAGATATTCCACCAATTAATTTAAAATAATTTCGGAGTAAAACAGGTGTTATCAAATCAATTATATTCCATAACGTTTTCTAACTTTTTTTATATTTTCCAATTTTCCACGAACAGTACAAACCAATCCACTATTGTCATACTGTTCATGAATCACCCTAAGGGTTTCTCGAATATGACCAATAACACCCTGAATCGAATAAGGAATAAATAGCTTTTCATCCACCATATCCCTCTCAAAAAATTCAATCAAAAACTCTCGTAGTTTTTTTATATCAGCATCGATATGCGCAGAAAGAAAGAGAGCAGTAGGGTACTCTTGCTTTAAACTTATTCTTTTTTCTTCTGTTATCAAATCAACTTTATTAAAAACAATTTGGTTAGGGTAATCTTGAGTGACTCCAATACTTGTTAAAGTTGATTGAGTCACCAATAAATGATTTCTCCAATTTTCATCAGAGGCATCTATCACAAACAATAATAGCGAAGCATTTAACGCTTCTTCTAGCGTAGAATGAAATGATACTACCAAATCATGCGGTAATTTTCTAATAAACCCAACAGTATCTGTTATCAAAATTTGCGGACGTGTTTCTGGATATAATGCACGAACAGTTGTGTCTAATGTTGCAAACAACTTATCAGCAACCAGGTTTTCAGCACCAGTTAAAGAACGCATCAATGATGATTTGCCTGCATTGGTATAGCCAACTAGCGCAACGCACTCCACTTCATTTCGTTTTTTTCTTTTAATTCCTTGTTCTTTTTGAATCAGTGCAATCTCTTTTTTTAATTCTGCAATGCGATCTCGAATACGTCTTTTATCAAGCTCAATATTGCTTTCACCAGACCCTCTCCCGACGCCTTGTCTTTCATTATTGCCGCTTTCTCTAATGCGAGGTGCCAAATATTTTAAACGAGCAATTTCAACTTGAAGTCGCGCTTCTCGCGTTTTGGCATGCTTACTAAATATTGCAACAATAACTCCTGTACGATCGTACACTTCAACGTTAAATGCAGTTTTTAAATTTACAATTTGCGAAGGAGTGAGTTCACAGTCAACAATGACTGCATCAATTTTAGAAGAATCTGTTTTATCATCATCTTCTAGCTCTTCGTCTTGTGCTTCATTATTTTGCTGAGAGGTTGGATCATCTTTATTTTGTTTCATTTTTTTAGTTCGTGATTTTATGACACCAGAACCATTTGTCATTTTAGCAATTTCTTGGAGTTTGCCATCTCCTAGCGGAATAGCACCAAAAAGAGATTGGCGTCTTTGAAATGTTGTTCCTGCAACCTGATAACCCAAAGTTTTAACTAGTTTAGATAACTCTTGTAATGATTCTTGATTTTCTAAATCACTCACATCTGGGGTTGGCACACCAACAAGTAATGCCCTAAGAGGCTTGCTTTGATTAATTTCAATTAACATAAAAACCTTTGATAGTTAAATTTTGAGACAACATAAGAGATACCAATCCTTTATCAGATCTCAAGATTAACAACTTTATCACGGTTTTAAATTTATTAAAAATTTTACAATAAAGTGGGAGTAGAAATCGGTGGAGCCCATATCCGGGCTTGAACCGGAGACCTCTTCCTTACCAAGGAAGTGCTCTACCGCTGAGCTACATGGGCACAAACATTTTTAGGTGAAAGTTGATTGTAGCTTTCAGCTTAATTCAGGAACAAACAGCTAAAATAGCATTTAACATAAAAAAATGGAGCGGGTGAAGGGGCACGATCCCTCAACATTCAGCTTGGAAGGCTGACGCTCTAGCCAATTGAGCTACACCCGCGCAATCTAGGCAATCTTATAACATGGTGGGGAGGGGCAGATTCGAACTGCCGAAGTCGTAAGACAGCGGATTTACAGTCCGCCCCATTTAGCCACTCTGGAACCTCCCCGAAAGTATGGAGCTGGCTAAGGGAATTGAACCCCCAACCGCCTGATTACAAATCAGGTGCTCTACCAATTGAGCTAAGCCAGCCTACGTCTCGGTGAAGATGTGGATAATGTATTAAAGCCAAAGTTGTCAAGCAATCTTATCAAAAAAAATTTTTCCGTTCGTCAGAGTGTTTCAAATTAAATTTAACTAAATAAAATTATAAGGAATTTTTTACAGTCACTCAATTTGACTATTTCAACTTCTCAATATTGAGATAAAATTACTTAAGAATAAAAAACTTAAGGAGAAAACAGATGCTCCTCTTTTGTCTGATCAAAAGAATATTTACCATAAAAAAATGGATATTAATTTTGTCAATAATGGCAAATTTTAAAACTATTGCACAACAAAATGTTTACACGAGCGAAGACGAAATGCGCGAAATATTTTCTTCTGGAGGATATGGAGCCTTATTTGGGGCAACAATGGGAATTGCCATTTTACCATTTTTAACAGGTTCGTTTATTGAAAATATCAGAATTACTGCCGGAGGCGCCTCTATTGGCTTTATGCTCGGTAGCGCTTATGGACTTTATAATATTTCTAAAATGCAAAACAATTCTTACTTTAACTACATGCCAGATAGTGATGAACATTATTACTATAGTATGCCTCCATTTGTTCCTAGCCAAGGTTATAATCAAAACAAAAAAGAGACAGAAAAAAGCATCGCCAAAAAAAGACCGCTACCAAAAGCAGGAGCCCTTATTGTAGGAAATGGCAGTGAAATTGGCCTAGCTTTTCCAACGTTTTGGGTAGGAAAAAATCAAATTGGTTTAGTTGTTACATCTTTAAAGTTTTAACCAGCCAAAAAATCTTTTTTCAATAAAAAAAACACACTCCAGAAAAAAGCATTTATTTTTTGCATCAGAATGATAATGCTGTCATAAATACATTGAGATTGACTTTCTTCTTTAGTCTAAAATTTCTTACCGTAAAATTTTAGACTAAAGAAGAAAGTTCAAATAATACAAGCACAAGTCAATAAAGAGGCACGTATGAACGTACACTATTTTAGTCCTGGCCCAGCTCGTTTACCAAATACAGTTCGTAATCAAATTCATGAAGAACTGCTAGATACTTTTGGTATTGACGTAAGTATTATGGAAATTTCGCATCGTTCAAAATATTTCGAAAAATTAAATGAAGAAACACATGCTATTGCTAAAAAAGTTTTTCAAGTTCCTAATACTCATTCTATTTTGTTTACATGCTGTGGAGCACAACAGCATTTTTCTCTAATTCCACAACACCTTTCTATTGCGGGTGATGAAATTGCTTATACCGACACAGGTGTATGGTCTCATTTAGCGTGCGAAGAGGTTTATGCTTTACCGAGAACTGTACACTTAGTGTATGATGGAAGAAAATACGATTACAAATCTTTAGGCAATCCAAAAGAGTGGCAAATACCAAAAAACTCAAAGTACGTCCATATCACAGTTAACAACACAGTTTACGGAACAGAATACGCAACAATTCCTACATTTGAAAATATTCCGTTAGTGCTCGACATGACAAGCTCATTAGCGGCACGTACCGACATTCCTTGGGAACAAACAGGCATTATTTATGCAAGTGCACAAAAAAACTTTGGCATTGCAGGAGTTTCTGTTATTATTATACGCAACGATTTACTTGAAAAAAGCCCTCTTATTACAAAACAAAATTATGTTGCCAAAGCTTTATCATACCACGCAATACACGACGCCAAAAGCGCATTAAATACACCTCCAGTATTTTCAATATATGCAATGAATCGTATGTTAAAATGGATTGATCAAGTGGGCGGAACCAATACTATGGAAAAATGGGCACTTGAAAAAGCAAAAAGAGTTTACACAGAAATTGATTCTGGCTTATACATTGGCAGAGTTGAACATCAATATCGCTCTCGCCATAATTTTGTTTTTAAACTACCAACAGAAAAACAAGATGAACACTTTATTGCAGAGGCAGCAAAAGAAAATCTTCTTGAAATAAAAGGATATCGCTCTGTTGGTGGTGTAAGAGCCTCTATGTATAATGGCGTCAGCCTCGAATCAGCTTGTGTATTTGCTGAATTTATGCAGCATTATCGTAAAAAATTTGGATAAATATAATTAAACATCATCACGGCCTGCAATAAAATTTTCTGCTGCTTGAGTTGTTGGATTTGTAAAAAACTGTGCTGTTTGCGTGTATTCAACAGCAGTTCCATGCTGCATAAATAGAGTCCAATCTGTGACTCTACTTGCTTGATAAAGATCATTAGTGGCCCATACTAGTGTTGTATTTGTACTCATATTTAAAATCAAATTTTCTGTTTGTTTTAATAATACAGGATCCATTCGTAAAAAAGCATCATCTAATAAAAATACTTTAGGCTTTCTAATTAGCGCTCTAATAATTGCTAACTGCTGTAAAAATGGCAATTCTACTTGGCTTGGCAACAACTCTGCTAGAGATGCTATCATGGCTTTATTATGCTGGGAAATTGGTAAATTATCGATTAGTTCATGAAAAGATAAAATTTCTTTAGCGCCAACAAGATTTTGTGAAATAGCAAAGTTTTCAGCAATAGATACAGGTAACCAAGCACTTTTTTCAGAAACTAACGCAACCTGAGAATAAATTAATTTCAAAACATTAGAGTTCGGTTTTTTATCAGAAAAAACAGCTCCTAATATTTTTATTTCCCCTGTTTGCTTAAAAGAATTTAGTAAAAATTTATTATCAATTTCCCAAATTAACTGAGCAATCACAGAAAGTAACAAACTTTTACCAGATCCTGTAGGACCAATAATAGCAACAGATTCACCCTCATTTATAATAAAAGAAAGATTTCTAATTGGTGAAACAAATCCAACAGAAAGAGAATAATCTGCAAAAGAAATTACTGGATTGGGTTTGTTACCAAATACTTCTTCCAAAAACACCCCCAAAATAAATAAAAGAGTTGTGGACAAAATAGATCCACAACTCAAGTATAATGTTTTTTTAAATTATTTTCTGTTTTTTATTTCTGGATAATTTTCATTAGTAGGTCCAACATATTTTGCTGCTGGACGATAAATACGATTGTCTCGCCACATTTCAACAATATGCGAAGACCATCCTGCTACACGAGCAACAGCAAAAATAGGAGTAAAATCAATAGACTCAATTCCCATTAAACGATACATTGCGCCAGACCAAAAATCGACATTAGGCCATATATAGTCTTTTGAAGTTTTACTAAGCTCTTCAATCATTGTGTCATGAACAATTCTGAGTGTTTCATACGTGTCTTTTTCTTTTTTAGAAGCCACGAGTTTTTCTAGCATGCCACGTAAAACTTTAGCTCTTGGATCCATAGTTCTATATACACGATGACCAAAACCCATTACTTTTGCTTTAGTCGCAAGCGCATTTGCAACCCAAGCTTTGGCATTTTGTGGTGAGCCAATTGCATCAGCCATTTCGAGAACTTTTTCATTTGCACCACCATGCAATGGACCAGAGAGCGCGCCAATTGCAGCAGAAATAGAAAGAGATAATTTAGCTTCAGTTGATGCCACAACTCTAGCGGCAAATGTCGAAGCATTAAAATCGTGATCCAAATGCAATATAAGTGCAACATCAAACATGCGAGACTCGTCTTTGTTTGGAACTTCACCTTTTAACATATACAAAAAGTTTTCTGCATGCGATAAATTTATATTTGGAGAAATAACAGGTAGACCGCGGCGATCTCTTGAAATAAATGCAACAGCTGTTGCAAGCTGACTAATTATCTTAATTGCATTTTGGATATTTAATTCTTCTGATTTTAAATTCACAGGATTTTCATCAAATCCCATTGCAGCAACAGCAGCTTGCAAAACGGCCATAGGATGTGCGCTGCGTGGCGCTGCTTTAATAACTGCTTCAACAGTTTTAGGCAAAACTCTGTGAGACTTCATTTGAATTACAAATTTATTTAATTCATTTTGAGTTGGCATTTTTCCATAAAGAGAAAAGTAAACACATTCTTCAAATGTTGATTTTTCTGCAAGATCTTCAATAGAAATACCACGGTATATTAGTCTTCCAACTTCTCCTTGCACCTGACTAACAGAAGTTGCATCAGCAACGACTCCAGCTAAGCCTTTAGAGAACCCATTTTCATCTGACATAACTTATTCCTCCCTAGGTAAGCTCAAAATAATATTGAAATATTTTTATTTTTAACGTTTCACTACTATATAAATAGGTCATGCGTTTAAAATTCTATACTCCTGTAATCCTTCTGTTACAACTATCGACCCTGAATAGGTTCTCTTAAGTTTTTTTTGCATAGTTAAAATATTTAGAACTTTCTCTTGCTAACTCTTTGTAACTTTCTGGTTTTCCTTCTTTAAGTAACCAAGCTTCAAACCATAATAAACACTCTTTGTAGCTTTCTTCGCTTAAAATTCCGCGAAATTTCTGTATTGCTAAAAAAACTCCATAAGAAATTAGTACATCAACAGCGCAATATTCTTCAATTTTTAAAAAATCATTATTTATATAAAATTTTTCTGCAACTTTAGAACCATCCATCCCAGTCAGTTTACCACCAAGCCCCATACCGCGAGCAAGAGTATCTAGTCCTACTCTTGCATTTTTCACATCATAATTTGTAATAAAATTCATAAGATCGAAAACTTTATCCGAAGCATATTTGTAACGATAAGAATCTGAACCAAGATTTTTAACATATTCTTCAATTGGACAGGTTATAAAATTAATTAAACTTCTCTGCTCAATAACCATTAAATCAAAGTTAGAAATATTATAACCACAAAAAGTAACTGGGAGTTTTTTTAATTTACTTTTTTGATATTCACTCAAATATCTGTTTTCAATATTAAAATCATACCAGCTTTTATGAAAATCTTGATATTTTATTGAAAACAACCAAAACTCTTCTAAAACTTTTTTTTCATATTCTCTAAACTCTTGATAGGTATTAACTTTTGGAATAGTTCGTTTAAAGCCATCCATGATTGTATATGTTTCTGGATTTACAAAAACTGCACAAATAGAAATTACAGCATGAAAAATAGTTTTAGGAAAATCAGTTTGAGATTTGTTTTTAAACTCTTCATAATATATATAATTATTCCAATCTTTTTCATAATCAAAGCTTGAAGACAAATTAAAATTTTCGCTATAATTTAAAAATATAAAAGGAATATCTGGAACAGTTTCAATATCAAAAATTAGGATAGGCGGCTGCGGTCTTTGAGCTTTTAAAATCGTTTGAGATGGATTAATCGTCATTTTAGAGCCTCTCTCGAATCAGTAAATTTCCATAACTTATGCTTACTACAAGTTTTATAATTTTAAAAACTTGAGGAACAAATTTTATTAAAAGAAAATTGGTTAGTTATTTTTTGAATAAAAAAAAATTTTTTATAAAATAACTAAATTCAATTTTTGTAAAAAATACATGATTAAATTTGATAATAAACAATTTAATTTATAGAAAACCAAAAAATATAAATAAATTTATTTAATAAATTTTTTAAATTTTATACAATTAATTATAAGATAATTAAGGAGAATTTTTTATTATTATTCTCTTTTTTAAATAAAAAAAAAGCTTGCCTGACAAACAAATTCAATTTAAAAACTAATATCGGATTTTCCAGTTCTTTAAAATTGTTAAATTTGCAATATCCAAAAAAAGATTACTTTTCAGGAGAAAATTTTAAAATGAATATAAGAAATATATCCTATCGTTATTGTACTGGCGTGTCTAAAATAGACTTTTATCCATTTTGCGAAATTAAAAATCTTAAAAAGCTTGGTTACTTATTATTAGTACTCAAACCATTTATTGATAGAGATAATCAACAAGAGGGTATACTAGAAAATTACTCTTTCGACCCAGAAAATAATAGTTTTGAAGCCACTGTATCACTGACTGCAACTTGGCAAGATGGGACACCTGTTAGTAGCTTTGAAGCCGCAATGGCTATTGCTAAAGGAATTACTTATAGAGAATATTCTTCATTTATACGTGTCAAAGGCACAGAAGACATAAATAAGCCGGGTTGGGAAACAAGAAAATATGCGGGAGTTGAGATAATTTCCCCAATTAAATTTAAACTTTATTTTGAAACACAAATCGAAAAAATATTAGGTGTTTTAGAAGAAGCTTTAAGCTTTACAGCCGCAGGGAATGTCATATGGCCTGTTCGGATTAATTCATCGACACACAAAGAATATCACCCAGAAAAATTTGACCTGGTTAGCAAATACCCTATACGTTATGAAAATGGTAGTTATTTTTTGAATGCATTAGGCAATCAAATTGAACTCTGTACATCAAATTCACATGAAGGATTCGATTTCTATTTCAATTCTTCAGATTTTAATAAGTACAAAAGAGTAAATGAAACTTTTGAAAGTTTTAATGTTAATAGAAGTCAATATATGCAGACATTTATAGCGATATTTGATTCCAAAAGCGCAACTTTTGCAGAAAAAGATACGCGATTGGCAATTTCTAGTATTTTGAGATCTATTGCATTAAGTCTGTCTGATAATGACAACTATTATATTGCCAAAAGTCATTTTGAAAAAAATGAGCCTGGAGACTCAGAAGAAACCCAATGGCCTAAAAAACTTGTACAAATTCCAAACCATATTCGAGAAATTAAAATTTCTATTCCTTACGGGTCTGCCAAAAATAAAGTCATGTTAAAGTTCGAACAATATGCTAATAAATCCGGCGTGAATATCTCTTGGATAGATAAGTCATTAGAAGAAAACTCAACAGCTCGAGCTGATCTCCAAATTTTTATTGATAGAATTCATAATAACCGCCAAATTTGGTTGCAAAGCTTATTAAATTCAAGCTTTACAACAGAATACCTAGAAAATTTTCCAAAAACTTTAAACAGTTTAAAAGAGATCACAGTACGATCTGCAGCAACAATTCCTGTTAGCGAAAAAGAGCTGAGTAAGTTTGAAATAGCGGCATATACCGAAATTTCAATTGTACCTATTTTTAGGTTTTATATGCATTCATTTTCAAGAAAAAAATTACCTATTGTTCTAAATATTTCTAAAAATAAAGAACTTTACTTCTCTTTAAATAAAAATTAACTAATGCTTTGAATAGGTTTCAATTTATGTCTTCATTTTTAAAAAAAGTTTATACAAATTCTTTAGCTCTAATGACAGATTTTTACCAAATTACGATGGCTTACGGATATTGGAAAACAGGTATTGCAGAACAACACAGCGTTTTTCATCTTTACTTTAGAAAAAATCCTTTTCATGGAGGATATTCTATTGCTTCCGGACTTGAAATTGCCATAGAATTTATAAAAAATTTTAATTTTCAAGAAAGCGATCTCGAATATTTAAAATCTTTAAAAGACTCTAACAGCAACTGTCTTTTTGATCCCAAATTTTTAGATTATTTAAAAGATTTAAAATTTACTTGCAGTATAGAAGCTGTTCCAGAAGGCACGGTCATTTTTCCAAACGAGCCAATTCTTAGAATTTCTGGTCCCATTGCACAATGCCAACTTCTCGAAACACCACTTCTGAATATCATCAACTTTCATACACTTATTTCAACCAAAGCAGCTCGTATTGTTAACGCTGCAGAAAACATACCTGTATTTGAGTTAGGAGCCAGAAGGGCGCAAGGAATTGATGGTGCGCTGAGCGCCAGTCGAGCTGCTTATATTGGTGGTTGCAATGGAACATCGAACGTTCTTGCTGGAAAAATATTTGGAATTCCTGTTAAAGGAACCCACTCACACAGTTGGGTAATGTCTTTTGCAAACGAATTGGATTCTTTTTACGCAATTGCAGAATCTATGCCAGATAATGCAGTTCTTCTTGTTGATACATATAATACTATAGATGGTATCAAAAATGCCATTAAGGTAGGGCACTACCTAAAAAGTAAAGGAAAAACTCTTAAAGGAATACGCTTAGATTCTGGAGATCTAGCACAATTAAGTAATACTGCTAGAAAATTATTAGATGAAGCAGGATTTAAAGACACAGCTATTATAGCTAGTAACGATTTGAACGAATATATTATTACCAAACTCAAAGAAGAAAACTCAAATATATCATCATTAGGCGTAGGCACCCAACTTGTTACTGCATTTGATGAACCTGCTTTAGGAGCTGTATATAAGTTATCTGCTATTTATATCAATAACGAGTGGAAATATAAAATTAAAATTTCAAATCAGGCTATTAAAATTTCAACACCTGGAATTTTACAAATTAGAAGATTTCAATCCAATAATGAATATGTTTCAGATATGATTTATGATGAACTATCTTTTAACCAAAAAGAAGAAAATAGCACCTATTCTTTAAGCAATTTCAATTCTTCTATAGTAAATTCTAATAAAAATGATTTTCAAGATTTATTAATTCCAATATTTAAAAATGGAAATTTAGTTTATGAATGCCCCAATATCGAAGAAATCAGAAAAAATACCCTCAATAATTTAAGCAAACTCAATCAAAAATACAAAAAAATATTAAATTCTGAAATTTACCCAATTGGTTTAGAAAAAAATCTTTACGAAATAAAAGAAAATTTAATTAAAGAAAACAAATAACAAACTCACTTTAATAATTACTTTTTAATTTTATTCTATTTAAAATACAGTATGCACAAGGCACAATAAATAAAGTTAGCAAAGTTGATGAAATTAATCCGCCAATAACAGTAACTCCCATACTAACACTTCCTGCTTCTTTACTAAATAACATAGGAATCATTCCGGCAATCATTGTAAGAGTTGTCATCATAATAGGACGAAATCGAACCTGAGTAGCTTCTAAAAGAGAACTGACAACATCATTACCTTGCGTAATTTTTTGCTGCGTAAACTCTATAAGTAAAATTGCATTTTTGGTTACAAGACCCATCAACATAATAATTCCTATCATAGAGTAAATTGTTAAAGGCTGCCTTGTTATTAATAACCCAATAAACGAACCAGAAAATGCAAAAGGAATACTCAACATAATGGATAAAGGAGCTTTAAAGCTTTCAAATTGAGCAGCGAGTACCATAAAAATAAAAATACAAGACAATAATAAAGTATAAGCAACCGTTGAAATTAACTCTTGTAAACTTTCTGCATTACCGCTAAAATTATTTGAAATATTAAATGGTTTTGTAGAATTTACAAACTCTTGAATTTGCATTGTAACCTTATTTAAATCAGAACCTAAATAATTTGCAGTAATTCTCATCATATTATTACCATTTAAGTGACTAATTACAGCATCAGAATAAATATTTTCAATAGATGCTACACTTGATAACAAAACAGAAGAACCGTCTTTAGTCGGAATTAAAACCCCATTTAAATCAGACAAAGTTTGATTTTGCAATAAAGGTAGCATAATTTTAATTTCATAAAATTTGCCATCAGCATAAAAATTCCCTACTTTTACACCACCGTAAAGTAATTTTAATACATTAAAAATTTCTTTTGGATCAACGTTTAATGATGCTGCCTTTAAAAGATCTGGTACTACTCTCAATTCTTGAATTGGATCTTCTAATGAACTTTTTATTCCAGAGATTTTTGGCAAAGTATGCATATATTCAATAACTTTTTTTGAATATTCATTAATTAACTCTGTATTCATTGAAAACAAATTTACTTGTATAGGTGGATATCCATCATTCATCATAAATTTTTCTTTATCAGATCGAAGAAATTTTTTTGCATCATTTTGCAAAAAACTAATAAATTCATTTTTTGAAAAATTTCTTTTACCAGATGCTACAAGCGTAATTATATATTGAATGTTACTAAAAGAACTATTTTTTCCTGAACCAACATTCATAACTACATTTTCAACACCAGAAAGTTTTCTAATATATTTATCTAGCTCTTGCCCCCTAGCAATTGAAGAATTTAAGTTAGTCCCTTTTTCTAAATAAAAATTAAAATGTGCTACATTATTATTTTCTTCTGGAACAAAACTTTTTGGAACAAAATTAAGCAATACTATACTTAATATAAATATTATAAAACCTAAAAATACTGAAGATTTTTTATATTTTAATACTTTTTGTAATAAATTTTTATAGACAATTTGAACCTGATCTAGTTTTGAATTAAACTTAATTTCAAAAGGATTTTTATTAGAGCTATTTTCAATATTTTCTTTCAAAAATTTGCTACTTAACATTGGAACTAAAGTTAAAGCTACCAATAAAGAAATCAAAACCGCAGTTGCAACCGTTACGCCAAATTCATAAAAATATCGCCCAAACACTCCATCCATAAAAGCAACTGGAATAAAAACTGCAACAATTGCAAGTGTAACTGCTATTGCTGCAAATCCAATTTCGCTTGCCCCATCTGCAGCCGCTTTAAGCGGCTTTTTTCCCATTAATAAATGTCTGTGAATATTTTCTATCACAACAATAGCATCATCAACTAAAATACCAACCGATAACGTTAAAGCAACTAAAGTCAAATAATTAATGGAAAAATTTAAATAATTCGCGACAAAAAATGTCCCTATCAACGAAACAGGAATTGCAACTGCACAAATTAAAGTATTTCTCCAATTATGCAAAAAAACATAAACAACAGCTACCGCAAATATTATTGCCAATATCAATTCAAAAATACGAGAGCGAACGACTTCTGAAATAAAGTTTGAATTATCATTAACAATTACGATTTCAATATTTTTATTATTATCAATATTGTATTTGTTAATCATTTTTTTTACATTTTTACTAATATTAACAACATTTCCTTGTGATTTTTTAAAAACATCTAAAGAAATAGTTTTTTTACCATTTAACTCACTATATGTAACAGGATCTGCATACGTATCTTTAATTTTTGCTATATCTTCTAAGCGAATAATTGTGTTATTTTTTAAATTTAAAGGTAACTTTGCAACAGAGTCTATTTGTGTAGGAATACTATAAGTCGATATTCCTACATTTTTTTCATTTCCTCTCAATACACCAGAAGGTTCATTTAATATTTGATTTTTAATATTTTGTTCAATTTCAGTAGGTGATATTTTCATTGCATGAATAATAGATGGATTTAATTGAATTTGAATTTCTTTTGTTTGATCACCATAAACAGAAACATCACCTACACCATCAATAGTTTGAAGATGCGCTTGTAAATCATTATTAACAAAATCTGACAATTCTTTAAAAGAGAGAGTATCTGAAGTAACACTTAATGACATTATACTATTATCATCATCATTAATTTTTCTTATTATTGGAGTTTCTACCCCAGAAGGAAAACGGATAGCATTTAATTTATCACGGACATCAGAAACAGCATTATCAATTTTTATATTTAAGCTAAATTTTAAAAAAACTCTCGCACCATCTTGGTAAGCAGAACCCCGCATTTCTTTTAACCCAGACACTCCTTTTAATTCATTTTCTAAAGGTTTTAGTAATAAATCTTCGGCGGTTTTAGGATTTACTCCGGGATAACGAACACTGATACTTACAAAAGGCAATTCAACATTCGGATTTTCTTGCACTGGTAGCTTTGGAAAACTCACTAATCCAAATATTAAAATTAATAAATTAATCATTGAAATAAAATATGGTCGTTTAATAGAAACTTTTGCTAAATACATAAAAACTCTCTTAAGATTATGCTAAATATTTATAATATAATTTCCAAAAATGAGCCTGGAGATAAATTATCATTAAAACCATCAATTTTTGCATAAATATCAAATGTTCTTAAAGATGGATCAATAACAGGAACAACTTTATCAACAAAAGCAAACCCTGATTTTCCAGTAATTGGGTTATTGATTTCTATTTTCATTCCTGTTTTAAATTTATCATAATAAGTAATAGGAATTTTTGCAGAAAGCTTATAGTTTTTTATTTGAGTAATTTGAAATACTGGAACTCCAATATTTAAATAATCTCCTTTATATTTATATAATTGTGTAATAACTCCATTGTATGGAGCTAATAATTTAGTAGAATTTAATATATACTCTTTACCTTTTAAATTTTCTAAGGCAGTTTTTAATTCTAAACTATTTAAAATTAATGTATCTTTTTCTTTTTCTAAAGTAGCCTGATTGACTATTCCATTTTTAAATTGCATTTCAATTCGGTTCACAACTTTTTCTTGCTGTGCTATTGCCATTTTTCGTTTTTCTACTTCAATTTTTGCTGTATTAACATCTAATTCAGCTTGCTTATCTTCAAGTGAAGCAAGCAATTGTCCTTGCTTCACTTCATCCCCAGGCCTAACATATGTAAATTTTAAGGATCCAGAAGTTAAAAAACCAAGAGAGCTTTGATTTTCTGGAATAAGTGTTGCAGGAATTCTAGGGTTAGAAATTTTTTTATTGCTTGAATCATTTACACTTGATTCTTGATTTGTAATTTTATCTTGCTCATTCTTAATATTTAAGTCAACAGAACTTAATTCTTGTTTTGTATTATCAATTTCATTTTTTTCAATATTATTGTTTGTTAATTTTGTATCAGAAGTATTTGGCAAAGACGCTTTTTCATTTTTTTTAGTACAAGACATTAAGAAGAATGGTAAAAGAACAACATATAATAAAAATTTACTATTTAAATTTTTTTTCATATAATTAACCTCAATTTTTTAGTATTTAGGGATATTACCAACTGCACCTTGTAGTTTTATCCATGATAAATCAATATCACTACGCAATTTTGCAAGATTTAACTTAGCACTAACATAAGAATTTTGTACATTTAACAATTCTGATGCACTTAAATTTCCGGTTTTATATTTTATTTTAGAAAGCTTAAATGCTTCTTCTAATGTGTTTGCTGCAAGCTTTATTTTTGGAAAAACTTGAATTGCTGCTATTAAGTTTTGGTAAGACTCAGTTACAGACGAAATAATTGCATATTTTTTAGAATCCATTTCTGTTTTTAACTTATTCAATTCGTAAACTTTTGTCATTTTATTTTCGACCGTTATTGCTCCATCCCAAATATGCCAATTAAAATTTAAACCAAAGCTTAATGGATTAGACGTAGATAAATCAGAATTTGAAGATGAAGAAAAACTTTTTTGATAATTTATAAATGCATCAAGTTTAGGAAAAAAATCAAACATACTTTGATTGATAGAATCATTTTTTGCTTTAATGTTATAATTTAAGCTTTTTATTTCGCCTCTTAAATTAAGAGATTTTTCAATTAAGAAACTTAATTCAGGAATTTTTTGTTGCTCAATATTTAAAAAATTATCTTCTTTTAACTCAATATTTAATTTGTTATCAATTTTTAATATATTTTTTAAGTTCGCAAGGCTATTTAAATAATGATTTTTTGCAGTTTCAAAATCGCTTTCTGCATTTAAAAGCTTTGCTTGCATTTGCAAGAGATCTATTTTTGTTTTATTTTCATCACCGCTTTCAAACAAAGTTTTTGTTTCTTGATATTGTTGGTTAGCGTTGTCTAAATCAAATTTTTTTATCTCAATATTTTGTAAATCTTGGTAGGCTTTTATAAATGCAATTGCGCCAGATACTCGAGCGGTTATTTTTGTGGCAGTAAGATCTTGTTTTGCCGCCTCAGTTTGGGAGGTAAGCTGCCCTAATTTATAACTGGACTGTAAAATACCTGTAACAGGCTGAGTTACAGTAACGTTGAGTAAATTTGCGTTTTGCAGTTGATTCATATTGATATTCGAAGGACTTTGTGGAGTCCAAGTGTATTTAGCGCTCGCCATTACCGAAGGAAGCATGTTAAAATAGTTTAAAAAATGGACATTTTGGTAATAATCTACGCTTTGCTGTGATTGTTTTAATTCCGTTGAGTTTTTTTCTGCAATGTCCATAGACTCAGATAAGGTTAGAACAGCACTAGGTAAAGTTGCTGACTGTATGTCTTGAGCTAACAATTGCTTATGAAATACCAAAAGAAAAATAAATATTTTTTTAAAATTCATCATAAAGTATCCATTTTTTATTTTTATTAATAAAATAAATTAACGATATAAGAATATTTATAATTTGTTAAAAAAGTAATCTAATTTTAGATACTATAATTAAAAACAACAAATACAAATTACGCAATATAATTTTATAGATACTTTGTCAACAATTTAAAAAGATATTTAATCCTTTTATTATAAAATAACTTACCATTTTTTATTAAAAATTAAAATTAATTACCAATTATCAGCCATAAGTAAAGCTCCTGAGGAATATCAAACCTTCGACCTTTTAAATTCTTTTGCAAGGATTCCTTTTTGAGATGCACACCATCAAGTTGGACAATGGCTTGCTTTAGCATTAGAAATACGTTGTTTAATAAAAAGAACTGGAGCATTAACAATGACGAATCTTCATTTTCTTCATGGATTTCTTGGTCTTGCCTCTGATTGGCACTGCTTTGCAAAAGATTTTAAAGAACACGATTGTAAATTTCATAATATTTATGATTACTTAGGCAAACATGAAAACAATCAAAAAAAAAGATGCTTTTATTCTTGGGCAAATAACTTTAATGCAACAGTTTTGCATAAAAATGATACTAATCAAAAAAATATTTTAATAGGTTATTCTCTTGGAGGAAGACTTGCATTACACGCGTTAATTGAAAGTAAAAAATGGGATGCGGCAATTATAATATCTGCCAATCCAGGACTCTTAAATAACTCAGATAAGCAAGCAAGAATTTTAAATGATAAATTATGGTCGCACCGTTTTTTAACTGAAAAATGGGAATTCGTATTACATTTATGGAATTCTCAAGATATATTTTTAAACTCAAAAATTAATTTTAACCGTGCAGAAAATAATTTTAACAAAATTGAGATTGCTAATATTTTAAATAAATTCTCTCTAGGTAAGCAGGAAAATTTACGAGAAAAAATTAAAAATTTAGATATTCCAATTTTATGGCTTGCTGGAGAAAATGATATAAAATTTATAAAAATTTTATATGAAATGAAAGATATTAATAAAAAAATTGAAGCAAAAACTATTTTAGATAGTGGCCACAGATCACCATGGGAAAATCAAGCAGAATTTGTTAAAATATCATTAAATTTTATTAATAAAATTTAATGATAT
>QOVW01000047.1 GCA_003339605.1 Spirobacillus cienkowskii | reverse complement strand
TAGTGGTTGGAATCAATTAACACAAAAAATTGTCAAGTCAATTATGAATTCAAAACCTAAGGCAAGCTTATGTTAAAAACTTAGTGGACGGCGTATTATGTTTAAGTATAACATAACTTTTTCTACCATAAAATTACCCCTTTTTTAAGTTTTTTAAAATAGAAAACAATGATAAAATAACTTTTATAAATGTCAATTTTATCAAAAATATTTTTATATCGGCATTTTTTATAAATACATTAAACATTATAAATTTTTTAATATTATCAATATATTACAGGGATATTTTTTTGATAAAATGCTTAAATAATACAAAGTACCAACTATTTATTTTTTTGAAATTTAAATTTTTAATTAAAATTATTTTGAATATTTTTCATAAAATTGCTCATCAGAGATTAATAAAAATAAGACACCTTCTATAAATGCCAGTATTGTAGGAATAAAAGTCCAAGCAAAGATTAAATACAAGATTCCCAATCCAATTTTACCCAAATAAAATTTATGTACCCCTAGCCCACCAAGTAAAAAAGCAAAAAGCGCTGCTCCTATTCTATTTCTACCGGTTGCAAAACTTGTGGGATAAATTTGCCTGCATCCACAAAAAGGGCAAATTTCTGCATTTGCTAAAATTGTTTGGCCACAATCTGTACAGTATTTATTATTTTTATTTTTGTGCAACGATGTGTTTATTTCTGACATAATATTTATTTGCCTGCGATATTGATAAACTGCATATAAAACTTGAGTTCATTAATAGATTCAATAATATCATCGACTGCTCTGTGTTTATGTTTTTTTTCAAATTTTTTATTATAAACACTTTCAAACAAAATTTTAAAGCTAGAAACATCGAGCATACGGTAATGCAAAAGAGCAGAAAACTTAGGCATCCATTGATCAATAAATTTTCTATCTTGACCAATTGAATTTCCAGCTAACAAAGCACGCTCTCCTGCAGAAAATTCTTGAAAAATTTTAATAAGCTGTTTTTCTACTTCGGCTTCGGGCAACCCATTAGGAACTTTTGCAGTTAAACCACTTTTGCCATGATTCTCAGTGCACCACTCATCCATAGCACCTAATACAGCCTGATCTTGATATACTATAGCCTCGTACTCTTTAACAATATTCATCGAAAGATCTGTTACCAACAAGGCAACCTCTAGTATGCGATCTGTGGTGTGGTTTAATCCGGACATCTCCATATCAATCCAAAATAAGTATTTCATAACAAAACCTTTCTTAATAAAATTACAGAAAGCTACAATTAGAGCTTTCTGTAATTTTAGTTTATTTAACTTAAATTTTCTAGTACAGTTCTTCGTACCTGTTTAACATGACAAATATACTTACTTTAGCTGTATTTTTTTGCGAACTCTTCATCAGAAGAAGCCAGATACAAAATACCCTCAACAAACGCTATAATAGAAGGAATAAAGGTCCAACAAAACAGCAAATATAAAAACCCAGCAGCAATTTTACCTAAATAAAACTTATGAATACCAACCCCACCTAATAACAGAGCCAAGACACCAGCAGATACTTTACTTTTAGTTGAACTCGGGATCAATTGACTCTGCCTACACCCACAAGAAGGACAAATTTCTGCTTTAGCCTTTACAATTTTTCCGCACTCAGAACAAAAGCGTTCGTCAGAGTTTTTTAATGCATAACTCATTTTAACGTCCTCTTTATATTACAAACACGTTAACAACAAAATATCTATATAGTGTATATGCCAGTTAATAGTTGAGAAAGTTATTGTGAGGCTTGAAGAAATAGCTCCTATTTGTTAAATAATTTTTGTCAAAACAAATTAACAAAGGAGCTAC
>QOVW01000046.1 GCA_003339605.1 Spirobacillus cienkowskii | reverse complement strand
CTTACATTTGTGAAACTAGCCGCAATTTGCTTAAATTTCTGGAAATTCAATATTGGTATGAAAATTGTTGCTTGAAATTATGTTGGACAGCCCCTAAACAAAATTTTTTTTAAATTAAATATAAATTTAATCTTCAAAAGTAAGACCTGTGCTTGGTTGATATTTTAAAGAAAACTTTTGATTATTTAACTCAAATTTTTGGATAAATTCTAAAGGAATTTTTCTTTTATAAACTAAGGCAAAAGCATGATTTGGCGCAAGTGTTTTGGTATAGTAAATGCCATTAGGATTATGATTGTTGATTTTTTCGCTATCGTGTTCGCATTTGGGTAAATGATGAAAAAAATGTTTGTCGCTTTCTAACGTAGGATTCCCATTGGATATTCCCATTTTACTTTTGTCGTATTGTAGCTCTGGGTTAGTAAATTTTAATATTACATCTTTATTTTCATTGTTTTTTAATTCTTTAGAATTATTATTTTTAATTTCAATTCTAATAATATTTTCAGAGATGGTTGAAAATTCAAAATAATTAAACTCAATATTTAAGTTATTTAAATCATTACTATGTTTTCTTTCAAGAAAATATAAACTAATAAATGCTTTGTTTGTTGATTTATTAAAAGTTGCTTTGCCTGTGACTTGTTTTGATAAATGCTTAGATTTATAAACTCTAGAACTTTCTAAGCTTTTTTTATCATTAAAAGTAATAATTTTTTTATTGCTTTTTTCTTCATTATAAATATTAAGTTCTTGGTTGTCAATATAAAATTTTTCAATCTCTAATTGACATATACCTTTATTGTAATCACTAGGTATCCATAAAATATTATTATTATCTATTACTTGTCTATATTCAAAAACGATTTTTTTATTTTTAGAGTTATTGTCAAAGCATTTTAAAGTCACTTCAATATCATGCACATTGATTTTTTCTAATGGATCAGAATGGGTTGTTTGCGAAAAGCTTTGAATTTGAAATTCAATTTGTAATTTATTATTATAAAATGGATCTTTTTTGCAAGAAATAATTGTTATAAAAGTAATAAAATAAAATATTAAAAAATTTATAAATTTAATTATCATTACAAAATCTCAATTATTAATACCGAGAATATAAAAAATACTCTCAGTATTAAATTAAATGTTAATTAACTTTGTTAATTTTATAAACTCTATAAGAATTTACTTCAAAGTTGTTTATGGTGTTACTCATAATTAAATATTGATCGTCAACTTTAAAATCATTCCAGTTATTAGATACATTTGGTACAGGGCAACTTTTTTTTGATGAGTTAAATAAAGCATTGGTCTCAGCCCAATTATGCACTTTGCCTTCCCATTCTGTAGCAGAGACAACTTTACAAATACTAGCTAAGTTAAGGTTTTCGGGACCTTTAAGAGTTACTGTTTGAGCGGCAATTGTGTTGTCATTTCTTTTTAAGATTTTTCTTTCAAGAGTAAAGTTCACCAAATCAGGTGCAGGAATATTAAACAAATTCATTTCTGGTGAGGGAATTATATTTTGTGTAATTGTGTTAGAGGATATTTCATTGGTTTCTTTTAAAGAATCTGTAAGTATTAACTGAATAGAACTCGATGAATTCTTAATCATGGCATAATTAGTATTACTGGTACTGTTAATAAAATTAACCGCATGAGAAGTAACAATTTCTGTTGCAGAATTGTTCGAGTTGTAATGAAAAGTTAAGCTAGTGCTGATATCTTTTGGTGTTAAGTTAATAATATTAGGGGCTAATCCGTATTCAATGGAATTAATTGTAACAGCACAGTTTGAATTTTCAGCAATTTTAAAAGTTTTGTTTGCTTGGCTAATCTGTTGAGTTTCTTGAAACACAGGATCTGATTGACAGGTAACGTCTAGGGTAACTGTATAGTTATCAATATTTGGGATGCTTGATTTTAAGTCGAAATTAATTTCACGAAACTTTAATAAGTTATTGTTATTATTTGTATTTTTACAAGAAATAATTGTTAAAGCAGTAAAGCTAAAAATAGGTAATATTTTTTTCCAAGATTTCATATTAACTCCTTAATAATATTATTAAATGCCAATTAATAGTTGAAAAACATCAACTAGAATTTGAATAAGTAGTTAAACAGAGAGGCAGAAAACCGTCAAAAAACATGAACGACGAGTCCTTTA
>QOVW01000118.1 GCA_003339605.1 Spirobacillus cienkowskii | reverse complement strand
GTTTGGTTTAGGTATAGACCGTTCTTCAGTAGGAACAGACCGAGGTGGTGATAGATCCCGCGACTCCGGGATAGATGTCGATCACGAAAGTCGAGGTGGCGGCAACGGCTACATGGGTGGCGGTGGAGGATTTAATTTTGGCTCAGCAATGAGAGGATTTAAAGACGCCCTCTATTCGCCAGCCATGGATAAGTGTTTAGGAATTGCTTTAGCAGGACTTGGTACAGCCGGAGCAGGTTTGGCTATGGAGGCGGCATCGTTTGTCGCAGCGGTTCCTACCGGTGGAACGAGTGTTTATATTGCTACAAGCGTCGCTTCGCCGTTGATTTACAGTGGCGCGGTTGGCGCTGCGGCTGGTATTGCCTGTATTGGTAATGTGTTGATGCGTGGCGATGGCAGTGGTGAGCCTCCTGCGAATTTTTCTCCTTCAGGAGCAAAGAGAAATGGTGCATGGAGACAAGCGATGAGAGATTGGGGTATCCCAATGGGTACGCCGCCTGATTTAGTAGTAACTAAGGCTGACAGCGGCTTTCCTGGAAAAACTGTTAAGGATTATATTTGGGGAAAATATGATGTAGTAGACGGGGTTGTTAAGCCTAGAGAGGGGAAGTCTAAAGTGATCAGCCATCATATGAATGGCCATTATTATGGAAAAGGAAGCGAGCATAATCGAGGCCCTCATTTTAATGGGAAAGATGGTAGACATTACGATTACTAGGAGTTTTGATGATTAAAGTACTTAAATACGAATTTGAAAGCGAAGAATACAGAAAAAATATAGCAAGCCCTTATTATGGTTATTCTTATAGCAGGCTAGAAAGCGTGTTTTCTAAAGAACCTCATGTTATAATGATATACAAAGAATTTGAGTATTGTTATCAAGAAAATTTATTAGAAATATATGGGGAAATATTACAGAAAATAAAAAATATTTTTAATCCAAAAGATAATTTTTATTTATTAGAATGGATGTATTATAATGAAGAAACGCGTTTAACAAAATATTTTAGATTATGGAATGAGTTAAAAAGATTGGGAATAGATTTGTCTTTTTTTAATAAAACAAAATGTTCCGACGAAATTAAATATACATATCCAAATAAGGTAGAATACAGAGCAATGTGCCAATTTCAATGGCAAAATATAGAAGATTATTTTGTGCATATACTAGAATCCAAGTTTTCTGTGAGTTCAAGTTTTTTTTATTCTAGCAGAAAATTTGATTTAAATTCAGAATTAAATTGCATTGTAAAAAAATTTAACGAAAATACATTATCCTTATTATCTTCATTAAATGCAATAACTTCTTATATGAATTATTTTTTTGAAAATGATGATTTGTATTTTATAGTGCATGGTGAAGATCATATTCGAAGCTTCGGCATCAACATAATAGGCAATAAAAAGATGATAGATGAACTGTATGAAAAAGTATTAAAGTGTTTTGAAAATGAAAAATAGATTGTAACTTTAATTTTATTATTCCAGCGAAAATAAAATTTAAAAAATCATTCTTGACCGATTTTATTAAACGGTAACACCCCACCTATCAGTAGGAAGCGGCATCTCATTTGAACGCGATGAATTGCACATCAACATCGATTTGGGTTCATTTGCAACATTAAGATTAATTACCCGTTACCCCACATTAAATTCCAGCAGCCCAGAAACGTTAACAACCAGCTCAATGCAAAGCCGCAAAGAGCTTGTGGTGAAAGATTTGGTTGGCAGTGTTTCGCAGGTTATTGATTTAGAGAGCAAAAAAATAGTTGAGCGCAATAGCAGTGAACCATTTGGGTTATCGAGAGGAATACCCTTACTCACCAATGCAGTGCTTGCGGATTACAAAGCGCAAGGAGCCCGTGCCGATGTTTCGTTATATAGCAATCCTCAAAGTAACAGACGCGAAAATTGGCAGGCAAAATCGTTTGAAGTGCTAGGTGATCATCCACAAGAATTGCAAGGTTTGCGTGGCACAGTGCAATACGCTCAAGGTAAGTTTTCTGCGGCAACGGGTATGCATTCCATGGGGGTGAGAGCATATGATCCTGCAAGGGGTGTTTGGCTTTCTCCAGATTTATACATGGGTAGAAATTTAGAAGGCTTGGTAAAAAATCCATTAGAAGCGAACGTGTATCAGTATGCGAATAATAATCCCATAGCCGCTCACGATCCGAGTGGTAAGGCTCGTGAATATGATTTAGGAATTTCAAATGATTCTTCTTCGGGTTCTGGTAACGGCTATGGTTTAGGTATAGGGGGT
>QOVW01000117.1 GCA_003339605.1 Spirobacillus cienkowskii | reverse complement strand
CATCTGGTGTTCCTTTGTATTTTTTGCGAAAATAATTGAACACCTTCTTTTATATTCTGTCAACTTCTTCTAAATTCTATGTTGGACAGCCCCTAATAATATTAATTGCAAATACATTTTTTTATTTTATTGTCCACCCAGTTTCTATTAATAAAACGTTTGTATATTGTGCTTCAAGATATGATGATAATTGGTTTTGGCTAAAAAACGAATATGGTAAATACCAAACGCTATCTGGAGAATGGAAAACAAAACAATTATGTGATTTTCGCTTTGATTATTTTTTAATCAAAAATCAAAATTTTGAAAAAATAACCAAACTTATTGATATTTGCATTAATAATTTTGGTAGTAATTATGACATAATTCAACCAGAAGATACAAATTTTTCTAAAAAATGGTATCCTTTTGCATAACAGATGATAAATTTTTAGAAGGAAAAATTGACATAGTTCTTTTTGAAGTAAAAAACAGCACTATCTTAAACTATTCCTATAGATTTGACAATACAAAAACTGTTAAAAAAATAATAACTCCATTTTATGAAATAAAAAATTCAATATTTGATTACTATAACACGCGTGTAAAAAAAAATTTTTTTCATAATTACGATAATTGTTTTAAAGACCATTTTTAGTAAATACGCTTAAAACTTCATGGTTTTGATCTAAAAAATTCTTTATCTCCCCAGAAATCATATAACCAGACAATGAAAAAAACTCTTTATAACTAAAATTTTCTTTTTTTTCTTTTTCTAATAACTCAAGTTCCAAATTTGAAATCAAAGTTACAATTTTCATTAACTCAAATTCCGAAAACCTTTCTTTTAATTGATGCAAAATAGTTTTTCCTTGCAAAACATCATCGCAATCTAATAATACAGAATTATTTGTATTAATTTCTTTTAAAAATAAATCGAATTTATTTTTATTTTTTATAATATTAATTAAAATATAATTATTTCTGTTATTTTCTTCATTTTTTTTCTGTAAATTAACTTGATATGTCACATCTTGTACTTTAATAATAAGCTTTTCAGGAGCTTTATTTTTATTAAAAATAGCTGAATAATTTATTTTTAAAAATTTATTATTTTGTATTTTTACTATTTCTGGCAAAATAACAAATAAAGAATCAATATCAAATATTCCTGAAAAATACTGTTTAATTGTTAACAAAATTAGTTCATACTTTTCAATATTTAATTCATTAAATAAATCTTCCGTTCTTTTTCCTGAAATATCTGTATTAAAAATATAGAAACAAGACTTTGATACAACATCACCTATTATTAGATCCTTATTTATTATAAAATATCCTTCACTAATATTATCTAAGATTTCTTTAACCTTATTTTTTTCTTTAATAAAATTAATTTCTGAAAAAAAATGATAAGATCTAATTGTAAAATATATTTCTGCAAATAATATTATATTTGTAACTTCTTGAGCTTCAATAACAAGTGATGGTTCATTTATTTTTTTTTCCATACTTTATTTAATATATTACCTAAATTTCCTATAGATGGAAAATAAATGTCAGTAGTAACTCCTCTTAAATAATGAACACAACCAATCTGTAATTTTTTTAAATAATATTTTTCATCAAAAGGACCCGAAAATAAGTAATAAAAATAATGAGCGTTTATTTTTTTAAGACTCTCAATTTCTTCTTTATTTTTAAAAATTTTTACCGATTTTTCATCTTTCATATTATTATCATAAAATTCATTAATAATTATTTCAATATCATCTTTAATATATTTAGAAAGTTTTTTTGCTTTTTGTTTTGTATTTTCGTTAAATTTTAATAATTTTTCAAGATCTAAAATATTATTGTTTAAAAAAAAATTTTTTGAAAACGTGCCAAATTCTTCCAAAATATTCATTTTATCTCCCTCAAATAAAATAATTATATTTTATTTATATAAAAAATCAATATAATTATTTTTTATTTTTTATTTTTTATTTTTTATTACAGTTAATAGTTAAGAAAGTTATTGCGAATATTAAAGAAATAGCTCAAATTTGTTAAATAATTTTTGCACAAAAAAATAAACAAAGGAGCTACAAATGGACTGGCAGAGCCAACTCATCAATGTATACCTTACTACCTGCAATTTCTTTTCTCAACTCTCTCCAACCTCTTTTTTAAAAATTAGTCCAAACTCAAATCCCTCCTTCACAGACCAAGAAGTCGTCACTATTTACATCTTTGGAGTTTTAATGAAACAAAAAAATATAAAAGATATTTTTAACTTCACTAAAAATTTTATTCCA
>QOVW01000045.1 GCA_003339605.1 Spirobacillus cienkowskii | reverse complement strand
ATATTGACTTTTAACTGATTTCTTCTTTACCATTGGACAACCCTTCTATATGAACGCCTAAGTTCATAGCATATTGTCCACTAAAAGGAATCACTTTACTGTGACAGCATATAATTCTTCAACAAAAGAAAATAATTTTTTAAATTTTCTATTAATTTCATTATCTTTCTTGCTAATAATTACCTTATCAAAATTATCAATATTATTGTTTTTTGTATAAAACATCCCTTTATCTGATGCATAATATGTTCTATCTCCAAAATTTTTAATTGAATTAAATTGAATATTAGCAATTGATTGCTTCGACAGTTTAAATATCTCAGAGTAATTATTTTTAGCTATAAATAAACCTTCTTTGCATCCTATATACAAAATATCATTTTTTGCAAAAATACTACTACAAAAATTTTTATGCGATCCAATTTTTGTATTTTTAAAACTTAAGCCATTATTATCAGAAACAAAAAGATTATTATCCTTAACAAAAAAAACAAATTTTCCATAATTTAATATACTACCTTTATATTTATGATTATCATTAAGTTTACTAAACTCCATATTATGAGTAAAAGAAGCAGATTTAAAATAATTTGGAAAATCTAAAATTACCGAAGAAAATAAGCCTTCTTGATTAGATATATAAACCATATTCTCTATCACACTGATATCAAAAACTTCTTTATTCTGGAAAGCATTGACTTTTAGAAATTTACTATAAATACCATTACTTGTAAACCACAAGCCAGAGTCAGTTGCAAGAAAAACCAATTCATTTGAAACAAATATAGAATTAATTTTACCATATTCAATTAAACTAATTTTATTATAATACGACGAAATTTTATTTAAATTTTTAACGTATATAGAATGATCTGATAAAATATATAAGTTTTCATTATCTATAAAAATTCTATTAATATCTTCATCAACGCCACTTAATATAGGTACTAATTTATTAAAATTTTTAGTATTTTCATCATAATCTGAAAAATATACCGCATTTTTAGACGAAATATATAGTTTATCATTAGCAATAAATAAATCAGTCCAAAATTCTTTGATTGTTAAAGAATTTTTTTCATAATTATGATAATTTTTTTTAAAATGAGATGATTTTTGCAAGCTTCTTAATATAGTATTATCTGTAATTACAAAAAAATTATCTTTATACTTATCAATAGAAATAATTGAACCAATATTCGCTCTTGGCAACACCTTATCATATTGATTTTTTGATATATCTTTACTTATAAAAACATCTGATTTGTTATTTTTAGCAATAAAAAACATCTCCTTATCCCTTATTTTCATTCTAGAGGGGATTGCAAAATATTTGTCTAATTGATTTTTGCTGACAACCCCATTAATAAAATAATATAATCCATAAGTTGTAGTAATATAGACAATTCCACCATTATATGTCACTCCTAAAGGATTAAATGCAGAATAAATATTTTTAAATTCTGTTGATTTATCTAAATTTGCGAAATAAACGCCTTTATCATTACAAGGATCTGTATAACACACTGCAGCTGCATAGATATTATTACCATAAGCCTTAATATCATAAATTTCATTATTACCTAGCTCTTTTGCACTATTGAAAGTAGAGCTATTTAAATTATAAAAATGCAAGCCTTTCTTTGTTCCTATATATATTTTATCTTTAGTAAATGCTATATTTGTAACACTCGATTCATTGTCAAAGTTTAATAAGTATTTGTCAAAATTATTTTGTAATCCATTATCTGAATAATACAAATTTTTATTATTGTATAACACTAGTTTATTACCTAATGCATAAGCATTACAGACAGAATCATCTACAAAATTATTTAATTTAATATTTTCTGATTTATTAAATGGATTATAATAATAAATGTTGCAATTGGATGTAGTCATAATTAATCCATTTTTATAAGAATAAATAGATGTCATTGAACTAGAATTGATATTAAAAATTTTATCTACATTATCGTCTTTTTCAAAAATATAATTGCTGCTATTATTCTCTAGCTTTGCAAAAAATAATCCACCTTTACCACTTTTACCATAATCTCCATTATAGGCATTAACATAAATAGTATCATTTACTAATTCTACTCCACGAATTTCAACACCATCATCAATACCTTGAACCTTATTGAATTGACCATAAACACCCGTGCTAGAATAATATAAACCTACATCATTATAACTAACTGAAGAAAAAATTTTGTTACCAAAATGATAAAGCCTATATAAAAACCTAAAGTGATTCCTTTTAGTGGACAATATGCTATGAACTTAGGCGTTCATATAGAAGGGTTGTCCAATGGTAAAGAAGAAATCAGTTAAAAGTCAATAT
>QOVW01000044.1 GCA_003339605.1 Spirobacillus cienkowskii | reverse complement strand
AAGAAAGTTTTTTTTAGCAAAAATTTAAAATAAAAAAAGAGGGAAAAGTTTGTGTTTAAAAATTTTTTGGGAGTGTTTTAAAATTGAGCAGTGGGTTGCTTCCAAAATACAGCTTCCATAAATTTCCTTAATCTATTTGAAAAATGAATTTTAAATTCTTTTATTATTATTGCTAGCCTCGACCATATTTGATTTGTTATCATCTTTTTCAATATTTTAGAACACTTCTTAATTTATTTGTAAAAAAATGATAAATTTAAGAAAATAAATCAATAATACAAATTTATTAATGTCAAAAAAATGTAAAACATTTTTCATATTTGGATTTTTATTATATAAAATATAATTAAATTTTAAAAAATTTTTATGCTTGCAAAGACTCTAAGTATTAGTGGAGATTAAAATGAGTCTCGGTGTTGATTTAGAAAATTTATATTATCGTAGCAAATCTAGAATTAAAGATTTTGGCGAAGTATTTACTCCAGAAAAATATGTTGAAGATATGCTAAATCTTTTATCAAAAGATACAAATGATCTGTGGTTTGATGAGGAAACCGTTTTTTTTGAACCGTGTTGTGGTCATGGCAACATCGTTATTTCAATTTACAAGCGGCGCCTAACCGCAATCTATAAAAAAGCTCTTTTTCAAGGTATTTGTGATGCAGCTTTTTATTCTGTAGCGAATTCTATTAATACTTTGTGGGCAATAGATATTGATTACAAAAATATAGAAAATTGTCGTTCTCGTGTACTTTCTGTAATTTTAGATTTTTTAAAAACACAATTGAAAGTTAATAATGACTTTGATCTTTTATCAAGAAAGAAAGATTTTTTTGCTCATATTCTTTCTGCCATAAAATGGCATATTAGCGAAAATGAAACTTTATCAGCGTTAAGCAATCCGCAAGATGCAAAAGCCAATGCCAATTTAACCAAAGCAGGGGCTAAATGGTTTGTTCAAAATGGGCATCATCAACTCAATTTTAATTTAACATGGGCAGCATTTTTTCACAGTTGCCAAGTAAACAAAACAATACCTTTAGAATACCAAAGATCACTTCGCTTTATTGAGGCTATTTTTTCTGCAAAAATTCGCGGTTTTGAGGATTTTGAGTTTGCTAAGTCTGTTATTGAGATGACTAAAACTCAACAACCAGTTCGTAAATTAAGTGAGACTCTTCCTGCAGGAGCCTAGATGCCAGCTATTACAATAAAGCCCACAGCTCATGTTGTTGATGTACTTGGCAATGTTATTGGTCGAGATCAGCCTATTCTCCGTATGGAAAAAGCATTAGAAATGGTGTCGCTTCTTGGAAGTGAGGTATTTGAAGATCAAAATATCGTTTTTTTTGATCCATTTTGTAAAGCCGGTGAACTACTTTTAGCATGCGCATTTTATAGCTCTTGGGCGAAAGCCAAAAATAAACCTGACTTACTTGATATGAGCATGGTTTTTAATGAGATCTTTTTATCCAATCGGTATTTTGGCTTAGCTCCTGATGAACGGCATCATCGATTGAGTATTAGAACTTTTTTAGGCAATAAAAACTCCCATGACGAAAAATTTAATCACATCATTAGAGACGGTCATTACTTATCAGAAATTGATGGAAAATTAAATAAAGAAAAGTTTGATAAGGAGTTTAATTCTATGATTGAATATATCAAGAAAAAAACAGGTAATAAAAAAATAATTGCCGTTGGAAATCCGCCTTATCAGGAGAATTATAAAGGAGAAGGCAATAATACAGGAGCCAATCCAATTTATCATATTTTTCTAGATAAAATTATTAAATCAGAGCTTCTTGATCAGTTCCTTATGGTTACCCCCTCTCGGTGGTTTGCTGGTGGGCGAGGCAAGGCTCTTAAAACCTTTGCCTTAGAATTACGAGAGTCAAAAAAACTAAAGCAGATTTATGATTTTCAAGACTCTAAACAAATTTTTCCTACAGTTGAAATTAAAGGAGGGGTTTGTTTTTTGCATTGGGATAAAAATTATAATGGAAAGACTAAGTTTTTTAATAAAGAAAAGAATACTTGTATTGAAGTAGACTTATCTGAAGGTGATTTAATTATAAGAGATGGTTTATCATTAAATATTGTAAATAAGGTTAAGCATAAAGCTGATAAGTTTATTTCCGAGATTGCATGGTCATGGAATCCTTTTAATTTACCCAGTAATTATTTTGATAAAAATTTGAGGTGTGAATCTGGAGATTTGCTAGAATGTTTTACCAAAAGAGGGGTTATTAAAAAAATTAATAAAAACAAAATTGTAAAAAATTTTGATAAAATAGGAAAATTTAAAGTTACATACCCTAAGGCGGTCAGTAAAGGAGGGATTCCGCATCGACCTGATCAAATCTTTATCCTTAATAAAAAACAAGTATGTACTGAAACCTATATGATTATTGATGCTTTTGATACAAAGGATGAAGCCGAAAATTTGCTAAAATTAAAGTGATTCCTTTTAGTGGACAATATGCTATGAACTTAGGCGTTCATATAGAAGGGTTGTCCAATGGTAAAGAAGAAATCAGTTAAAAGTCA
>QOVW01000043.1 GCA_003339605.1 Spirobacillus cienkowskii | reverse complement strand
TGCAACATTTGTAGATTCTTTGGCATTTTCTGAGGTTTTGTTCACCATACTGGTGATTTCGTTAATTGCTGCCGTGGTTTCGTGCACAGAGGCGGCTTGCTGCGCCGCAGAATCAGAAAGCGTTTGAGAGCTTTTTTTAAGAGTTTGTGAAATATTCATAGTACTCTCGCCTTGCTGTTTGAGTTCAATAATGGCTTTTTTAATTGAGGCAGTAATCGATAAAATAAGTGAAAAAATTCCTAATGCTACAATTGCAGAGCTTATTATCACTATTGTCATTTTCCAATTTGTAATGGTTGTGAGGTTTGCGCCTTTTGAGGCAGAATTTTTAGCACCTTGAGAATTAAATTGTGATTGCGTGTCAATTTTTTCTATTAAATTAAAAATGAGGTATCGGCCTTCATTGGTGTAATGATTAAGAGAATCTAACCCCTTGCCGCTTTTAACCAAATCCATTTCTATATCATAAGATTTGATGTATTCGTTGTAAGATTTTAATGTGGATTCGTAGAGTTCTTCTTCGCCGGGCGCAATTTTGCCTGAGTCTTTGTAGTCTTTGAGCTCTTTTTCCAAATTCGCTTTAAAACTATTGAGTTCGGCAATGGCTTTTTCTAATTTTTCGGTGTCTTTTGCAATGGCGCTGGCAATGGTAAGAATAGAGCGCCTTGATAGGTTGCCTACATTTAAATTAATACGGCTAAACGCTTCGATGCTTGGCAGCCATTGCTCAGATGTGTCTTTGGCGTACTCTTGGGTTTTGTTAATCATAATTATTGCATAAAAACAGGAAAACAAAAGAAATATTAATAAAATTGAAATTGAAGAAAAAATTTTAAAAGAAAGACTTTTGTTTTTCAATTTTGTACTCCTAATAGCGCATTTAAAAAAATACTGCTTAGAGTCATGTTAAATTATTTTTACCAATAAAAAAAATATTTTTAAAGATAATTTTTCTTTTAAAAAATGAGATTTTTATGACGCCATTTAGTGTTTAATGTTTTTTAATAAGGCAATTACTTTAGCTCGCCTTGTTTTTATTTAAATATGCGTTTAATGTGGTTTCTAGAGCATCTATTAGGATTTTTTGATCTGCAATAATTTTAGTTAATTTTCTTAATTCTAACTCATTTTTTGGTAAAATATCATTAATTTTAGATTTGTTATTATTTTGATCTAAATAAACAAAGTATTTTCCATCTTTAATTTGGTGCTTTATTTTGCCATTTTTTATTTTTCTTCTAAGAGTTATTTCTGAAACAGATAGTATTTGTGCTGCTTCATTGAGTTTAACCCAGTTACCAGGCATTACTTCGGGTTTTTTTTGTTTAATAAGTTTTTTGATCATAAATATTACTCAATAAATTTTATTACTTCTTCTATAGAATACGGTTTTTGAAAGCAGGTAAAATTTTTGTGACTTTGTTTGTATTTTTCTATTCTTGAATCTGCAGTATCGTCTCCAGTTGCAAGGATAAATTTACCATCAAATTTTTTAATTGTCTCTGATTCAAAAAAATCTATGCCATTTTCTCCATCAAGTAAAAATAAATCGCATATAATACATTTGATATCAGAATTATTGTTTAAAATTTCTTTTGCTTTTGTTAAATTTAAGGAGATTTCGGTTTGAAACCCTTTTCTTATAAATCGTTTGCTTGTCATCTCTAACAAATCAGAATCATCGTCTATTAGCAATAACTTCATATAATGTACCTTATTATTAGAGAATCTCCTTAAATCTTAAAATAAGTTTGCAGATTTTGGTAGTTTTTTTATTAAAATATTTTTAACAGGTATTGTGATGACACTTTTTTTATAAATTATAAAAATATATTCTTAAAGGTTAAAGTAGTTGATTTTTTCTTACTAATTTAACCTTTAAGAATAATTAAAGTTACATTGATTATTGTATTTAAAATTAATTACTTGTACTTGCCATAAATATTTTTAACTTCGCCGCTTTTGCGCATGGAGTCTAGTATGCTATTTAAGTTTTTAATTGTTGCATCATCAGTATCTTTATTAAATGCTGCGTAAAGCTCGGTTTTTTTAATGGTATAAAGTGGCACTATTTCACCAATTTTTTCTGCTTTGGCAAGCCAAGGGCCAATTTGTGAATCAGAAGCCCAAAGGTCAATTTTACCGGCATCAAGCTTTAACGCATTTTGTCTATCGTTGTTTGCAAGCTGTAAATTTTTATCAACGGTAAAGCCTTCTTTAATTAAAAACTCTGCTTTTGCATCACCATTGTATCCACCAACTACATATTTTTTAGCATCGTTTACACTTGTAATTTTAATTTTAGCGCCTTTTTTAGCATAAAAAACCCAGCTATTTTCTATAAACATAGGTTCGCGTTCTGCTGTTCTTGTGGTTGAGTATACAGCCGTATTTTTTTCTTCGAGCCCCATTTTGTATGCTCTTGCCCATGGGTACATCGAAATTGTGTAGCTAATTTTTGCTTTATCTAACAAAGATCTCATGATGTCAGTAGATAATCCTGTAATTTTACCGCCTTATTCCATATTAAAAGGAGGGTTGTCTTCGGTTGTTAGAGTTATTTTTTGTTGCGCTAACGCAACAACAGAGGATGCGAGAACTTTTGCTATAACCAGATACTTAACTGTTTTTTTAAGTAACATACTTAGGAGCTCCTTTTAAAAAGTAGGATAAAAAAACATTGTCATGAAACATTATGATCGTAAATTTTTTTAAAATCATTAGTTCATCAAAAAAATGACACTTGGTAATTATTTAAATAAAATTTACTTTTTACCAAGGATGATAGAATTGATGGCATTCATAATCATTTTAAATTGGCTGCTTTGGCCATCGAGATTTTTAGCAAGTAGCAAAGATTTTTCGGTGGCAGAGTGTGTGACTTTGTTTGAGTTA
>QOVW01000042.1 GCA_003339605.1 Spirobacillus cienkowskii | reverse complement strand
CCAAACTGGTTTCCTCACTTACCTTCTTATGAAGGATTTTTGTCAAGACTTAATAGCCTAAGTAAACTATTTCCTGAACTTGCAAACTTTATTTTAAATAATAATAAATTTAAAATCCCTAAAACAAAATCCAAACCTTTTATTCTTATTGACTCAATTTCTTATGATCATTATAGTATGAAGTAGCAAAAGTATGTCTTAAAGTATGAGCTGATGCTTTGCAATTTGCTTTACCCATAATTTCTGAAATAATTTTTTGTAGTGCTCTTTTTGTTAACTTTTTACCGACATTAGTTGAAAAAAACGCTGAATTTTCAAAGATAAAATTATTTTCATTTTTAGATTTTCTAAAATCAATATAACTTTGTAGTGCTTTGCGAACACTGGCATTTAAAGGAACAAAACGTTCTTTTCGAACTTTGCCATCCCGTATACGAACTTGTCCTGAGCGATCATATAGGTAAATATCACTTAATTGGAGAGCTTCAACTTCACCAATGCGAAGTCCTGCTTGTAGTATGAGTTGGATTATAGCGTAATTTCGTGTTCCATGAATTCCTTTGCCTGAAAAGTAAGCACCTTGTGCAAATCATTTTTGGCTAAACTTCGTGGTTTTAGGATTCTAGGTAGGTTTTTTAACTTCACTTCTATGGTAGGATCAGTTTTAATGAGGTTATTCTTCAAAGCCCAACTAAAAATGCGTCTGAGACTTTGGATGCGACGATTGATAGTGGAAGCTGCTCGTTTTTCTGTTTGGTCTAAATATCCACGATAACGTTGGAGAGTGAAAGCATCAATTTCGCTAATTGTAGCAGCAGGAAACATTTTATGAACCCAAGCTTTAAAAAGATGCAAATCACAAAGATAGTTCTTGACCGTGTGCACAGAGCGATCGGTTTTCAAAAGTTCCAGTTCAAAATCTGGAAAATAGGATTCAAAAGCCAGTTCCGAATTTTTGATCATTATATGTACTTTTACCCCCCAAGATAGCATTCCGTAAGAAAGTACATATAACGTACAAAATTTATGAAAAAAAGTACATATAATGCGATTTATATGTACTTTTTTATTGCAATAAAATTTATCTTCTATTGGTTTTTAGAATATATAATCTAAATTTAGTTCTAATATTTTATGAAATTAACATTCTTGTAAAAATTATTTAAAACTATACTGCTTTTTTCAAATATTCACTTCCCCAATTATTCATCCAATCAACTTCTTTACTTGTTAATCCAAAAAAAGAGTAAATTAAATGATCGAGTTCAAAGCTCAATTTAGACGAATATTCAATATTTTCATTTGATTCATACAACATGATCTCTCTGACTATTTTTTCCACTGACTTAAAAAATATTGTGAATGATTCTTCATCAATGTATTTTGGAATTGGAAATGATTTCATTTCATTGATTTTAAATTGAGGAAAAATAGTCCGCTGATTTTTATTATATTTAGTTTCAAACCAAAATGATAATGCTTTACTATTTAATATACCAAGTATAAATTCAATACTAATAGGGCAATTTAAATGAGGTTTGACAATATTAATATTTCTATCATGAACAATATTCTTATCAGTAATACAAGCATGGATACAATAAGGAGGTTTATTGGGAATTTGTCTAACTAAAATTCTTACACCTTCAAATATCTCCTTATTTCTTGGTGCAGCAAGATTTTCCCCATATTTAATCCACGTTCCCGACCAACCTTGAAAATATCTGCAAACATCAGCTCCTTCAAGATATTTTCTATACGAAATATCTAATTTTTTTTGGGAGTGATAAATACGATTATTTTTCATTTTTTCATTTTGTTTTGGCTTTCCCTTACCAACTTCATATGCAACGAAACCAGATTTTACATCACAATATTCAATTAAATTAAGAGAATTTGATTCAATTTTTTTATAAATACTTACTGAAATATTGTCATAAGAAGATTCTTTAAAATTAAATGAAGATAAATATTTTAAATTTTCTTGGTTCATTTCATTTATTTGTTTATATTTTCTAGGTTCAACTGAAATTGATAATGTCACTTTTGAAGGCGGACATTTCTCGTAAATAAAAATTGCACAGTCAACATCAGCCTCTTCAAAAACTTTGTAATTTATATTTATTATAGATAGCTTTCCCGTGTGTATTGCGAAAAAATTACGCATAGGTTTCATAGTACTAATCGAACACCAATTATTTGGCGTAATCATTCCTATTCTTCCAGATGATTTGATAAGTTTGTCACATTTTTCTATAAATAATGGATATGTATTAGCTTGATAGTTTTGATAAAAATAATGTTCAGTAAAATATTTTTTTTCAATTATTGATAAACTTTTACTCCTTGCAAATACGTAAGGAGGATTGCTAACAATAGCTGAAAATCCACCGGTCACAAAAATCTCTTTGAATTTGGATCTATAATCAAACGGATTAATTTCTCTTTCAATTATAAAAATCTCATTTTCAGTCCATTTTAGTTTGAATATATCATTGTCAATTAAGCTATTTCCGCACCTCAATTTATCATCAAGTGATTCTAATTTCATACCATTTTTTGCAGAGTAAATCCATAACGAAAATTTCCCTAACTCAACTGCAATAGGATTAAGATCAACTCCATAGATACATGAGCGAATTACTTGCCATCGTACTGTTGTTGGATCAAGATGTTCGAGCTTCCCCTGTGATTGCACCTCAAGAATTTTATCTTCAATAAACCTGATTACTCCCAGTAAGAAATGTCCAGATCCCATTGCCGGATCAAGAATTGATAGTTGTAACAAATTATCTTTTGATAGATTTTTCATTAATGGTTCAAGAGTATTTTGCACTATATAATCAACAATATGATCTGGTGTATAGGGGCTGTCCAACATAGAATTTAGAAGAAGTTGACAGAATATAAAAGAAGGTGTTCAATTATTTTCGCAAAAAATACAAAGGAACACCAGATGAGAA
>QOVW01000041.1 GCA_003339605.1 Spirobacillus cienkowskii | reverse complement strand
TGACTTTTAACTGATTTCTTCTTTACCATTGGACAACCCTTCTATATGAACGCCTAAGTTCATAGCATATTGTCCACTAAAAGGAATCACTTTAATTTTTCTTTTATTAGTATTTAAAATAATTTTTTCGCATATAAAATATCTCCCAGATTGGACGTACGAAGATGTGTTTATTGCATTTTTAATATATAATTCTACTATATATTTTCTAGAATCTATCATTGAATCAATCTCTGAAGCATTTAACACTATTTATGATGGAAAATTTGATCCATTTTTATGCAAACCATTAAGTATTCACTTTTTAATAATTTTTTATTTTTTTAAACCCACAAGAATTTTATTATCTTTGTTTATTATTTTATTTACTTATACATATATCTTTAATTTAGGATATTTTGAATCTACATTAGACTTTTTGTGTTTTTCTTTTTCGTTAGTTTTAATTTTAATGATTAATATATTCTTTATTTTCATTTTAAACTCATTGACCCTAGTTTCAGAAAGAGCGTTGCATTTAGAGGTTGTGCATCATTTTATCATGGAACTTTGCTTTATACCACCCAAAATTTATGGTGAAAAATTACTAAATTTAATTTTAATATTTATCCCTGTTATACTCACATCTTCACTACCAGTTTTAATTCTAGTTTATAACAAGTACAGCTTAATATATTTGTTAATACTTACATTTTTATTGTTTTTTTTTATAGCAGTTTTTATTTTTAAAAATCTATCTAAATTTATAAAAAATTTTGGTGGTTAAATTGTAATTGTGGAAGTCAGTTTATCAAAACCAACCCCAAGACTTAGCCATTCATAATGAAAATTATTAAGATATTTATTATTTTTTTAATTATATTTTATTATATTAATTTTTAATTTTAACAATTTGTATTTTTAATAAAATATTGTTATACGTGTTATAAATTAATTAACAAAAAAATATTTTTTGTTAATTAATTTAATTTTTTATATTTAGGAGTTGATAAGTGATTTTTTTTTCATTTTTAATCTTTATAATTCACTTTAACTGTCATGCAAAATACCTTGTAGAAAATAAAAATTATGATTACCTAGGGAAAGAGAAAATTTATCAAGAAGTCGATAATTATTTTTATAAGTATAAGCTCAAAAACGGATTAAAAATTGTTGTTTATGAATCAGAAAAAGAAGAAATTAATTTTCATATTCTAGTTAATGCAGGCAATAACAGAGAAATAAATGGAATTTATGAAACATATCTTAACCCCAAATATTCTGAAAAAATTTTCCTAAAAAATAAATATTTAATAAAATTAGAAAATTATTATTCAAAAAACGAAGAATCTTTTTTTTCAAGTAATTTTTTAAAATTTTCTTATAATTTTAAACCAAAAAATCTTGATTTTATAATTGAAAATTCTTATTTATCTTTTAAAAATCCAGATTTATCAAATAAAATTATTGATAAATCGAAAGATGAAGTATTTAATTTATTAGAACTAGATTATGATAACAGTATCTATAAAGATCTATTTAAATGCTTAAAAAACAACTCAATTCATGATGGAGATTACAAAAGTGAAATTAAAAACATAGATTTCAAGAAAATTAAGAATTACTATTATGATTTTTTTACGCCAAACAATATTGTTTTAATTGTAGAAGGTAATGTTAATCACAAGTTTATTGTTGATAAAATATCTAAATTTTATCATTTATTACCAGAAAAAAACACTATCCCTTTTAAAAATTTAGAAAATAATATTAATAATTCTAATAAAAATTTAACCTGTATTTTTAATGCAGATCCTGAACAAAAATTTGAAGCAAACTTAATTTTCTTTTTCAATCATAATTTTACAGAAAAAGATATACTATATAGAAAGATACTTAGCAAAAGTGTTGAAGATCTTTTTAAAACAATCTTAACAACTAATATTAATTATCCTTTTAATAACTTTTTTATAGATACTTTTATGTTTCAATCTAAAATTGGAGACAAGGATAAATTTAATGAATATTTAAAATATTCTACTTTTAATGTCACACTTTCAGACAAAAAAATTGATGAAGATTTTTGCCCTTGCGAAGGTATTAGTGATGTTGAATATCTTTACTATAATATTATGTTAGAAGAAAATAATATTTTTGATAAAGATAGTATTCATAAAATAATTAACAAGTTCGATTCAAATGATTTTGAAAAATGGGTGAAAGAAAAATACATCGATAATAAAAATAAACTCCACATAAAATTTAAACCTATTTTTAAAAACGACGTTGATAAATAACTCAATATAAAATACAGCTGTTTTCATTTCACTTTTTCATTAGATTTTCTCTAACTTCATTTTTTATCTTCATACAATTGACTGGTACACACATTGCAATTAGGGTGGCGAGCTTCAAGTGTGAATTGCACATGAAGCTCGCAGCAAGTTGTATTTGCAGTTTGCAAACTGTAATTACGCAGTGAAATTAAAAATAACGTGTTTATTGTTGAAGGATTTTTATGTTCCAAACCGAATCTGTCGATATTTTTGACCCCAAAGTGGATTCCATCTTCAAAAAAATTTTTGGCGAAAAACAAGAACTCTTTATTGACCTTGTTAATAGTATATTTGCCAACAAAAACGAAAAATTGGTAAAATCTGTTACCTTTGTTAACTCTTCTCTGCCAAAAAATATCGCCAATGGCAAAGAATGCTTTTTGGATGTTCTCGCTGAACTCGATGACGGCAGCAAAATCAATATTGAAATGCAGGTCGCACCAGAAAAACATTATGTTAAAAGAAGTTTGTATTATTGGAGCAGTTTGTATTCCAACCAATTAGAAAATGGAAATCATTACAAAGGATTAAAGCGCTGCGTGTGTATTAATATTATAAACTTTGACCTCTTCCCCGAAAATAACAGTTACCACAGACTGCTCTCTGTTTTAGATGTCGACAACCACGAAATTGTTGCCCCAGATCTTGAAATTCATTATTTAATTATACCCAAAATGCCTAAAGGCATGTATAATGGTAGTATGACAAGGCTTGAAAAATGGTTACTCTTCTTTCAAGCTAAAAACAAAAAA
>QOVW01000116.1 GCA_003339605.1 Spirobacillus cienkowskii | reverse complement strand
ACTGCAGCATATCCTGTTTTCAATATTCATCAATTTCCGTATAAATATTTATTTTTGGTTATCTATGTTGCCAACAAACTTAGTGGACGGCGTATTATTCACCTAAAGTAAAAATTAAAAGTTGACTTATTTGAAAAGCTGAATAATATTTGGGTTGCTTTGTTATAAGCAATTTTCCTTATTGGTAGTTTCTATGCTTTATTTCATTAATAATTTCTTTTTCCTCTCTTTACTTCGATGTTGTATTTTTTGTCTTTACCCTTCTGAATTATAATATTATTTGCTTTAAAATTACACAGGAAATTAGAATGCTCTTTTCATACCCTCTAAAAAATTTAAAGATTTTTATAAAACCTTTGGCATACTTGCTCATGATTTTATTGGGCATTGCCTGTGGACTTTCATCAAGCTGCACATTTCAAAGCATTGGTATTTTTGTGTCAGATGCCTTTATAAAAATTTTTAAATTTATAAGTTTACCCGTTATTTCTCTGTCTCTCATCGTCACCATGTCGAGCTACCGCTCTGACGCCTCCACCAAAAAAATCTGGCGGCTTACATTATTTTATACCCTGGGAACAACTCTCATTGCAGCATCCATAAGCTGCTTGTTATATTGGATAATCCAACCTAGCCGCGTCCAAATAACAGCTCTTTCTGAGCCTCTTACAGCATATACTAACCAAAATTATTTAACGCACATTTTAAATATTTTACCGACAAGCCTGTTCTCTCCATTTTTAGAGCATCAAGTCATGTCGGTTTTATTAATTTCTGTTGTAATTGGCGCAGCCATTCGCTACATTCCAGAGCTTGAATCAAAACAAACAATTATTCATTTTTTTCAGGGCGCACACTCTCTTTTTATTGTAATCACCAAATGGATTATTGCAATCATACCAATTGCTTTATTTGGCTTTATTACAGTAACCGTGATGCAGCTCAAAGAGGGGTTTGATTTTAAAGGTATTGGCGAATACTTAGGCATTATTGTACTTGCCAATATTGTACAAGGTTTAATTATCTTACCACTATGGTTAAAAATTAATAAAATTCCTGTACTGCAAACTATAAAGGGAGCATCTCCCGCTTTATCTTTGGCTTTTTTTACGAAATCTTCGGCGGGCACCTTACCTGTTACAATGGAAGTGGCTGAACAAAAACTCAATATTTCCCCAAAAGTAAGCCGCTTTGTTTTGCCCCTTTGCACCAGCATCAATATGAATGGATGCGCCGCCTTTATTTTTGCAACTGTTATTTTTCTTATGCAAAATAATGGTATAGAAATTACAGCAAGCACAATGATTGCCTGGATTTTTATTGCCACTATTGCAGCAATCGGCAATGCAGGTGTACCAATGGGATGCTTCTTTTTAAGCGCAAGCCTTCTTGCTAGCATGAATGTGCCGATTGTTCTTTTAGGCCTTATTTTACCTTTTTATAGTTTAATTGATATGCTTGAAACCTCATTAAATGTTTGGTCTGATATGTGTGTCGCAAAAGTGGTCAATGAAAATTGTGAAACTTAAAAATTTTGTTTAAGGTTACAAGTGACTAAAAAAAATTTCAAAAACAATGAATTAACGTTAAAAGAATTATTAATAGCTACAAATCATGAAAAGCTTGTTGATATATTACTATCATTACATGCTAGCAATGAAGATACTCAAAAGCGACTTGATATCATTTTCGCAGGTTTAGATGAAACTCCTAAAAAAATAATCAATATAATTAAACAAGAAATCACATCCCTTAAAAAATGTTCAAAATTTCTTAATTATTGTGAAACCGATTCTTTAGCTGATAGGCTGTATGAATTGCGTTTAAGAATTGTAGATGATTTAAAGACAAAATCTCCACAAATCGCTTTTGAAATAATGCTTGATTTTTTAGATTTACATAAAAATACATTGGAACGCGTTGACGACAGTAACGGTATTATCGGCGATGTTTTTTCTACAGCATGCGAAGACTTAGCTTCAATTGCAAAACACATAAATCATTTCAATAATCAAGAAATCGTAGAAACAATTTTTACACGATTCATGAATAATGATTATGGTATTTATGATGATATTATCCTTTGCTTTAAAGGTATTTTAAAAGATCAAGATTTTGAGTTTCTTCACAAAAAACTCGAACATGTAGCAAATGATCAAAATGCTTTTCAAATTCAACTTGGCCTAAAATCTATTGCAGATTGTCAAAATAACGTTGAAAATTATATTAGAGCCTGTTCATTTAACAATAACATTTGTGCTTACGATCATCTTGATATAGCTAAAAGATTTATCAAACACCAACGACCAAAGGAAGCTCTCCAGTGGCTAGATAATATGGAAATATTTAATAGTCATCCTTGGCAACACGATAAAAAATATCTCAGAATACAAGCACTAGAATTAGATAAAAATCATGAACAAGCTCAAAAAGAGCGGCTATCATGGTTTGCCGAAACTTTAAATCCAAAACTTTATGAAGAAATTTTAAAAATCATCGATCCTAATAACAAAGAATCATTTCAAGCAGACGCCATTACAAAGGCATTTCAATTTTCAGAACCACACATTAGTTTGAATTTTCTCGTACAAACACAAAATCTTGAAGAGGCCGCTAAGTTTGTGCACGCTAGATTTAATGAATTAAATGGAAGGCAGTATTATACATTAAGACCAGCCGCAGATTTACTAAAAAATGCTAGCCCCATTGCGGCCACACTACTTTACAGAACGATGATTCAAGCAATTTTAGATGAAACAAAATCTAAATACTATAATTATGCAGCTAAAGATTTGGTAACATGCGGTGTTTTAAATTCTAAAATAACGAACTGGGGAAAACTACAAAGACATCATGAATATTTAAAAGAAATTGAATTAAAACATAAAAGAAAATCAAGATTTTGGTTTGAATATGATTCAGCTTTACAAAAAAACAGAACTTTAAAAACATGACAATACCCACTACAATAAAAATAAAAGTAACAACAAGAGCAAAAACAGAGAAAATTAAACAGGAAGTTTTGCCAGATAATAGTATTTTTTTAAGGGTTTATGTTACAGCGCCTCCAGAAGATGGCAAAGCCAATGACGCAGTGATTAAGTTAATTGCAAAAAGTTTTGGGGTTTCTAAATCCTCTGTTTCTATAATCAAAGGCCAAACAAGCCGCGAGAAGGTGCTTGAAATTAAGTAAACAAAAAAACTTAAATTATTCAATCAAAATTTTATCTAGGGTGTGTACTCAAATTTTCCCCCAAATGATGGAACACCCCATGTAAATCAATGAAGCATAGTTATTTTTACTTTTATCGTAACGGGTCGCAATGCTTCTAAATTGTTTTAATCGAGCAAATAAGTTTTCT
>QOVW01000003.1 GCA_003339605.1 Spirobacillus cienkowskii | reverse complement strand
GAGATTTTTAGCAAGTAGCAAAGATTTTTCGGTGGCAGAGTGTGTGACTTTGTTTGAGTTATTGAGAAAGTTTGTGGAGTCTAACACTTCTTTAATGGAATCGTTTTGTTTATCCGTTGCTTTTTGGATGTTCATAGTATTGTCAAAAATATTGGTAACTCCTGATGCAATTTGTTGAAATGAGGCAGATACCTTTTCAGAGTCTTTTAACACGCGTTGCACACTATTGTTCATTTCGTTAATCACCAATTCAGACACTTTAATGCTTTCACCAATAAGGTTTTCAATATCTTTTGCAGCGTCTCCGCTCACTTTAGCAAGGTTACCCACCTCTTCTGCTACCACAGAGAAGCCTTTGCCAAATTCGCCGGCTCTAGCGGCTTCAATCGAGGCATTGAGGGACAGAAGTTCTGTTTTAGAAACAATTTCATTGATAACAACAGCTTTTTGGGAGATGTTTTTAATAATAGCAGAAATTTTTTCGAGGTTTTTGCTAGATTTTTTAATAGCTTCAATAGAAATCATCATTGCATCAATGGTAGTGTTACCTTCTTTAGTTTTATCATTAAGAACACCCACAACAGAGGTACATTCTGCTGCATTTTTTCGGGTTTCTTCGACAACCGATTCCATATTTTGAATTTGTTCTAACGTTTTTTCAATCGCAGAGGTTTGTTTTTTAATAGAATCAGATAGATCAACAGAGGCTTTATTGAGATTGTTACTGGTACTTAAAATTTCGTTAGAGCCGACTCCAATATCAGAACCGAGTTTTTCAAGCGGCTTAGAGATTGTTCTTTTGATAATAAAGTATGAACTAATACCAGCAACAAACAAACTAATTAACAAGCTTAAAATAGAACTTATTATCATGTAATAAGTCCGAATACTTAAGTTTTTTGTTGTGGTTTCTACCACGAGTAGACCATCAATTCTTGTAGACTTGGTATCTACTATTGATGAAATATAAACGCGGGTCGTGTTATCTTTAAGAATAACCTCAATATCATTAAATTTACTAAGATTTTGCTCTTTTGTATAAACTTCTAAATTTTGATTAGCGCCTTCAAGATCTACAAGACTTTGATCACTTTTGCGCTCAACCCCACTAAAAAATTTTCCTTTATCAGAAAACACTAAAACTTTTTCAATAGAATCGTTAGTAAACAATCCCTTTGAAGAAGAAGTCACACCAGCTTTATCCAAATTAAAAATGTTTAAAGAAAGCGCGGGGGATAAAATTTTTAAAGAATTTTTTATGGATTTATCAAATTCTTCTTGAAATTGATTGCTAGTCTGAAAAATTTGAAAAACAAAGTGAATTCCTATTGTTAAAGCAAAAATAGGTAAAATAACAATTAATATTTTGCTGTTTAATGCTTTGTTTTCAATAAGCATGTTTTAATATTCACTCCTTTGTACTTTTAAGCAATCGTCTGTTTATTTAAAAAATTAAGACCAATTAAAAAATAATACAATAAAATTATTAGTGTTTCTTTATTTTTAAGAAAAGATATGCTATACTGATTTTTGAATTTTACAAATTTTAGTTTAAAATAGTTATTTATTAATTGGATAATATCAAGTTTTTTATAAAAATTTAAATTATATAAAGTTTAAAAGATCTAGGTAAAATTTTATTAATACTAATTTTTATAAAATATAAAAATAGTCATATAAAAATTAAACATTAGGAAGTTACAATGGATCAGAGTATTCCATTATCTCCATTTCAGAGCGTGTTTTACTTTGAATGGAAATTAAATCCTCAAAGAACAGATTATCACATGGTGATCGATCAAACTATTGAAGGAGAAATTAATTACAAAAAACTTAATATTTGTTTAAAAAATATGATAAAAGATATTTTTATTTTTAATGCACATGTTGTTGAGATAAATGAAAAATTTTACTGGAAAAAAAATAATGAAGTATTAGATTTAGAATATTTTGATAAAAATATTAACAGTGAAATTAAAATTTTTTTGCAAAGAGAATTTAACTTAGAAAGTGGTCCATTATATAGATATGGATTATTTAAAATTGATGAAAATAAGTATAGACTAATTTATATTTTACATCATGCAATTATTGATGGTGCATCTGCAGAGCAATTTTATGCTGAAGTTTCGAAATATTATAATTTAAATAATTACCGATACCCAATTTCTATTGATGATCAAAAAAATAATATAATAGAATTTTCTTTAAAATTGGAAAATGAAATTAAAAAATACTATAACATATGTTATGATTTTTGGATGAGTAAAATAGAAAATTATGACGTATTAAACATAGAATTTCTAATAGAAAATACTGATTTTAGTAAAAATGATAGAGTAGAATTAACAAATCAAAAAATTTTTGGAATTGAAGAAATCTATTTTTCTATTACAGGAGAATATTTTGACAAAATGTCTGCGATAAGAAAAAAATTTGCAATTACAAACTATCTGTTTTCAAAAATTGTGTATGCCATTACTTTGTATAAATATACAAATCAAAATAATTTTATAATTGCATATCCCATTTCTATTAAAGAGGGAATTGAATTATTTTACGGAGCTAACGTAAATATAAATTTTATTCCATTTAATATTAATGGTGAAAAAACTGTTAAAGAATTGATTTTAGAAACAAAGATTTTTTTAAAATCACTAAAAAACGAAGAATATAGATTAAACTATTTTCCAATGTATAACGTATTTTCAAAAAAGAGTAATAAATTTAGTTCTATTGGTTTTTCAAGCGCTTTTTTGCAGCAAACATCATTTAATTTTAATAATTTAAATGTGCAGCCAACAAAAAATTCAAATATTGCACTTACCCATGATTTTGTCTTTGAAGTTCAGCAATTTTCTAATGAAATTAAATTTAGAATTAATTATAAAAATAAAAAAATTTCTAAACAATTAATAGAAAATTTATGTAAAAATTATAAAAATATTTTTAATCAAATAATTGATTTTATGTTTAGTAAAAGCGATGAATTTAGTAAGTTAAAAATAAACCAGCTGCATCTCTTGGATAAATGCGAAGAAAAAAAAGTAATTTATGATTGGAATAAAAAATATGAAAAAAAATTTAAATATAAAAAACCTATAGAATATTTAGAAAATCATGTAGTTAAATTTCCAAAAAATAATGCATTGCATTTTAATGGTAAAAATATGAGCTACTCTGAACTTAATAATAAGGCAAATATTTTATCCAATTATCTAATTGATAAATTTAATGTTCATAAAGGTGATTATGTTGGATTGCTAATGGAGCGAAGTGAGCATTTAATAATTGCGATTTTATCTGTATTAAAATCTGGAGCGGTTTATGTACCAATTGATCCAGAATATCCATTTGATAGAATAAAATTTATTATTGATGATACAAAATTAAATATACTAATAATGAATAGTAATATAAGAATAACACAAAAAATTAAAAATAACTTTAATTTGCTAAATAATTTAATTTTTAATGATGAATTTTTAGATACAAATAATATAATTAAATATAGAAATAATCCTAATATTAATATTGGAAAAAAAGATATTTCATATTTAATTTATACGTCAGGAACAACTGGGAAGCCAAAAGGAGTTTTAATTAAAAATGAAAGTGTATCAAATTTAATTGAATTTCAAAAAAATAATTTAAAAAATGAATTTTTTAATAAAAAAATAAAAGTCTTATTTTTTTCGAGTTTTGTATTTGATGCTCATGTTTGGGAATTGATCAGTGGACTGTTATTGGGAAATCAATTGTACCTTGTAGATGAAGAAACTCGACAAGATTATAATTTATTAGCTAAATTTATTGATGATAATGGCATAAATTTAGCTGTACTTCCACCGGTTATACTCAATAAAGAAAGGCCATTAAACTTAGATGTGTTGTTTGTAGCAGGTGATAAAACAAATAGCTTAATAGTTAAAGAGTATTTAAAGGAAAATAAAGTTATTTATAATGCATATGGGCCAACAGAAAATACTGTTATGTGTTTTATGCATAAGTATACTAATTTTTTAGAAGCTAACTGTATTGGTAGCTTGGTGTATAATCATAAGGCATATATTTTAGATAATAGCTTGCAACCATTACCTGATGGAGCAATAGGAGAGTTGTATCTTACAGGCGTTGGACTCTGTGCTGGTTATTTAAATAGAGACAAATTAAACCAAGTAAAATTTCTTAAAAATCCATTTCAGAATGAAAATGAAATTAAACATAATATAAATTCTAAAATTTATAAAACGGGAGATTTGGTTAGAAGATTATCAAATGGAATAATTGAATACATTGGGAGAAACGATTTTCAAGTTAAAATTAGTGGAGTTAGAATAGAACTAGAAGAAATTGAAAATACAATTTTAAGTATAAAAGGAATAAAAAAAGTTTATATACTTGCTAAAAAATTAGATACACCAAGTTTAAATTACAATAAAACAATTATTTGCTATTATGTATCTGATATATCTATTCAAGATAACCAAATAATAGAATATTTACAAAAAGTATTACCACATTTTATGATTCCAAAATTTTATATAAACTTAGATAAATTTCCATTAAATAATAATGGAAAAATAGATATTAAATTACTGCCTAATCCAGAAATTAAAGAAAGTTTAAATATTGTTACACCCAGAAATAGTATAGAACAAAAATTATGCTCTATTTGGGCCGAAATTTTGGGATTAAATATAAGTTTTATTGGAATCCATTCTGATTTTTTTAGTTTGGGCGGAGATAGCATTAAAGCAATTCAAGCAGTAAGCAGAATTAGAAGTAGTTATAAATTAACATTAAATGTTAAAGACATTCTTAAATTAAAAACTATAGAAAATATTTCAAAATATATTGAATTGCTATTAAACAAACAATCTAGTTTAAATTATTTGTCTAATATTGAAGCTGCATCTGGTGAATATCCTTTATTGCCAATTCAGAAATGGTTTTTTGCTAATAAATTTGCTAATTTTGAACATTGGAATCATTATTTTTTAATCAAAACAAGTATACTTGATCTAGAAAATTTAAAACAGTCTATTAATAAGTTAATTAATATTCACGATACATTTAAGATAAGTTTTAAAAAAAATAACAATAATTGGATTCAGGTTTATAAAGACAAAAAAATTGATACTGACTTAAAAATATTAAATATTAAAGATTTAATTAGCTTTGAGGAATCTATAGATTTTAATAATGAGCTATTAAATGTTTTAAAAGATTGGCAAAATAATTTTAACTTAGAGCATGGGCCACTCTATTCTTTTGGATATATTTATGGGTTTAATAATAATACAGCTAGAATATTTGTTGCAGTTCATCATTTATTAATAGATACTATTAGTTGGAAAATAATACAAAACGATTTGTTTAATTTATATTATAATAATGAATTATTATTAAAAAGAACGAGTTATTTAAAATGGGCAGAAAAAATTAAAAATTATTCATCAGAAAATTTTAACGAAAAAAAATATTGGGATGATGTGTTAAATAATTTTAAATTAATAAATAATTATTTAATGAGTTATTTATTAATAAATAAAAGTAAAGATATAAATTATTGTACTGTTGATTTTGAATTATCTGAAACACGTTTAATTCTCGATAAAGTAAATCCTATTTTTAATACTACAGTTCAAGATCTTTTAATTTCAGCAATGGTTTCTGCTTTGTATAATATTACACATGCTAAAGAGCATTATATTATGATGGAGGGAAATGGACGTAACGAAGTAGATTCTACTTTTGACATACTCGATACAATTGGTTGGTTTTCTAACATGTTTCCTGTAAAATTAGAAGTCAAAAAAACTTTTGCAGAGCAAATTTGTTATGTAAAAGATTATTTTAAAAAAGTGCCCAATAATGGTATTGGATATGGTGCATTTTATTCTTATTCTAGTAAATTGTCCCCTAAAATATTATTTAATTATTTTGGTACTATTGAGCAAAATAAAGAAATTTTTAATAGTCAAGATAACAAATGGAGTCTTGTTCAAGAGAATAGTGGTCGCTCATTTTATTCGTCTAAATTTAAAGATTTTTATATATGTTGCAATTCATTAATATTTAATCAAAAATTATATGTTTATTTTGAAGGTCAAATTATAATAAATTCTTTAAATAATTTTGGTGTGTTATTTAAAAAATATTTAATTGACTCTATTAATGAAATTGCAAAATATGACAGAAAATATTTAACTTTAAGCGATGTTGATTTTTTTATATCGCAAAATTATTTAAATAACATACAATTTAAAAATGAAATTGATTATATATTACCAACAACTTATTTGCAAAGTGGGCTAATTTATCATTCGCTCAATAAACAATATGATGATTGTGCATATTTTAATCAAATTTCGTTTAATTATGAAGGAAATTTAAATTTAGAACAACTAAAAATTGCATGGGAAAATACTGCTAAAAAACATGAAATTTTTAGATTAAGATTTGCGTGGGACGAAGAAATTATTCAAATTATCGATAAGAATACAAAACTAGATTGGCGCTATATCGATATCAGCGAGAAAAATATACTACAAAAAAATCAATTTATAAAAAATTATAAAACCAAAGATCGTTTAGAATATTTTAATTTAAAAAATGGAAAATTAATTAGAATTTGTATTATTAAACAATATAAAAATTTGTACACTTGTTTATTTAGTGCGCATCATTCTGCAATAGATGGATGGAGTATTGCTATTTTATTGAGTGAGGTGCACGATTTATACAATAAAGGCGAGAAAATAATAAAAAATAAATATGATACAGTATATAGCGATACATTTAAGCTTATTAGTAAAGAAATGGATAAAAATATTGATTATTGGAATAATTGCATTAAAACTATGGAGAATAATCTTGATTTATCGTGCTTATTTTGTAATAGTGCAAAAAATAATAAATTATATTTTGCTAATTATAGACATATTAGAACACAAAAAGAAAAAATTTTAAATATTGATAACTCTACTTTTGATAATATTAAATCTTTATCTGTAAGATATTCTGTGACAATTAATGCGATTGTTTTTTTCGCTTTTTGTAAACTTTTAAGTGTATATGGAAATGCAGAAAAAATGGTTATAGGAACTACTGTATCAGGAAGAAACTTGCCTATTTTTGGAGTAGAAAATGTTGTTGGTCTACTGATTAATACACTTCCTTTTTATATAAACCTTGCAAAAACAAGTAATACTAAAATTATCGAAATAATCAAATTATTACAAGATAAAATTAATGAAATGAATGAAAAAAGTCATGCTGATTTTTTTAAAATTTATAATGGAGAAAATAGATTATTTGATGTTATTTTTGTTTATGAAAATTATCCAATGCAATTTATTAACAAAATAGATGAATCTTTATCTATATGTTTTGATGAAGTTTATGAGACATTAGATTATCCTTTATCTGCTATAGTTTATAAATTAGAAAATGGAATACAGTTTAAAATTAAGTATGCAGGTGAGCTATTTGAAGATCTAATCATAGATGAGATGTTGGAATATTTTGTAGGCGTTTTGAATAAAGTTGTTATTTACCCCGAAGAAATATTTAAAAAAGTTTCATTTATCAATACTCAGCAAGAAAATTTGGTGAGAAATTTAAATATTTCTACTGATATTGATTTTACTAAGTACAGCAGTATTATAGATTTATTTGAGAACTGTGTTATAAATTATAGTAATAATAATGCTTTAATTTTTAAAGATAAAATAATAAATTATTTTGAATTAAATTGTAAATCCAATCAGCTTGCAAATTATATCAAAATTAATTTTAATATTTCTAAAAGTCATTTTGTTGCTATTATTCAAAATAGAAGTGATTTAATGATAATATCTATTTTAGCAATATTAAAGCTTGGTAAAGCATACTTACCAATAGATCCAAATACGCCAAAAGATCGTATTGATTATATATTAAAGGATGCTGATCCTATTATAGTTTTAATTGATTCTTATAATATTAAAATATTTAATAATTGTTATAATAATTTTGTAAATGTGAATATTGTTATAGATAAAATTTCAGAGTATTCTTCAGAAAATATTAGCACCAGTGTAGCAATAAATGATTTGGCATATTTACTTTATACTTCTGGAACTACAGGCGTACCTAAAGGTGTTGCAATGCCTCATGAAAGTTGCCTTTTAAGAATTAATAAAATGGCTTCTATTAATAAAATGTCATCAAAAGATGTTTATCTTTTTAAAACAAATTATATTTTTGATGTTTCTTTTTCTGATATTTTTACAACGCTAACTTCTGGAGGCTCTTTGGTTGTTACAGAAAACCATTTTGATATTTCCGAAATTGAATTTTTGATAAAAAAACATTTGGTAAATATTTGTCATTTTGTACCATCTCAATTTAAGGTTTTTGCGGAGTTGGTTAATTTATTTGATTTAAAGTCAATTAATAGAATAGTTTTAAGTGGTGAGCCATTAGATATAAGATTAATTAATAAATATTTGGATAGTATTAGATTTATAAATTATTATGGTCCAACCGAAACAGGAGAGGTTACATATAAAGAATTTTTAATAAATAATTTAAATCATGATTTATATTTTGGGCGTATATTTATTGGCAAATTATTTGGATATTTAAAAGCTTATGTTTTAGATAAAAATTTACATTTATTGCCAATTAATACAGTTGGTGAATTGTGTATTTCTGGTTCAAGTTTAGCAAATTATTATTGGAAAAATGAAGATTTTACTAAACAAAGTTTTATTGAAAATCCATTTATTCCTATACAAGATGATGGTAAATCTTTATTTCGTAAGATGTACAAAACAGGCGATCTTGTAAGATGGTTGCCAAATGGCGAATTAGAATATTATGGTAGAATTGATTTTCAAGTAAAGTTAAATGGATTTAGAGTAGAGTTGCAAGAGGTAGAAAATGTAATAAATTCTTACTCTGGAATAAAAAACTCAGTTGTGATACTTTCTGAAAATAATAAATTTTTGGTTGCATATTATTTATCTGATTTATCTGATTTATTGATTGATCACAATTTTTTACGGAATTATGTTCAAGCAAAACTTCCTACATATATGATGCCACAGTATTTTTTGCAAATTGATGCACTGCCTTTAACAGCAAACGGCAAACTAGATGTCGCTGCTTTACCAAAAATTGATAAACATAATACAGTTAAATTTGAGCTTCCAAGTAATGATATTGAAATTAAATTATTAGATTATTGGAGTGAGATATTAAATATTTCTAAAAGTAAAATTAGTATAAATTCTAGCTTTTTTGATTTGGGAGGAAATAGTTTATTTGCAATTAAGCTTTTAAATAAAATTAATAATAATTTAAGTTTTGATATTAAGCTTTCAGATATTTTTGTGAGTAAAAATATTAAAAATATTGCATTAAAAATTACGCATCAATCAAAAAATTACACACCAATTGTAGAATTAAACAAAAAATCCTCAAATCCTATCATGTTTATGGTGCATCCTGCACGCTCAGGCTGTGAAGTTTATGCGAAATTAGCAGAACATTTGCAAGATCATTTTTATTGTTTAGGAGTGGATTCTTATAATCTTAATAATAATGATAAAATTACAAGTTTAAATCATCTTTCTGATTATTATCTTAAACATATAGAAACATATATGCTAAAATGTAAGCAGCAAAATTATTATTTTTTGGGATGGTCGTTGGGTGGTTTTATTTGTCTTGAGATTGCATCGCTTTTAGAAATTATGGGGCATAGAAATATAAATTTATTTTTACTTGATTCATTTTATTTTGACGATTATATGAATAAAAATAAAATGAATCTCGAAACATTTTTAAAATATGGTAAACAGGATTTTAATTTTTTAGGATTTGATAATAGTTATATTGATAAAATTTGTACCATATATGATATTGAAGATGGGTTTTTATCGCAGAAAATTTCTTGTAAGCTGAAATTTTCTAATGTTACCTTATTAAAGGCTTTAAAATTTAGGAAAAGTGGTAATTTAAAAAATGTAAATAATTATTTAAATTATTCTATTCTTTTAAAAGATAATAATATTTCTAATTTATTAGATGATGTGAGTAAATTAAAAATTATTGATGTTCCTTCTGCGACGCATTTAACTATTATAAATGAATTTGATACAATTAAAACAGCAATAATCAATGGTATTTAAAAATTTTAATTATTTTTGATTTTTATTTTTAAATATTTATAATTTAATTATCATATTGCAAGAAATTTAGTGACGGAGTATTGTTTACCGATCTTCCAAATTGCCGTTTTGTTTGTAACACAAAAAGAGGACATTAAATATGAGTTTAAAAGAAGAAGCTTTGCACTATCATCGTAAAGGGCGTAAAGGAAAAATTGAAACAGGTATAACCAAAGAGTGTAAAAATCAAAAAGATATTACCTTAGCATATTCTCCTGGCGTTGCTGAACCTTGCAAAGAAATCGCAAGAGATCCTTCTTTGGTTTATGAGTACACCGCTAAAGGTAATTTAGTCGCGGTTGTTACAAATGGAACGGCGGTATTGGGTCTTGGAGCGATTGGTCCATTAGCAGGAAAGCCTGTTATGGAAGGTAAAGCAGTGCTTTTTAAAATGTTTGCAGATATTGATTGTTACGATATTGAATTGAATGCTAAAACTCCAGAAGAAATAATTAGTGCATGTAAAATGTTAGAACCGACTTTTGGTGGCATTAATTTAGAAGACATTAAAGCGCCTGAATGTTTTGAAGTCGAAGAACGATTGCGAGAAGAGTTAGATATTCCTGTTTTTCATGATGATCAGCATGGTACGGCAATTGTAAGCGGTGCGGCTTTATTAAATGCATGCGAAATTACAAAACGCAAAATTTCTGATGTGAAATGTGTTGTGAATGGTGCAGGTGCTGCAGCTATTGCTTGTGCGCAAATGTATATAAACTTAGGGCTCAAAAAGGAAAATTTAATTTTATGCGATTCTAAGGGTGTTGTTTATAAAGGCCGCACAGAAGGAATGAATAAATATAAGGCTCGCTTTGAAAACGACACTAAAAAAAGAACTCTTGCCGAAGCAATCAAAGGGGTCGATTTTTTTTGTGGTTTAAGTGTTGCAGGGGCTGTTACTAAAGAAATGGTTAAGTCCATGGCTAAAGACCCTATTATATTTGCTATGGCAAATCCTGACCCAGAAATTTCTCCGGCTGATATTAAGTCAGTGCGAAGTGATGCAATAATTGCCACAGGAAGATCAGATTATCCCAATCAAGTGAACAATGTTCTTGGTTACCCTTATATCTTTAGAGGAGCCATGGACGTTTTATCAACTCGTATCAACGAAGATATGAAAATGGCGGCTGTGCATGCCATAGCGGCTTTAGCAAAAGAAGATATTCCAGAGAGTGTCACGAAGTCTTATGCAAGCAGTACATTGCAAGGTTTTGGCAGAGAATACTTAATTCCTAAACCTTTTGATCCAAGGCTTTTATTGCGTGTGGCGCCCGCTGTGGCAAAAGCTGCGCTTGCAACAAAAGTGGCAAGAAAAAACATCGATATTGAGCATTATGTTGATTTGTTGGAGTCTCGTTTGGGTGTCCTGCAATCAGTAACTCGAAAAATTAAAAGAAGTGTTGTTGTGGCAAATAGAACAAGCGGCAAAAAACTAAGAGTGGTGTTGCCAGAAGGTGCTAGCCTAAAAATTTTAAAAGCTGCAGAAATTGTTTGTGCCGAAGAAATTTGTGAGCCAATTTTAATTGGTGATATTCAAAAAATTAGAAGTTTAATTCAAGATGCAAAGTTAGATAAACTTTTAACTCAGGTTGAAATTATTGACCCATCAGAAGATAAAAGATCAGAAAAATATGCTTCATTGTTGTTAGAAAAAAGAGCGCGAAAAGGTGTGACACGTATGGGGGCATATGAACTTGTTACGGGTGATCATCATTACTTTGCAACAATGATGGTTGAAACAGGTGATGCCGATGCGTTTTGTTCTGGAGTGCATCATAATTATGGAGATGCAATAAGACCTGCCTTACAAATAATTGGTACCCAAACAGATAAAGTTCTTGCTGGTATTTATATGTTGCTGTGGAAAGAAAGAAGCATATTTGTTGCTGATACAACAGTGAATATTAACTCCAATGCAGAACAATTGGCGCAAATCGCAATTCAAACGCATGACATGGCTAAAATATATTTAAGTGAGCAGCCAAGAGTGGCTATGCTAAGTTTTAGTAATTTTGGCAGTACCAAGCATCCAGAGTCTGATAAAGTGTGTAAGGCTACAGGTATTGTAAAAAAACTGCGCCCAGACATAGAAATTGATGGAGAAATGCAAGCAGATTTTGCGCTTTCATCAGAATTATTAGAACATTCTTATGGTTTTTCAACTCTTAAAGGTCCTGCAAATGTTTTGATATTTCCTGATTTGACGTCAGGAAATATTGCTTACAAGCTTTTAGGAAAATTAGGAGGTGCAACATCAATTGGTCCAATTCTGACTGGAATGAAAAAACCTGTTAATGTTTTAGCGCGAAATTCGGACATCGATGAAATTGTTAATTTAATAACATTTACAGTTCATAGGGTACAAAATGGAATGTAATTATGGCAAATGTTCTCTTGTTAAATTTCGGTAAGAATTTTGCAGTGGCACAACGTTATCTTCAATGCGAATACCTCCATACGGAGTGAGTTTTTCAATTATATCCCAATTTATTTTGTTAGCATGTTTATTATTTTGTTTAAATTGGTTAAGCAATGATTGAATAAAGTAGATGCCTGGTTCTATTGTAACAATCACCGAATTTTCTAAGGTTCCAACAAACCTTAAAGAGCGATATAAAACATTTGGGGGGTTTTCTGGTGCAAAATTGCCGCTTTCATTTAGCTGTTTTCCGCCAATATCGTGTACTTGTACACCCAACATATGTCCAAGGCCATGTGGCATAAAAACTTTTGTAATTCCTTCTTTTAGTGCGAGTTCATAATCTCCAGCAATTTTTAGAATTCCTACTTTTTCTAGTGCTCTAGCTAATTTAATGTGACATTGTTCGTGTAAAGAAGGAAAATAAAGCCCCGACTTTACTTCATGACAGAGCTCTTGTTGTATTTTTTCTGTTTCAGCAAGTAATTCTAGAAATAAGGGATCACACTGATTTGTTGCATAGGTTCTTGTAATATCTGAGCCATAATGAAAAAATTTTGCTCCGCTATCAATTAAAAGGACTTGGCCGTTGCGGTTTTTATTTCGCCCATGATAATGCAGTATGGCGCCATTTTGATTGAGTGCAACGATGCCAGTGTAAGGCAATTCGTGATCGGTGCATTCTATTGCATTGAGATAGGCCATATGAATTTCGTATTCAGAGGCTCCGCTTAAAAAAGCAACTTTTGCAGCATTGTGTCCTTTTGCGGCAATTTTATTGGCCTCTGAGAGGCAAAATATTTCAAAATTAGATTTAAAACGCCTGTACCAGTTAAGGCGCGCTTCAACAAGCTCGCAATTGAGCTTGATGTTTTTTGTCGCAGCGAATTTGGTATCGTTACCAATAAATACGCTATAAGACAGATCTCCAAGAGATTCCCAAATTTTATCAATAGTTGTCACTTCTCTAATTTCAAACTCTGAAGTCCAAAACGAGTTTTCGAGTTTGGTATGGAAATGCCAATAGTCATCAGGAGAATAATAGACAAGAATAGGTTTTTTTCCTGATTCATATTTAATAACGTGATAGGGCCCATTTGCAGGACACCAGTGTGCAAAATGTGGGTTAACTCTAAACGGAGCTTCGGAGTCGTCAGAAAAGTACGTAAAAGGTTCTCCAGCGCCTAAAAGAAGTGACTTGTAATTTTGTGCTTGTAAGATTTTGTCTGCATCGACCATTCTTTTTTGAAGATGTTCTTTAAAAAGTGTATCTAAATTAATCATATAATGTGCTCCATAATTTTGATATACCACGAAATATTTAACCTCTATTTTAGCCTAATGTGAAGAGATTTTTTATTTTTTTGTAATATGAATAGAAATTTATCTTTTGTTCTGGTAATTTCGGGTAAAATTTTTAAATTTTAATGATTGAGAGCTGTTTTTGGCTTTTTGTATTTTATTGAGAATATTTGCAATTATATTGAATGTTGTGATACTAATTGAACTGAATTTTTATAAACCTTTTTTGGTTTTAATATTTTAAACTTTTATTTAAGATTAAAAAGATGTTGGTATAGAACATGTTAGATTATGAACAATATGGAAATAGAAAATTTATTTTATCTTCGCTTTATAATTATGAAACTCAGATTGTAAATGGATTATTTAAAAATTATGAATTTGAAAATTTAAATAATATTAAAGAGTTTGATAGTTTTATAAAAAAGAATCCTAATTGTTTTGATAGAACATGTTTAAAAGGCCATCTAACAGGATCAGCTTTTATTATTAATTCAAAAATAAATAAAGTTTTGTTTACTTATCATGCAAAACTAAAAAAGTGGTTGCAATTGGGAGGGCATTGTGATGGTGATTTTTTGGTTCATAATGTCGCAATTAAAGAAGCAAAAGAAGAATCGGGTTTAGAAAATTTTTATTACTTAGATTTATTTAATTTTCCAAAATTTTATTCTGATGCAACATTAAATAAAATACACCCTATCCCTTTTGATATTGATATTCATTTTATACCAGCTAGAAAAAATGAGCCTAGTCATTTTCATTATGATGTCTGCTATCTTTTGACAGCTGATGAACAGAGTCATGTTACAATAAGTGACGAATCAATTGACTTAAAGTGGATCTCATTTTCTGAAATACATTATTATACAAAAGAAGTAAGTATTTCTAGGCAATTACAAAAAATTAAAACATTAATTAATTTTTAAAGGATGATATTAAATGAAAGCTGTTGCTCTGGATTTAGATGGTACGTTATTAAATAGTAAAAATTTAGTATCTGATTATTCTAAAAGAATTTTAAATGATATTTCTAAAATAGGAATTAAAGTTGTGCTAGCGAGTGCTAGACCTGTTCGATCTGTATTACAAATAGCAAAAGATATTGGTGGCATGGAAGACCAGTTTATAATAGCCTCCAATGGAGCATTGATTGCAAATTTTTCTGGAGAAATTTTATATAAAAAATCAATTCCTAAAAATATTATTGCAGATACCTGGGAAACAATTAGTCATTATACAAAATCTAATCCTAAAGAAGAAGTTACGGTTCATATTTATTCTGAATTTAAATGGCTAATTCCTTTTTATACTGAGAGTGCACAAACTGAAATTAAAACTATAGGTTTTTCTCCAGATATTGTAGGAAAAGAAGCCTTTAATATTGAAAGTGCAGAAAAAATTATGATCGTCGCAAATCCAGATTGTATTCAAAATATCATAAAATTTATAAAAGATAGTAAAATTAAATTAAATGCTGTTCTTTCAAAACCAGATTATCTTGAAATAAATGCAGAAAATGTAACTAAGTATTCTGGTGTTTTTGAATATGCCAAATTAAAAAATATCTCTGTAGATAATATTATGGCATTTGGCGATGGAGACAATGACGAGCTCATGCTAAAAAATTGTGGTTTTGGTATTGCTATGTCAAATGCTTCTGAGCGTGCAAAAATGGCTGCTAAACATGTTACTTTAAGTAATGATGAAGATGGTGTCGCAAGATTTTTAGAAAACCATTTTTTAAAAAAATAACTAAATAATAGAATATTAAATTACAAAATTTAATATTCTATTAGCAACATAAATGGTTTTTTTAATAGGTTTGCCTTCGAGTAAAGAACGCACATTGGCATTTTGCATTGCAGTTGCAACAGCTTCTTCTTGAGAAGCGTTAACGGCTAAACAAATTTCTCCTCTGTGTTTGCCATTTACCTGCACACCAATTTTGATTTCGTTATCTTGAGTAAGCTCAGGATTAAAGCTAGGCCACTCACTTGTGGATACAAAAGGATAATCCTTACTTTCTGGAGATATTTTTTCTTCAACAATGCATTTGTACCAAAGTTCTTCTGCAAGGTGAGGTGCAAAGGGTGATAAAATTTTTAAAAACTGACCCAGTACTTCTTTATTTTTACATTGTGTTTCTGCAATTGAGTTTAAAAATATCATCATCTGTGCAACCGAAGTATTGAAACTTAGGTTTTCTATGTCTTCTGTTACTTTTTTAATAGTTTTATGAAGAATTTTTAAATCTTGTTGTGAAGCAGGTTCGTTGTTAAGTTGACTCTTGCCGTCATCAGAAAGAAAGAAACGCGTAATTCTGCTTAAAAAGCGATGCACTCCTGCAAGATTGCTGTCATCCCATTCTTTGGTTTGGGTTAAAGGCCCCATAAACATTTCGTAAACACGCAATGCATCGGCTCCATATTGTTCTACAACATCGTCAGGGTTAATTCCGTTGCCTTTAGATTTAGACATTTTTGCGCCATCTTTGCAAATCATGCCTTGGTGTACAAGTTTTTGAAATGGTTCATCAACTGGACATATGCCTGCATCATATAAAACTTTTGTCCAAAAGCGCGCATACAACAAATGGCTAACAGCATGTTCTTGTCCGCCAATGTAAAGATCTACTGGCATCCAGTATTTGAGTTTTTCATAATCTGCAAGGCATTTTGAGTTGCAGGGGTCAATATAACGTAAAAAATACCAACTGCTTGCTGCTGTGCCAGGCATTGTATTTGTTTCGACAAATTCTATTTCGCCCTGCGCATTTTTTCTTTGCACCCAACTTGTAATTGCTGCGAGTGGGCTTTGGCCATCTCCTGTCGGTTCGTAGCTTGTAACTTCTGGCAGAGTTAAAGGTAACTCATGCTCCTCTAGACTTCTCACTACATTTCCAGAAGAATCTTTTAAAATAGGAATTGGCTCGCCCCAATATCTTTGACGACTAAAAACCCAATCTCTAAGTTTATATGTGGTATTTTTTTCACCAAGATTATTTTGAGCAAGATATTCTATCATTTTTTCTTTGCCTTGCTCAACGTCAAGACCGTTTAAAAATTGCGAATTTATAATTGTGCCATCATCAGTATAAGCTTGATTATTGATATCAATATTCCTGTTAGGCGAAGAGATAACTTGAATGATATTTAAATTAAATTTTTTAGCAAATTCATGGTCTCTTTGATCATGCGCAGGAACAGCCATAATTGCACCTGTTCCATAGCCTGTTAAAACATAGTCGCTAATCCAAATTTGTATAGGATTTCCTGTTAAAGGATGCACTGCAAAAGCACCAGTAAAAATACCTGATTTTTCTTTATTCAGCTCTGTGCGATCGAGGTCGCTTTTTTGCGAAGTAACTTTTTGATAATCTTTTACAACTGAAAGTTGCTCTGCGCTAGTGATTTTAAGAACAAGTGGATGCTCTGGCGCCAAAACCAAATAGGTTGCGCCAAACAATGTGTCTGGGCGGGTTGTAAAGACTTCAATTTTTTCTTCATTAAAATGTTGAACGGCAAATTTAATTTTTGCACCCGTCGATTTTTTGATCCAATTGCGCTGAATTTCTTTGGTGGATTCAGGCCAATCAAGTTTATGTAAATCATCGAGCAAACGATCTGCGTATGATGTGATTTTTAGCATCCATTGTTTCATGGGGACGCGATAAACAGGATGCCCCCCTCTTTCGCTTTTGCCTTCAACAACTTCTTCGTTGGCAAGCACAGTTTTAAGCGCTGGGCACCAATTTACAAAGACTTCTGCCTCGTACGCCAAACCTTTTTTATAAAGCAAAGAAAATATCCATTGAGTCCAATGATAATATTTTGGATCGCAGGTGGCAATTTCTCTTTCCCAATCGTAAGAAAAACCAAGGCTTTGTAATTGTTTTTTAAAGTTTTCAATTGAGTTGTAAGTTACCTTTGATGGGTGTTCACCAGTATCAATTGCATGTTGTTCTGCGGGAAGTCCAAACGCATCCCAGCCCATAGGGTGGAGAACGTTGTAGCCTTTCATGCGGTAAAAACGAGCAACGATGTCTGTGGCTGTGTACCCCATAGGGTGTCCAACATGAAGCCCCGATGAACTCGGGTAAGGAAACATGTCTAAAGCATAGTATTTAGGTTTAGAGGAGTGATCGAGAGTTTTAAATAGGCTGCTGTTTTTCCAGCATTTTTGCCAATGTGGTTCAATTTGCTTGTGCTGATAAGACATGGATTTCCTCAAAAAATGGAAGTTAAGATTATCCCAAATTTTTAGAATTATGGAATAATTTATTCTGAGTTGTTTGTAACAAAGTTCATCACGTTGAGAAAGTCTATTTTGTTTGAAAAAGAATTTTTAAGTGATTTAAATTAAATATTTATAGTGATTAAAGTAGGTTGAAATAAGGTTTTGCTAAATAATAAACCTCATTGTCACATATTTGTCACAAAATATTTACAAATTCTTGTCGAAGGTGTACGGTGTAAGATGCTCTTTCAAACGCCTGTAGTATTTCAGTCAATCTCCAAGGATTTTTATGAGACTCACAAAAGAAAAAATAGATTCATTTCGAAAAATTAGAGATAAATCTGGATCTCGTTTTTATGAATTTTCCACTTCGTGGTGGGGTCTTTGTTTTTTTATTTCATTAATTGGGGGTTGTGTTCTGTGGAATGCATTTATGCCACTTAACGCTCTAGTGTTTGATCCCTACCCTTTTAATGGATTGAGAACTGTGTTGGCATTGCTAGGAGCCATTCAAGCCCCTATTTTGCTTTTATATAGCAGAAAATCTACAGAATATAGAAAAAGTATACTTGAACAAGACTTTGAATTGGAAAAGAAAATTTATAAAAAAATTGAAAATCTAGAAAAACAATTAAAAGAAAATAATGATGTGTATTTGCAAGAACTAAAAAAAATTAGCAAATTTACTAGAAGCCTAAAACACAAAAGAAAAACACATAAAGAAAGTATTAAAAATGTGTTGCCGACGGTAGAAAGTAATAAAGAATTTTTAACAACAAATACAAAAAATAGAGAGCAACTTAATTTAAGACAAAATGAAAATAACGAAAATATAACTGCTTAAGCTGTTTTGTTGTTTTTACTCAACTGGGGTTGACGAAGTCGAAATATTTGCAACAATAATTGCGCCTGCTGCAGCCATCGAAAAAGAAAAGACTGTACCTATTATTGGAATATAGCTCCAGATGCCAAGACCAACACAAGTCCAAAAATTATTGATTCCAAAAGATATTCTTTTTTTAAGAGGTAAGTTTAAAAGAAGAAGCGTTCTATCAATGTGGTTCCAACCGAGATACCATGCTCCTGCTAAAATCACAATTGGAGCAAAAATATGCACAAAAAAAGTAATAATAAAAATACAAAAAACTATAATTGCCTTAGTTATTTCTGAAAGTATACTATCAATAAAATCCATAAGAGTTTGTTTTGGTATTTTTTTTAAGGCTGTTTTTTCAAAGCAATTTTGTGCTATAATATCGTATATTGGACTCGCAACAGCATTCACAAAGCTTGTGCCAAAGATACTATAAAAAATGATTCCTAAAAACCACATGACAATTTCAATTAAGAAAGGTTGAAACATTGGTGCTAAAAAAGTTCCATCCCATTTTACGGCAAGAGAGTTAAATAAGGGGACGAGCCATTTTCCGATAACGATATTTCGTAGGATCCAAAAATAAATAATCATGTTTACAAAGTGGGGCGTAATGCCTAAAATCAACATAGCTTTATTACGCCGGAAAAATTTGAGAGAATGCAGTGGGGATTTGAACCCTAAAATTATTTGATGCAACGGTGAGTTTAACATGTTACCTCTTTCCAAACCATAGATGTAAGTGACTTATGGAGACTTTTAATGGCATCATCCACAGAATTACAAAATAAAGCACCTTTAAGTGACACATTTCAAAAAAATGAGCCAGATGATTTAGAGTATGTTAAAGAATATGTTCATGTAATACTTCTAGCAATAGTGTTTTGTGTTTTTGTGTCGGTGATTACATATAATCCAGCAGATCCAAGCTCATTTAATATTAGTTCTGTAGCATCTCAAAATCATGCTCAAGTAACTAATACTTTTGGTTTATTTGGAGCGTCTGTTGCGGATTGGGGTTTTCAAATTTTTGGTTTAGGTTCAATTGTTTTTACAATGGTGTTTATGATTCAATTATTAAATACATTTAAAAGACCAAAACAAAAAAGTCGCTTCGCACTTCGTCTTTTTGGGTATCCTCAGTTGATTATTTGTTATTTAGGTTTGCTTTCACTTGTTACCACAGAGTTTCATTTTAGAGGCATTTACATATACACAGGCGGTGTGATTGGTCATTCAATTGCCCAGTTTTTTGTTTCTTTTGTGGGAAAGACAGGGGCATTTATCTCACTTTCTTTTGGGATGATTGCAAGTTTAACGCTTGCTTTAGGAATAAGACCAATTACTTCTGGCGCATATTTATTATCATTAATACCTTTTAAATTTGCTAAAAAAATGGCAGGCGCAATTTCTGATCAAGGCATAGAAAAGGAAATAGCACAGCACAATGCAGAGAGTGCATTAAAAAAAACTCACGATCTGACATCACATAAAATTAGCCAAAAAAAAGATCAAAATATATTTGAAGAATCAGAAAATTTTGTTGCAAGTATCTTGGGCGAAAAAAAAATTTTAAATTTAAATAATAATATAAATCAAACTGAATCTTATGTTAGCCAAACAGATTTTGATAAACTCCTGTCTTGTTTAGAGTATCACAAAAATTTAAATTCTAAGAAAAACATGGAATTAGAACAACTAAAACTTAAAGAGGAAGCTAAATTAATAGAAGAAAAATTTGCAACTTTTGGCGTTAAAGGATTTGTAACAAGAAGTTTAAATGGCCCGGTTATCAATTTGCATGAATTTGAACCGGCATCAGGGGTAAAAGTAAATAAAGTTCTTTCCTTGCAAGATGATCTTTCGCTCGCGCTCAAGGCGCAAAGTGTTTTGATTGGGCTCCAACCTGGTAAAAGTTCTTTAGGTATTGAGCTTCCTGCGCACAATCGAGAAACAGTCTCGTTACGAGAAATTATGGAATCAGAAGTTTTTTTAGGTAAAAACATGTCTTTACCTGTTGCATTAGGAAAAAATATAGAAGGATCTCCGCTCATTTCTGATTTGGCGGCAATGCCTCATTTGCTTGTTGCTGGTGCGACAGGAGCGGGTAAGAGTGTTTGTATTAATGCAATGTTGATAAGTTTAATGGTCAGTAAAACGCCAAGGCAGCTTCGTTTATTGCTTGTTGACCCTAAAATGCTTGAATTATCGGTATACGATGGAATAGGCCACCTTCTCATGCCTGTTGTCACCGAGCCAGATAAGGCGGCAGGAGCATTAAAATGGGCGATTGAGGAAATGGAACGCAGATATCGATTGATGAAAAATTACCAGGTGAGAAATATTATGGCGTTTAATAATGCCATTTTAAATGGTGAATTTCAGCAAACTGATCAGAACTTACAAAAGGTCGATATTTTACCACATATTGTTGTTGTTGTAGACGAATTGAGCGATCTGATGATGACTTCACCAAAAGATGTAGAAGATAGTATTCAACGGCTTGCACAAAAAGCGAGAGCGGCTGGGATTCATCTTATTCTTGCAACCCAACGCCCAAGTGTTGATGTTTTAACTGGAGTGATTAAAGCAAATTTGCCTTGTCGCTTAAGTTTTCAGGTTGCTTCTCGCCATGATAGCCGTACGGTCATAGAAACCATAGGAGCTGAACGACTTTTAGGTAAAGGTGACATGTTATTTTTACAGCCTGGAGTTAATAAAGTGATCCGTGCGCAATGCGCTTTTGTGACAGACAAAGAAATTGCAGCAACAGTAAAAGAGCTAAAAACCCTTTATCCTCAAACGTATGAAACTCATATAATTCAAGAAATTGAACGAGCATCTTTGGATCTTAGACAAAAAAATGACAAATCTACTGAAAGTATTACACTTTCATTATCTAATGATAATGAGACGATCGATGAAAACACACTTTATGATAGAGCTGTAGAGTTTGCTAAAGAAATTGGAAACGTGAGCACATCAAGTATTCAGAGAGAGTTCCGAATAGGTTACAATAGAGCCGCTCGTCTTATGGATAGAATGATTTTGGAAGGAATTGTTGGGCAGGCAGAATCTTCTGGTAAACCGAGACCTGTTTTAAAACGATTTTAAGGTTCTTCAACAAAAGGATCCGTTTATTATGAAATTGACCCAAGAAGCATACCAGAACGATAAAAATGCACTTGGCGTTACTTATGAAACGGCCGCTCTCGTTGGTAGCCGTTTGCGTCACGCTCGTGAACTCAAAAAATTATCACCCTCTCAGGTTTCTGCTCGTGTTAAAATTAGAGATCGTTATATTGATGCAATTGAAATTGGAGATTGGGATGTTTTGCCACCTGGCTTAAATGGGCGTGGCTTAATTCGGTTGTATGCGAGGGAACTTGGAGTTTCTATTCCTGAGTTTGAAGCGTTTCATCATTTGCAAACAATAATGGTTGAAAAACAATCAGAAAGTTTAATGGAAGCGTCATCAAAAAAATCTAAATATCACCCAGCAGCAGAAGAGTCTGCAGAAGTGATTCGTTCTATTTCTAGAAAAGAATATCAAAAAAATGCTCAATCTGAACACCCTGAGTATCATTCATCCACAAGCGATGAACCAAGTTTTGCTCAGGCTCGTAATACAAAAATTTACTCAAAACCTCTATATTCACAAAATAACGTGACAAACGCATCAAGTCCTATTGTAACTCCAAATATTTATGAAGTATTGGGCTTAGAAGTTGAAGAAAAAGCTCCTGATACTAAGTTAAATGTAGAAGCTAAAACTAAAGAAACAGTTGCGGCAAAAAGAACATTACCCACTGCAGAACCAATTAAAAAATTTACTTATCCACAGGAATCAATAGAAGATGTTGAAAAAAATGTTGTAAATCAAACAGAAATTATAGAGCCAAAGATTCAATTTAAAAAAGATTTAAATATGAGTTTAAATAAAAATAATCATTCTGAAGTTATGAGAGAAAAGAAAAAACTTAAAATTGACTTGAACCCACTTCAAATTATTGGAGTCATGGGATTCATGATGATTTTTATTTTTGTAAGTTTATTTTTATTTTCAAGAAATTCTGGTCAAATTAAAGTTACTAATTTGACCGCTAAACAGATAGAAACAAATATTGGAGAGTCAGAATCTCTGACAAATTCACAAATTAGCGAATACAATTCAAAAGATAAAAAATCTGCAGGAAGCACTGAAAAATTAAAAGACACTGCTTCTCAAACAAAAACAACAACACTATCTCCCTCTCAAAAACTCTCAAATACTTTAGAGGTAGAAAGAATCGCGAAATTAAATATTTCTTCTAAAGTTACAATTACGGTTGAGGCTGATGGCAAGCAGGTTTACTCAGGCACTCGGGATTCTGGAGTATTAGATGTTCCTTTTAAAGATAAAGCAGAAATCGTAATTTCTGATGCTTCGAAGGTTAGTTTAGTTTATGAAGGCATTAATCATGGGTCTTTGGGGTATCCTGGTAGAAAAAGAAAAATAATCCTTAATGCTAAGCCATATGTTGATTAACTCACTTGCAGAATTATAAATGACCTTGTTATAACCTCCTCTAAGCCTAAAGGAGGTTTTTTTAATGTCTCTAAGTACCGAAAATAAAAATAAAATAGAGCATATTGCTTCTGAGCTTTTATACCACAAAAAACTTTATTATTCAGGTAAAAGTGTGATTAGCGATGCTGTTTACGATGCCTTAGAAAACGATTTGCGAATGCTTTCACCTAACCATCCGGTTTTATCGTTGGTTGGCTATAAATTTGAACATACGGGAAAAAAAATTTCTAGAAAAACTGCAATGTTATCTTTAGCAAAAACTTATAGCATTGAAGAGCTATACGAATTTTTGGGTAAAAATAGTTGTGTGGTTATGGATAAAATTGATGGCATGGCTTTATCTGTTGAATACAATTCAAACGGTAGTTTTTTAAGGGCATCAACTCGAGGAAACGGTATACTTGGAGAAGATGTGTCTGAGCATGTCTATCACATCAAAAATATACCAAAAAAATTAAACATTGATGCAGCATTTGATAAATTTAAATTTGAAATTCGAGGAGAAGTTTATTTTCCATTAAACGAATTTAAAAACTTTGCAGAACGGTTTGATAGTTTTAGAAATGCTGTTCCTGGAACTTTAGGTCGAAAAGAAGTTGACGAAGCAGTAGATGTTTTGAGAGTGCTAAATTTTTGTGTTTACGATTTTTTAATTTATGACAATGATGGTGAATTGGTTAAAGCAAGTGATTTAAAAAAAATATTAAATATTAGTCCTATTTATTTAGAAAAAATGTACTTGTTAAAAAAACTTGGATTTACAGATAATTTTGATCATATGCAAGAATTCTTGTTACCAAAAGATAGCACTGAATTAGGAATATATATTGATAATTGGTATTTAAAGCAAAGAAATTATTCTATTGATGGACTTGTTTTTAGAATTAATGATGAAGTGATTTGGGAAAATTTAGGCAATACATCTCATCATCCTAGAGGTAGTCTGGCGTTTAAAAAAGCAGGAGAAACAGCAGAAACTGAAATTTTAGATATCGAAGAAAATGTTGGAAGAAGTGGTAAAATTACTTTTCGAGCAAAATTAAAAACAGTGGATCTATCTGGAGCTAAAATTTCTTATGCAACATTGCATAATGCAGAGTTTATTGAGCATGGAAAGTATTCAGTTGGAGCAAAAGTCGAAATTATTAGAAGTGGAGAAGTCATTCCAGCAATTGTAAGACTTATTGAGCCATCAGATAAGCCATTTCAGCTGCCAACAAAATGTAAGTGTGGTTTTCCTTTAACAAGGCAAGGTCCTGATTTGATGTGTTTAGAAAAAAGATCTTGTAATTTTAAAGATCAAGAAAGCCTTGTTTATTTTGTGTCATCTTTAGATATAACAGGTGTTTCTGATAAAATTGTTTTAAAAATTAGAGAAGCAGGTTTGGTGCAAGAGCCAGCAGATTTTTTTAAATTAACTGTTGAAGATTTATTACAAATTGAGGGTTTTGCAAAAAAATCATCAGATAACGTCATTGCTGCGATAAAAAATTCTAAAAATATACCACTAGCAAAATTTTTAACTTCCTTAGGTTTAAAGAGAGGAGGTGCAGTTAAATGTCAAGAAGTTGCTCGTAAATGTGGAAGTTTAGAAAAGGTGTTACAAATTTCATTAGAAGAACTTGTGCAAGAAAAAGGCTGGGCACAAAAGTCTGCAGAAGATTTTATTCAATCATTGCATGATAAAAAAAATATTATTAAAAATCTTTTAAAATTTGTTACTGTATTAGATGATGACAGCAGTTTAAAAATTAAATCCCAGAATCAGCATCCTTATTTTGGAAAAAATATTTGTATAACCGGAAGTTTATCAAGACCTCGTGATGAGTACAAAAAAATTCTTGATAATGTTGGAGCTAAACTTGTTACTTCGGTAAGTTCAAAAACAGATTTTTTGGTTTGTAATGAAGTCTCTTCTTCGTCAAAATATAAAGATGCATTAAAATATAATGTTACAATAATCAATGAAAATGAATTTGCAGAAAAGTTATGACGAAAGAAATTTATTTTTAAATAGAGTCATCTTTTTTTCTTTTAAAAAATCAGACAATAACCAAAGTAAAATCAGTATAAAGTTTAAATAAAAAACTCCGATATTTGTAAATAAAATATTGGAGTTTTTATAGGGATCGATTAAGTTATTGTTATTAAAGTATAAGGCGATTTTTTTTAATAAAAAAAGCGAATAATCTAAATTTAAAATAATATAATCGTAAAAAAATATTGTATCAGGCAATATTAATGCTGATAAAGATAATGGTGTTATTAATAGACAAACAATTGGAGAAGCTAATATATTTGCTAAACAAGAATTGTAAATATTTGTTTCAGAAAATGGAAAAAGTATTATACCAATAACTAAGGAAGTTAAAATGGTTGATGAAATCGATTGAATAATTAAATTTTTTTTGTTAACTAGTTTTTTTGATACCCTTAAAGAAAACTCTGCAGATGTAGCTCCAATCGCAGAGAGTAGAAATGAAAAATTAATAAAAATATTACCAAAATAAAATAACATAAAAGAAAGAACAATTAATCTAATAAATGTGTTTGATAAAATGTAAGGAAAAAATTTGAAAAATATTGTATACTGTTGTTTTATAAAATAAATATTTGAAAAATAATTTAATCCAACAACTCGAATTAATGCGCCACTGCACCCAAATAGGCTGCAAATTATAAATGCTATAACAAGAGAATTGATATTTTTGATCTGGTTGATTAAAATCATGAGACAATGAGGTTTAATTTTTATATTTAAAATTAAGTATAAAGTTGATCCAATGAATGTACTAACAAATTGAGCTAAAGGGACAACTTGCGCGCCAGATATTGCTAATAAATGCATTAAACCCGAATTTTGAAATATAATAGCTTCGTAGAAGCTAAGTTTTCTAACATTGCCTAAGTAATTTAAAGCCAAATTTTCTTCTAGTAAGTTTTGAGATATATAAATTGCTTTTTGCTCTATTAAAGTAGATAAATTTATAAATTTTTTAATAAAAACTGTTTCTGAATAAGAATTAGGCATGCCAAAACTGATTGTAATTAAAAAAACATAAATAATGCACGAAAAAAACATTTTTTTCACATTGTGATTCCAATATATTTGATTGAACCACCAATTCCAAAGGGGAACGGAACCGTGGTTTTGGTGTGTTCAAATCACAAATTTTTTATACTCAATTTTTGTCGTTTTTAAGTAGTGTGACTTATAATTGGGCAGTGTTGATCAAATTTTAAACAGTTTGCTAAGAAATTTTAAAAAAGCTTTGCTGTTTTGTTATCAATAATTTGTCGATTATTTTAAAACTTGACGGAATGAGATATTTTTGTAAAAAATATTGATGATGTCGCCATAGCTCAGTTGTATAGAGCACTTCTTTCCTAAAGAAGGGGTCGCAGGTTAGAGTCCTGCTGGTGACGCCACTCCCTATAAAGTTAAGTGTTATTGTCTAAATCTTCTGAGCGAGTGCTTTCTTCAATAGTTTCACCACATTTTCTACAAATATATTTTATTTTAGTGGGTCTTGTTGTAATGCCAAATGTAACAAGAAACCAGCCAATTCCTGTGTATTCTGCTTTAGCTGTAACCATATGATGGTTTCTATCAAAACCATCACGGCAGGTCTTTTTAGGTGAATCTTGGTTTTTTGAGTTATTGTCCATAAAATTTTGTCCTTAACAAAATAATTGATTTTGCAAAGACAAATAATAACAACATTTAAACAAAATTAAAAATATCAAGCATAGAATTCTAAAGAGAAATACTTATTAGTTTAAATTTGGTTACATAATCTTTTTAGTATTATACCCTGTTTTTGCAGTAACTTTATGCAATTTAGAGTTTTCATTTTGAGCAACCTGCACAGAATTATTTAGAATACTTGTGTTGGGGAGCGTTACGTCTTTTATTAATTTAAAGAATTCTAAAGACTTAATGAGTAACCATGTTTGGTCTAATTGCCACCATTTCCAGCCATGACGTGCAGAGCGTGGTTGCGCATGGTGGTGATTGTGCCAACCTTCACCAAACGCTAGAATTCCAACCCACCAGTTGTTACGGGACTCATCGTTGGTTGGAATAGGTCTTGTACCCCATTTGTGAGTTGCTGAGTTTACAAACCAGGTAATATGGTAAACTGTAACAAGTCTGACAAATATCCCCCAAATCATAACGCTGATTGCATTATGCCAGTCAAAACCAGGGTTTGGGCCAATAATACCGCCTAAGCCTAGTAGCATAAAACCAACCGCAAACTGAATCGGAATCATGTTTTTCTCAAGAAACATATAATACTTATTTTTTGCAATATCTGGGCAATAATACGCAACTTCTTCGCTAGAGTTTAGGTCTGCTCTTCGGTTAAAAATAAAACCAATATGAGAGTGCCAAAACCCTTTATTGATGTTGTGAGGGTCTTCTGATTTGTCAGAAAAGGCATGGTGAACTCGGTGTTGTCCTATCCATGAAATGGGTCCTCCTTGGCAAGCGAGAGTACCAAAAAAAGCCGCAGTATACTCTAAAGGTAACGCAGCTTTAAAGCCTTTGTGGGATAAAAGTCTATGAAATCCAAACGTTATTCCGTACATTCCGGTTAAATAATGCAACACAATAAATATGATAAAGGCAGACCACGAAAAGTAGTACCAACTCAAAGTCAAGGCTATAAGGTGAACTATTGAAATCCATAGGAAATTTCGCCAGCTAAATTTTGTTATGTTAGCAGATTGTCTTAATTTCATAGTTACCTCGACTAAATAGAAAGATCCCAATTAATCTTTCACTTATTCGACATTTTATAAGATTTGGAAGCATTTTAACGTAAAAGTAATGTAAATGTTGTATTTATCTAAAATTATTAGATTATTTTATTTTTGACTATTTTTTTTATCCAATGTGTAATCCCGAATTATTTTCTTCCGAAACAGAGTTTTAATATGCTCTTTACGTAAAGAAAAAAAGTTGTATTAAAAATTAAAAGTTACCTTAAAATAACTTTTAGTATTTTGATTTTGACATAAAAATTTTTATTATTTTATTTATTTATAAAATTAAATAAATAAAATTAATAAATATTTTTTGTTAATAAATGATATAAAATAATTTTAATTTGTAGGAGGTTTTTATGAAAGTTAAATTTAGAGTTTTATTAGTTGCATTTTTAGGGTTCCAAACTATTTCAATAGCTAAATCAGCAGAGATGAATAAAAATGTAATGAAAAATTTTTATTTAAATATATTTGAAAACGATATGCTTTTACCACCGGTAAGCGGAAAAGATAGCCTTAGTGCTCCAGTTCCACAAACTGCTTTGTGGCCAGATGGGAGAGTTTATTATAAATTTGAGCCAGAACATTATTTGCCAGAAGAAAAAAAAGTAATTAGAGAATCAATGAAGTATCTCGAATCAATTGCAAGGGTTAAATTTGTAGAAGGAGCGGGCCCTGATAATTATTTTATTAGAGTTGTTAAACATGATGGAAGTGGTAAAGAATATTGGTGTTCAGCACATGTCGGAAAATTGAAAGTATCAAATGATTGGAAACAAATATTAACTTTAGGATCAAAATGCATTGATAAAAGTATCATTCTTCATGAATTATTACACGTTTTAGGAATGCACCACGAACAAACAAGGCATGATAGAGACAATAACATTAAATTATTAAACGAAAATTTTTCTGGCGGTAAACTTCACGAAAATCATAATTATACAAGGTACGAAGATGTAGGCAGTTCTCGTTTTACGAGCTATGACTTTGATTCTATCATGCATTATCATGGTTTTAGTGGTTCAAATAATAATTTACCTGTTTTATTACCAACAAGATGCTATAACAGTTATAAAGCAAATCCTAAAGCCTATGAGTTTTATAATGTTCAAAATTTACAAGGTTGTGATGAATTAAAAAAGATATCTGTTTGGAAAAATGATTTGAGCGAAGGAGATAAAATGTCTTTAGCTAAAATGTATGGACCTGCAAAATTTGTTTTACCAAACGGTCATCAAGAAGTGTTGAATGCATGCATAAAAGAAAATAAACAAAGTCCATGGTTGGTATCAGTAGATGAAAATACTATGGTGCACACTTATTATTCTTACAAGCCTAGAGATAGCGAGAGTTGTTCATTGACTTACTTTATGTATGTAAAATCGCCTGAAGGAAATTGGACTAAGACTGAAACTGAAGAAGGAATTATTTATAAGCAAAATTTATAAATAATTTATTGTATATATAGATATAAAGTTAAAAAATTTATTAATACAAAATTATTTTCTAATACTAATATTAATTATTATATAATTAATATTAGTATTAAATTTTAAAATAATATAAAAAATAATAATTATAAATAATAATTATAAATAATAAACAAAATTAATAATTATTAAATTAATTTTGTTTATTATTTATTAAAAAATATAAATAATCAATTGACATATAAAAAAAATCAAATAATTTAACAAACTGTTTATTAATAAATTGGTTTTAATTTTATTTTTTAATAAGCAATTTTTAATTTATTTAAATAAGGGTAATTTATGAATTTTTTTTTAAAAAATTGTGTTTTATATTCTAGTTCTTTATTTGTTACTTTGTTTTCGTATGCGAATGAAAATTCTTTTAACTTTTTAAATGTTGAAGAATTAAGACAAGAAAGTGCTCCTATGCCAGAAGTGTCTTACTTTCCTGAACATAACGGGGTAATTCATTATCGAGCAAAATATTGGCCTGACGGTAAGGTTTTTTACAGATTTGCAGAGAATCATTATACCGAAGAGCAAAAAGAAATAATTTTAAGTGCCATGAGAAAAATAGAGCAAGTCGCTAAAATTAAATTTATAGAACAAACTGATAAAGAAAAATATTATGTAATTATTGAAAGATATAATTCAACAACAGGGGAGGACTATGGTTGTTCATCTGATATTGGTCTTCAAGATTATTTTGTTAAATTTAAAAAAGACTTTAAACAAGTTTTAGCATTAGGGCGTAATTGTCTTTATAAGAAATTGTACCAGGGTTATAATTTAGTTGAATTGCCTGATAATAGCACTGTACTTCATGAGTTGATGCATACCCTTGGCATACATCATGAGCAAAGTAGACAGGATAGAGACGATCATATTGTATTGTTACCAGAAAATTCTTCTTCATCTAAGATTGAGGAAAATATTAATTATACAAAAAACCACGAACAGTTCACTTCAAGCATAACTTCGTATGATTTTAATTCAATTATGCAATATCACCCATATTCGGGATCAAAAGATGGTTATACTGTAATGATACCTAAAAAATGTGAACTGTTATACCGTCAGAATCCTGAGATATTTCATATTCGTAATGTTTTTAGCATTGTTGGCTGTGATGAAATAAAGCAAATGATAAATAGATCCGAAGAATTAACTAGACTTGATATTTGCACGTTACAAGTTATGTATGGAGACCCACAAGAAGTACCAAATCCAGTGGATTGCAGCGATTTATTTAGCAGAGTATCAGGAAACAAAAGAGTAACAAAAGATGAAGTCAATAACGCTAATGGCGAGAAGTTATTAATTAAAATATCTTCAAAACAAGAAAATAATGAAAAACATAAAATAGCTCCAAAATTATTTATGTCAGGTGATCAAATTGATATAATTAATTGCAAAACAAAGAAGGAATTTAGTAGTGATTGGAAAACATTTCAAGAAAGTAATATGTTATTAAGCTATTATATTTATCTCTCAGAAAAAGATGGAACATGTAAACAAGAAATTCATACCTATGAATATGATCAAGTAGAAAAAAAATGGCCTGAAAATCCAAATATAATAAAAATTATTATAGATTAAAAAAATAAATTAAAAATATTATCATCAAATACAGGGAATTTAAATGAAAAAATATATTTATAGTACATTTTGTTTAATGACAACAATGTTATGCAAGAACTCATTATCATATGATAAATTTAAAGATGGTTTACGTTATGATAGTGCTCCAATACCCTCGGTTGTTTATGATTCATTTGGAAATATTATGGCTAGGTATTGGCCTAATGGAATAATTCCTTATCAATTTGCATTGAACGAGTATAATGAAATAGAAAAAAACGCTATCAAAAGCGTTATGAGGTATCTTGAAAAAAATGCTAATATTTCATTTAGAGAAGTGAGTGGTATTCAAAATAGTTATGTAAATATCACAAAATATGAAAAACACAAAAGATGGCAGACATGTGGATCATGGATTGGTAAAATCTCTGAAATACAATCATTATTTATTGATGATAGCTGTCTTTATAGATATGGTAAATATGATAATTTTTCTAAAACCTATAAAAAAGAAATATTTCATGGGTACATTTTGCATGAAATTATGCATCTTTTGGGGGTAGATCATGAACAAACACGATCTGATAGGGATGATCATATTATTTATTTGAATGAAAATTATTATTTGCATCCTAATGATAAAATGGAAAATCAGTTGAATTATAAAATTAGAAAAGAAGAGTTTAGTTCGAGCGTAACAGATTATGATTATGCTTCAAGAATGCAATATCATGCTTATACAGCTCAAAAGTCAGGAACAACTTTGCCTATCATGATTCCTAAAAAATGTTTACCACAATATTTAAATAACCCAGCAGCATTTGCGTATGAAAATTTAGATAAACTTGAAGGTTGCGATGAGCTAAAATTAATGGCAAATCCTTCCGAAGAGTTAACTAGGCTTGATATTTGCACGCTGCAGGTTATGTATGGAGTACCACAAGGAGTGTCAAATATAGTGGATTGCCGTGATGTATTTAGCAGATTATCTGGAAACAAAAAAGTAACGAGATCTGAAGACGCTAACTCTGAAGACGAGAAGTCATTAGTTAAAAGATCTCCAAAAAAAGAAAATAATGAAAAATCTAACACTGCTACAAAATTATTTATGCCAGAAGATAGATTTGATATAATTACTTGCAAAAAAAATAAGAAATTTAGTGGTAGTTGGAAAAAAATTAATAAAAATAATACATTAAATTATTATAGATATTTCTCAGAGAAAAACGGCACATGTAAACAAGAAATTCATTCTTATAAATATGATACTATAAATAATGTATGGTCAGATAAACTAGAAAAATTTTTTGTTAATGTAGATTAAAATATAATCAAAATAAATCAATTGAGCATAGTTTTTTTGATTTATTAATTTTTGCTTATCATGAAATTATACAAATCTTTGGATTGTAAGTTAAATTTCTTAGAGATTTCTTTACAAGCAAATTTAAGATGCACGCCTTCTTTAATAAGTTTTTGAACTTCTTGAATTGCTGTAGAGAAATTTTCTTCGGGGTTTATTTGTTCAGTTTGAAATATATTAACGCAAACAACAAATTCTCCAATTATTTCGGGCAAATTTTTAAAAAAATCTGTTACTTCAATGATATTTCCAACTTTATGAGACTCAAATTTTTTTGATATTTCTTTTGATACTGAAATTTGTAAATTTGAGTTTTGAAAAAATTCATTTATATTTTTTAATGTTGAGAGTAATCTTTTAGGGCTTTCAAAAAAAATTGCAATACATGGTGTAACGTTTTTCCAGCGTCTAAATTCTTCAAACTGTTCTTTCTGAGTTCTGCCAAGAAATGCAGAAAAAATACTTCTTGGTTGCAAAAATCCACAAGCAGCTAAAGCAGCCGTCATGCTACTTGGGCCAGGAATACTTTGTACCAAAATATCATGTGTATGAGCCGCTGCAATAAGAGTAGATCCAGGATCAGAGATGCACGGTGTTCCGGCATCGCTAATAATTGCCGCATTTTTTAGTTGAGAACTTAATAATTTATCAATTAAAAACTGCGTTTTATTTTTTTCGTTATGTGAATGAAAACTTTCTAAATGTGTTTTAATCCCAAAATGATTTAATAATTTTCCAGAATGTCTAGTATCCTCGCATGCAATAAAGCTAACGTTTGATAAAATTTCTTTGGCGCGGGGTGAAAAGTCGTTTAACGTACCAATTGGTGTAGCGACAATATATAAAGTACCGTTACTCATGTTGTTCCTAATTTATAATTAAATGCTTCAGCAAAAAATTTTCCATTGTCATCTTTTTTTAAAATTCCAATGGGATTTTTAATATCATGGGTAAAAAAAAGTTTTCCATTTTTATTAATTAAGTCTTCTAAAAGAGTTTTTTTTTCGTCGATAACAAGTTCTGGATAGCGATCATAGCCCATAGTAATAGGAACATGAACCCAAGAAAAACCTGGAATCAGATCGCTTGCAAAAACAAGTGGACCATCATTTAAGTGAATTTCGGATAGCATGAGACCTGGTGTATGTCCATGAGAAAAACGAAAAGTGATAAAAGGAGATAAGTCTGTATGGCTCTGACTGTCTACAAGTACCAATCGACCAGATTTTTGAAGTAATTGGTTAATCAGTGGAATAAAAGAAGCTTTATCTCGTGGATGTGGGTTGAGAGCGCGAGACCAATGTTCTTTCCCAACATAAAATTGAGCATTAGGAAATAATAGACGTGTTTCACCTTCGCCGTAAGCAGATAAAATGCCGCCAGCATGATCAAAATGTAGATGAGATAAAATGACAATATCAATATCTTTATCAGATAAATTATATTTTTCTAGATTTTTTAATAAAATATGCTCGTTTTCGACAACACCATAACGTTCTTTTAATTTTGGTTCAAAAAAAGCCCCTACCCCAGCTTCGAGCAAAATATTTTTACCATTAATATTTTTAAGTAATAGAGAGCGGCACGCTAATGGAATTCGATTTAAAGAATCTGAACTTGTCCAAGATTGCCAAATTGCTTTAGGAGCGTTTCCAAACATCGCTCCGCCATCAAGCATTTGGGTGTTACCTTCAAGAGATATAATATCCATTAAATTAAGCCTCATTTTTATTAGAATTTTGTTGGATTGTCGTGGCTATCAACATAAGGGTCAATGCTTTCTAAAAAAGGAGCCATAGATTTAACTGGAATTTCGGATTGAATAATAACCCATCGACCATTGCGATTGATGTATGGTCCTGGCAAAGGAATTAAACCTCTAGGAAGGACATAGTTACCAAAAGAAATAGATTTTGTAATAAAAATTCTTAAAGCATTTAAAGTTTCGGGATTTAATTCTTTGCCATTATTTGCAAATAAATCACCAATTGGTGTATAGAGTCTAATTTTTGGAATAAGTTTATGACCATCTGTTTCAAATGTTATCGATGCATTTTCTGAATAGCTAGTGATTTTATTAATTGTACTTTCAAAATTTGCGAAAGTAATTTCACCAGATGGAGATGAAAAGTAGTCAGATAAAATTGAAGAATTTTTTCTGAGCCTTTCTATAAAGTCAATAATTTTAATTTGTGCTGAAATCATATCAAATAAAAATGTAATGCTAGAATAATTTTTAAATGATTCTGTGGGCAAAAAGAAATCTGCTCCCGAAGATGAAACAGAAGTTAAAATATTACTTGAATCTTGATTTTCTTGCTTTTGAACTAATTTTTCGACAAATAAATTTTGATTAGAAAAAACAATTGTGTGTCCTTGAATACTCCAAAATACGTCTAGATTAATACTTGAGTCTTTGTTTAATAGTGTAAGAATGTTATGAAAGTTTTTTCTAAAGTCTATTCGTTTGAAACCAAATCGCCCACAAAAATCCCAAGGATTTATTTTTTCGGAACATATAGAATTTAAAAAATGTTTAGGGTTTTTAATAGAAAAAATAATTTTAGAGTGATTAATGTTTTTTTGTTTATCATAATTTACGTGTTCTATAGAAATATTAATTGAATGATCTATTAAAAAATTTTTTACTAAAACTGGAAAATTATTAAATATAATATTTTTTAATATTTGTGATGATGTATTTAAAGTTTGTTTAAAATTATTTTCAATAGCTAATAATAAATCTTCTTTTAACGTGAGTTGTAATTGAGTTGCTCCGCCTAACAATAATGTTTTGCCATTCCACAATTCTTCAACTAATGAAGTTAAAGGCATTGCAAAAGGGCTGTCATTGTTTTGAGAATCAACTATTAAAGGTTTATTGTTTTCTTCGAATTCAGAGTACAAATTATTTCTAAAAATAATAGGATTATATAAATAAATATCATCTTGTGACTCTGTAGATGAGAGTATATCATTTAATATATTGTCAACAATAGTAAAAATTTTTGCAGAATTTTGTGGTTGAATATCAAAAATTAAAAAACCTTGAGCTCCAATGTTTTTAGTTGGTGGTTCACTTATTTCTTTTGCTTTATTATTTTCTAAACCTAAATTTTTTGAAAAGTTAAAAAGCTGATTATTTGCGCTTTTTGTGTAGTTAAATGCCATTGCAAACGTTGGTTTCCCTACTTTTTGCGCAAGATAAGATAACTGAGGGGTATTAGATTTTAAATTTTGATAAAAAATTACTAGTGCAATTGTTGTAATACAGCATCCTGTAACAACTATTATTGTAAATAATTTTAGTAAAATTACAAACAATTTCATACTTTTTAAATTCCTTATCTTAATTAAGTAAGTTATCTGAAAAGTTCAAAAAGCTTTCTGGCAGCGTCCATTCGTTTGGCTTCTTCAGAGTTTGGATCTGTTTGATCTATCTTAATTAAATTATTTGGAATTGCAGAAAGAAATCTAGATTTTTTTGGTTCGATATCATTATGATTTGCTCTTCCTTGTTTTCTAAAACCACAATGAGAAATAAATAATCGATATTTTGCTCTAGTAATTGCAACGTAGAAAAGTCGTCTTTCTTCTGCTACTAAATTAGAAAAAGGTATACTTTTTTCATGAGGAATGATTCCTTCTTCAACTCCAATTAAAAATACATTTGGAAATTCTAGACCCTTAGATGAATGCATTGTCATTACTTGAACCTTGTTTGTTGATTCTTGAGATTTGCCAAAAAAATCTCTATCCAAGTGAAGTGCATCAATTACAGCTTGTATGTTTTCTTCTCTAAGTTCAAGTTTTTCTATAACACTAAATACTTTTTCAACAAGTTCGATTCTAAATTTTGCAACCTGCATATTTACAGAAGTACTGAGAATTTCTTTTTTTAAACCTAAATACTCATAACATTCCCTGAGATAATTTGATATCTCAAAAATATTATTGCCTTGTTTTAATTTTTCACCAAATTTATTCCAATTATTTAAAAAATCTTCTATACCTTTATGTTTTTTTGCTAAAATTGATAATACATTTTTAAAGTCAGTACTATTGTTCTTTTGCGTTTGTTGATTATATGTATTTTTAATTTTTTCTAGGGTAGTTATTCCTATACCCCTTGATGGAGTATTTATTATTCTAAATAAACTATTTAAATCATTTCCATTATGTGCAAGTTTTAAATAAGAAAATAAATCTTTAACTTCTTTACGATCAAAAAATTCGTTTCCGCCATAAATTTTATATGGAATTTGCTTTTCAATAAAGACTTGTTCAATAGGAATAGTTTGTTTATTTGACCTTACAAGAACCGCAACCTGTTCAAAACTAAAATTATGAATTTCTTTTTTTAGTTTGCTAATTGTTTCTGCTACAAAAATACTTTCATCTCTTTCGTTTTCGCTAGAATAAATTGTAATAGGGTATAGATTTGGCTGTTTGCTCCATAATTCTTTTCCAAGACGTTCCGTGTTTTCTCTAATTACAGAATTTGCGGCATTTAATATGTTAGGGCTACATCTGTAATTTTGTTCGAGTGTAATTTTTGTACATTCTGGAAAATGCTTTATAAAATCAGAAATGACTGAGGGCCTTGCTCCTCTCCAAGAGTAAATGCTTTGATCATCATCTCCCACTGCACAAACATTTTTTAGCTTAGAAGATAATGTGCAAATTAAATTAAATTGAGCATAACTTGTATCTTGGTATTCATCGACCATTAGGTATAAAATTTTTGATTGAATATTATTTAATAATTCGTTATTTTTTTTGAGACCTAAAAGTGTTAAATAAACAATGTCATCAAAGTCTATTAAATTATATAATCTAAGTCTTCTATTGTATGAATTAAATAATTTAGCTAAAATTTTACCATCAAATATATTACCATTTTTCTTAAAATCATCTTCTGTATAAAGGTTATCTTTATAAAATGAAATTTTTTGACTTGCTTCTTGAATAGATAAAATTTCTTCTAAATTAAGTTCTTTTAATGAGTCTTTTAGAATATTTAAACTTTCATTTTCATCAGAAATTGAAAAGTCTTTATTTAGAGAAAAATAATTATAATATTTTCTAAGAATTTTTAAAGCAAAAGAGTGAAAAGTGGATAGCTCAACTTTTTTTGCAATTTTTTCTCCAATAAGAGAAGCTAATCTTGCATGCATTTCTTTTGCAGCTTTATTGGTAAAGCTTACTGCAACAATTGATTCTGGCTTAACTCCTGAATAAATCATCCAAGCAATTCTTGATGTGATAACTTTAGTTTTTCCGGTACCTGCTCCAGCAATAACAAGTACAGGACCATTAATCGCTGTGACAGCTTTTTTTTGTTCGTTATTTAAGGAATGCAGTAAATGTTCCATAAGTCAATTTTTATCCAAATAGATAATGTGCAATTTCTACACCAAAGGTGCTGACTAAAAAGGCTCCAAATCCTAAAAATGGTCCAAAAGGAATAGCTTCTTTTAAGCCTTTTTTTGTTATAATTCCCCAAATTATTCCAACAATAGCACCAGTTATACTCGCATAAAATAAAGTAAAAACAATCCCTTTCCAACCTAAAACCGCGCCTAAAAAACCCAAATATTTAACATCTCCCATTCCCATTCCATCTTTATTTCTTATGAGTTTATATAAAGAAGATATGCCGTAGAGTCCTCCTGCTCCTGCCACAATTCCAATTAGGCTTTCAAGCCATCCAAGTTCTGGGTTAAGAGAGCCAATTATAAAGCCAATTATGGTTCCAGGTATTGTAATGAAATCTGGTAAAATTCTCTGTTTTATATCGATAATTGATAAAGCAATACCTGTATAAATAATCCATAATGAAGTAAAAAATGGAACAAAATTAGTAAAATGAAATTTACCAAATTGAATTGAATTATCATAATTAAAATAAGGTATAATATTTATTAAATCTAATGGAGTTAAAAATTTAAAAAATACAAAAAGTGTTAAAATTCCAGTTAATAACTCAACAAATGGATATTGATATGAGATTTTTGTTTTACAATTTGAGCACTTTCCTTTTGATAAGAAAAAACCAATAATAGGAATAAGATCTATATTTGGAATATTTTTTTTACAATGAGTGCAAAAACTTCTTGGTGAAACAAGAGATATTTTTTGTGGAACTCTATAGGCAACTACATTTAAAAAACTGCCAATACTAACTCCAAATGCAAAAATAAATATTCCAATAATAATATTCAATGTATTTAATTCAACAGACATGTCATTTTCCTTGACAAAATTAAAGAATTCAATCAACTATGCTGCTTGGACTGTTTTTGCCAGTATCTTACTTGTTACATATGGCAATGCAATAGAATTGAACACGAGTGTAATATGAAATCAATCTCAAAAAATAGAAAAGCTTGGCATGATTACTACATCGAAGAAAAGTTTGAAGCTGGTATTAGTTTAAAAGGAAGTGAGGTAAAAGTACTGAGAGAAGGACATGGCAGTATTGTAGAAGGTTATGCCTTAGTTCGAGAAGGTCAGGCTTGGTTAGTGAACGCTTATATTCCCACCTTAAAAAATGCCAGTTATCTTAATCATGCAGAAAGACGTGAGCGCAGGTTATTATTAAAGCGTAAGGAAATAGAAAAATTAGATGCCGCAACAAGACAAAAAGGATATACATTGATTCCTTTAGAAATGTATTTTGATGACAACAATAGAATTAAAATTGAGTTGGGGCTTGCAAAAGGTAAAGCGCATCATGACAAGCGTGAATCTGCAAAAGAAAAAGACGCAAAAAAAGAGGCTCAAAGAGCATTGCGCCGTTAAAATTCAATTAATCAATGTCAACATTTATTGTAAAAGTTTTATCGTTTTCAAGGGATTTTGCAGTCGGTGATTCACTTTTCTGACGAGCCACAATAGTGATAGTTGTTTTTCCTTCTCCAATAAAAGAAAATTTGTAAACAACGTTGCCAGAGTTTCCAAGAGCCACTCCTTTAGGCATACAGCATTTATTTTTCCCATCAAACTTTACCATTGAACCAGAAAAACGAGGTTCAAGATAATTATAGGATGTTGTTGTAATATCTTTGAGTACAACAGCAATTTTATCATCTTTGTCAACTTCGATAGAAACAGAATCTTTATTTAAACCACTAATGATTTTATAACCCTGTATTTCATTTTGTGAGGGTAAGTTGTTGTTTTCTTCTATCGACCTGCTGGAGGTTGAGCACCCAACCATAAAAGAACCAATTGCATAAAAAATTCCGAGTAACTTGACTGTTTTAATCATTTTAATTCCTCAAGAAAAAATTAATCTTATATAAATTATTATTATAATTAAAAATTCAATTTCCAGCAATGTTAAAATGATTGAGTGTAAACGGTATGTAATTATAGAGATTGCATTGCTGGATTTGTTTTTTATTAGCTAACACTGCAAGTTAGTTTTGAAAGAGATTCTTTTCCTGTCGAAATCACAGAGTCCCACGAACGTCTTGCTTCATCGCCTTGAAATTCTTCATCGTATGTTTCTAAAAGGTCTTGGATACCGTCGGCGTCTTCTAAGAGACTTAACGCATTAACGGCCGAGCGAAAGTAGCGCGCTGCTTCATTAGGATGCCTTTTTACTTTTAAGCAAAGACGTCCCATTTCTTCATACCATTGAGCCTTTTCTTCGGGCAATGCGTATTCTCCACTTTCTCCAAGTAAATAAATGTATGAATTTAAAGCGCGGACGTGATCGCGCGCTGCAATCATTTCTGCTATTTTGGGGGAAAGAGTTTGAATAGTTTTGCGGGCACGCACTTGTTCTCTTCTTTTGTCTTCAAGACTTTCTTGAGAATTTCTTTCAATAATACGTTCGCAATATGCTTTTAAAAGGCGCAAATCTTCAGGAAGAACCTGATCGCGCTCTGTTTCCAAAGTTGGATTGATTTGGCGAAATAGATTTAGTAATTCAGGCGGTTGAACGTGTAAGTAGCTTGCAAGGACTTGTATTGCCCATGGTCTTTCATCTGGCCATACCCTTTCAGCTCGTTCCATTTGCCTAATCAGTTCGTGCATATCCATAGCGTCTCCTTGATGGCTTCTCTTCTTATTAATAACAATACAGCAAACAACAAGCTTAAAAAACATTCAGCAACAAATACATGCGACTTTAACTCGCAATGGTCAAGACAATTTTTTGGCTTCTTTGGAATTTTGATTCTTATCGTCCTTGATTTTAAGTGAATTGTCTGTCTTATGGCTGACTTTGTAAATTGCAAAAAAAATATTTCTTTTTTTTTTTAAATAATTTTAGTTTATTATATGTTATTGAGATTGTGTCTCAAAAAGTAGCAAAAAAATTTAACGTGTCTCATATACCACACATTTGTCATAACCTGAATCAAGAAAGATACACTTTATTTTAAGAATTGTATCAAATTATTTTTTTTTACTATAAAATCATATGTTTTTGATTTGGCATGAATGTTGCTTACTAGAAAGAGTTATACATAGTTTCTATTTTTAAGTTTTGTTTAAAAAATAGAGGTTTTTGTATCTTTTTTGAAGAGGAGTGATTCATGAACTCATTTTTAAATACAATTAAAAATATTAGTCAATCTCCAAATTATAGTTCTTCAGCAAATTTAACAAAAGCTATTGCTGAAAATCTTTTTAAAGATTTAAGAGAATATGGGCTCGCTGACAAAGATATTGTTGCTATTTCTTCGGAAATACTAAATAAATTAACTGATGATTTAAAAAATCGTAACGCCAAAAATAATAATTCAGAAAGTTAAAACCTAATTATTTTTACCAATATTTATTACTAGGTTTTATTTTTTTATAAGTAAAATGTATGAAAGAGTTTAATAATTAAATTATCAAACTCTTCATAGGTAGGTACAGATTTTTAAATAATCTGTAGCAAAAGAGGAGCAAGATAAACCTTAAAGTTTATCCCGCTTGTTTGAGATGCTTATCAGCAGATTTCTTAGCAACAACTCTTTTAGCAGTCGCCTTTCTCTTCGTGCTTTTTTTGCGAGTAGATTTAGAAACTAGAGAAAGCTTAGATTTACGTCTCTTAGCTGTAGGCTTGCGTTTAGCAGCTGTTTTACGTTTACCTGAAACTTTTCTTTTCGTTTTTCTTTTCTTTGACGCAGTTGTTTTTTTAGTTGTGCGTTTAGCTTTGGTTTTTCTACTTTTCGTTTTTTTAGTAACTTTTCTTTTTTTAGTTACTTTAGACTTAGTAGATTTTCTGCGTTTTTTACCAGCTGTAACTTTTTTAGCTTTTGAAGTACCAGCTTTTTTTCTTCTACGAACCACCATATGTTTTCCTCTCCCATCATCAAGGATGATTTTTTTAAAACAGCCACATAGCGTCATCTCGACGCGTTCTGCGCAAATGGGCATCCTCCCGACGCATTGTATTTGCGCTTCAATTAATTATCGACATTTACAAAAATAGCTTGAGTTTATTTTACGAGTCTTATTGTCTTTCTAGTGAAATTTTGGCAAAATGGCGAAGAAATAACTTTTGTATTATTTTGTTTTTCTTAGTTATTTTAAGGGGTTATGTAGTGACTGGGATTTCAGATGTAGATTCTTTGGCGCCAGCTGGGAAAACTCGGCTGTGTTTTTTATTTGGCACAAATATTGGCCACAGTTTGTCTCCTGAAATTCATAAAAAATGGTTTCAATCACTAAACTTAAATTGTGTCTATCTGCCTTTTGTTTCTAAGAACCAGAATCATTTTTTGCTTGCTGCACAAGGTATTGTTACAGCAGATAACTTTTTAGGTGCTAACGTCACTCATCCTTTTAAAAGCAGTGTTTTAAATCTCAATGATGTTATTCAGTCAGAAACTGTTAAAAAAATTAAATCTGCCAATACAATTTATAAAAATACTTTCAATCAATTGTGTCTAGAAAATACAGATATTATAGGCTTTACAAAGTCGATTGAACAACTGATACAACCGCAAACTTATTTTGAAATGCTTGTTCTTGGAGGAGGTGGCGCTGCGGTCACGGCCTTGTTTTACGGTATGATGAATTCGTATTGCTCTCAAATGCTTTGTGTCACGCGGTCTCCAGAAAAGACAATAAAAAATTATGATTATTTAGAATGTTACGAGAAACTTGTTGTTAAAAATCTTAATGAAACTGTATTGAATGAGTTGATTTATAACATAAGAAAACAAAATAAATTAACAGTTATCGTAAACACTTTGCCACTTGGAATAGGAGAACATGCAGAAGGGAGTTATAGAGATAACAATCTTTTTGCAGAGCAACTTATTACACAGTTAAATACAGAGACAACATGTTATCTTGATTTGGTTTATTTTGATACCAAGCCCCTAAAACTCGCTCAGAAAAAACTTATGAGATGTTTAAACGGAAAAACGATGTTGGTTGCTCAGGCGCAAGAAAGTTTTCGTTTGTGGACAGGTGTGCTTCCTGCTAAGTGTTGAGCAATAAGTCTGCAACATGTTTTAATGTTTCATCTTTTTTGCAAAACGCGAACCGTATCCAAGGCAGACTTTTTGGTGCTTTTTTATAAAACGAAGACAATGGGATTGTTGCAATTTTATAGGTTTCAATAAGCTGTTTTGTATATAGTGTATCAGACATATCTCCAGCAAGGTGTTCGTAATTTGCGGCAAGAAAAAAGGTTCCTTCCGAATTGCTTACAGAATAGCCCGCTCTTTCTAAGATGCTTTTTAAAAAATTTCTTTTTGTCTGATAACTTTCTCTTTGTGTCTTTAAATAGTTATCTAGCCAGACTTTGTTAGACATGGCAGCGGCTAATCCTAATTGTGTAAATGGGCTTGTACAGAATACAGTTGCTTGGTGCACAAGACGGATTCCATTGGTTAAATGTGGCGGAGCGCATACCCATCCCGTTTTTAATCCTGTAAACCCAAATGTTTTTGCTGCAGAACTGACTCGTATAACAAGGTGCTGAATTTTAGGAATCGAACAGAGTGAGATGTGGCGCGCTGGTTCATAAACAAGATTTTCATAAACTTCATCACTAATAATGAGAGTATTCTTTTTTAATAATTTTGAAGCAATTCTATCGAGTTCTTCTTCTGTAAAAACCTTTCCTGTAGGGTTATGAGGAGAGTTTATAATTGCAAGTGACACCCCCGCAGCACATGCGGCATCGAATTCGCTCCAATCAACACTCCATCCGCCTCCGCGAATGCCAACCGCTGTATCTGGAGCATGGAGTCGAATCGGAACTGCAACTCCTCCTGCATTTGCAATAGCTTGGTAGTATAAATCAAATGCAGGTTCAAAAAGAAGCACTCGATCTCCAGGATTTACAAAAGCATTGATTGCACAAAAAATTGCTTCTGAAGCACCACAAGTAATTGTAATTTCTGTCTCAGGATTATAAATAACACCCGTAAATGATTCTACAAATAAAGATATTTCTTGGCGTAATCGTTCTTCTCCATGCGATGGCGCATACTGATTATGGCAAGTTAACACTTCTTTAGAGACTGCATCAATAACTTGAGAGGGGCCATAAAAATCGGGAAACCCTTGACCTAAATTAACAGCGTTATAAATATTGGAAAGCGAAGTAATTTCAGAAAATATGCTTGTGCCAGTTTCATTCCAGCGGTGTGCAATTCGACTTGATCTTTGCATTATTATACTTTCAATAAAATTTGATGATTTTTTTTAATAATTATATAAACTCATTTTATTGCGCAGTTTATATTAAAGTTTAAACTAAGTCTTTAATATAAGACATCTTTATTGTGTTATCAGGAAAACATACAGCGATCAAGTTAGGCTGAAGTTGCAGAAAGAGTTTTGCATGACAAATTTTAAAAAAGAATTAGCCAAATTTGAATATGACTTACTAAAAAAAATTCTATTAATGAGTAAAGATTGTCATACAAAAATTCTTTTAAATCTTCAAGTTTCTGGTGGCATGGATAGCATGTGCATGTTAAATGCATTTTTTAAAATATTAAATTCAAAACATTTTGAGAATAAAGAAAAATTTGTTTTCGTTGCGCAACATTTTAACCATAAACAACGAGGACAAGAATCAGAAGAAGATGTTGTTTTTGTGTCTCAATATTGCTCCCAATATAATATTCCTCTTTACGTAAATGAGTTGCAAGTTAAAGATATGAAAGCAAAAAATTTTCAAAATGATGCGCGTAACTGGAGAAAATCACAGGCAATTTCTCTTTGTCAAGAATTGCAAAAAAGCTTAAAGATAGGAAAATATTTTATTGTCACTGCCCATCATGCTCGAGATCATGTTGAAAGTGTTTTATTGCACATATTAAGAGGATGTTCTTTAAATGGGTTGGTTGGGATTCAGCAGTTTGATGAGCAAAATTTGTTTTTTAGACCATTTTTTAATATATCTTACAAGTGCTTACAAAGGTACTGTCATGATGAGCAGATCATATTTAGAATGGATAGTTCTAATCTAAGTAATGACTATGATAGAAATTATATTAGAAACAGCATTCTGCCGCATTTTGAACATTTAAGACCCAGCTATGAGAAATCATTTCAATCATTGTCAAAGCATGTTGTAGAACATTTAGAAACTTTTGTGGAAGATGATGGCTTCGAGGAAAATCAGCAAATATTGGTTTTGAATGGAATGAGTCTGTCTGATGTATATAGAACAATCATTAATAAAAACAAAGAATTAAAAAATATTCTGGGTAGAAATGTGATGGCAAATCTTTTACATGAGATGGAGCTTCTAAAAAAAAGTAGGCTTATTCTTAAAGAAGTCAAATTAAAAAATGATTGGGTTGCTTGTTTAATGAAAGATAATGATAATATAAAGATACAGTTTTTAAAACAAAAATATTGAAAATCATGTTTCTCGACGGCTTGACTAACCTCTCATTGGTTGCAAATTGTTGAAGAGGGTGTAGAGTTCGCCTGTTTAGTAACATAAGATACTTACTACAAGTCTTAGAACTTAAGACTGCATAAAGGAAACGTTAAGGAGCTCGAATGGGTAAAGAATCCTGGGTAAAAGCTGCGTTAGTGTGGGCGGCTATTATTGTCTTATTTGTACTTTCGTTAAAATTTTTGTACAAACCACATGAAGATGTACAAAAAACATATCCGCAGTTTCAAAGCTATATTCAAAAACCAGCGGGCGATCCCCAAAGTATTATGAGTGTGAGCATTCGTTCTGATAGTATACGCGGAGACGAAATTACTGCAAAATTAAAAAATAATTCGACTATTACAACTTATGGTCCTCCCGATGAGGGTGTACGTGGTCAATTGCGTAAAGACTTAGAAACACGTAAAGTTCCGATTAATTACGAAAAGCCAGAAGAAGGCAGTGTTTGGTTAAGCTTTATGACTCTCTGGCTACCAGTGTTGCTATTAATTGGATTATTGCTATTTTTATTTCGCAATGTTCAAGGTGCAGGCGGTAAAGCCATGTCTTTTGGTAAAAGTCGTGCAAAATTACAACCTGATAGCTCAAATAAAGTAACATTTAAGGATGTGGCAGGAATAGAAGAAGCAAAACAAGAATGCACAGAAATTGTCTCGTTTCTTAAAGATCATAAAAAATTTCAAGAAATTGGTGCACGAATTCCTAAAGGAATTTTAATGATGGGCGCTCCTGGAACAGGAAAAACCCTTCTTGCTCGTGCAATTGCTGGAGAAGCAGGAGTCCCATTTTTTACAATTTCTGGTTCTGACTTTGTCGAAATGTTTGTTGGCGTGGGCGCCTCTCGAGTTAGAGACTTGTTTGAAAATGCAAAGAAAAATTCTCCATGTATTATTTTTATTGATGAAATTGATGCAGTAGGTCGTCATCGTGGAGCAGGAGTTGGTGGTGGACACGATGAACGTGAGCAAACATTAAACCAGCTACTTGTAGAAATGGATGGATTTGAGGCGAATGATGCCGTTATTGTCATTGCTGCGACAAACCGCCCTGATGTTCTTGACCCCGCTCTTCTTAGACCTGGTCGCTTTGATAGAAGAGTGATGGTTGGTTTGCCAGATGTGAAAGGCAGAAAAGAAATTTTAGCTGTACACATGAAAAAAATTAAACATTCTGATGACATTAACGTAGAACGTATTGCTCTTGGAACTCCTGGTTTTTCTGGTGCAGATCTTGAAAATCTTTGTAATGAAGCGGCGTTAATGGCAGCGCGCAATGGTGCTAAGCGGGTTATAGAAAAGGATTTTGAAGCGGCTAAAGATAAAATCCTTATGGGCCCAGAACGCAAGAGTGCTGTATTGCCTAAAGAAACAATTCGCGTCACCGCATATCACGAAGCGGGACATGCTCTTGTGTCACATTATCTAAAATCAAGAGAAAACGTGCATAAAATTACAGTCATTCCTAGAGGTCAAGCGCTGGGTGTTACTGCTTATCTTCCTTCTGAAGATGTTTATGGCTACTCTAAAGATGACCTCTTAATCAAAATTGCTTTTGCTATGGGCGGTCGTGCCGCAGAAGAAATTAAGTTTTCGCAGTTTACGACAGGTGCTTCAAACGACATTCAACAGGCAACTGATTTGGCGCGTCGTATGGTTTGCCAATTTGGGATGAGTCGATTAGGGCCAATCAATTTTGGCCAAAAGAGTGAAAATCCATTTTTAGGTCGGGATTGGGGTGAGGCTCGCAATTATTCTGAATCGTTAGCTCACGAAATTGATATGGAAGTGTCTAAAATTATAAATACTCAGTATGAGTTGGCTAAGCAAGTTTTAATCGATCATATGGATGTGTTTGAACGAGTTTCAAATATCCTTTTAGAAGTTGAAACGCTTGATAGCGAAGAATTTTTAGAAATTATTAATAATAGTGCTGATAGTGATAAAATTAAAGAAATTCAATCTAAAAAGTCGATAAGTGAAGATGAAAAAGGAGATAATAATTCGGGTACAAAATTAGATGCTCAATCGTCATCTCACCCAATTAATTCTTTAAATACAACGCCAACTCCAGCATAAAATAATCTGTAATTAAGTTGCCAAAAGTAGTCTCAAATTCTTGATAGGGGATTTGAGGTTTTTAATTTTAGGTCTAATAAAATATTTAAGGACGACTTATGTGTTTGACTGGTGCAGAAAAATTTAAAGAAATTTGTGAAGACAAACAACCGGTTTGGATGGGTATTGTTAACTTAACTCCAGATAGTTTTAGTGATGGTGGTAAATTTAATACGAAACAAAATGCCATTCAAAAAGCAATCAGCTTGGTTAAGCATGGCGCTCATATCATTGATTTTGGTGGTGTTTCTACAAGACCATTTTCGCAATGCATTGAGCCTAAAATTGAACTCGAAAGGGTTTATGATATTATTAAATCCGTTAGAAATATTTTACCATCAAAGGTCTTAATTAGTATTGATAGTTTTTCTCCTATTGTCATGAATGAACTCGCTAAAGATAGTTTGATAGATATTATTAACGATCAGTTTTCTTCTAGACGTGTAGAAAACATTGAAATCGAAAATATTACAAAAAATAGAAATGCAGCTCAAGTTGCGGCATATTATGATCTCGGTTATATCATTATGCATATGCAGGGAATTCCAAAAACAATGCAGCTTGATCCGCAATATTATAATTGTTCACAGCAAGTGTACGACTTTTTATTAGAAAGAATGCAATATGTGCAAAGCGAGGGTGTAAAATTTCTTGCTTTAGATCCAGGAATTGGATTTGGTAAATCTCTAGAACATAATATAGAACTTTTATCTGAACCATTTATTAAAAAATTAACAAACTTAAATGCCCCAATTTTAATTGGAGTATCAAGAAAATCTTTTATTGGTATGGTTCATCAAGAGCTTAATAACCCTTTATTACGTGATGAAATGTCTAAAAAATATGAGATGCAAAGCATTGCGAGTGGTGCTAAAATAATTAGAACTCATGTTATGCCAGAAGAATTAGGCTTAACATAAATAGGAATATAAATATATGGACGCTAATGAGCTTTGGCATAAAATACAAACACAAATAGACACAATTAAGCAAGAAACTGATGCTGCGCATCATCCTGTTTTGCAAAGAGCATGTGATTCTATTAAACAGGCTATCGATATATTTTTTAGTGAACAAGTTGCAATGGGACTTCCCCACCCCCATCCACGCAGTCGAATTTATCGCTCAGAGCCAAGAACTTGGGATATTCGAGATTCTACATCTAAAGAAATTTTAGATCTTATCTTAAAAAAATGTAAAAAATCTAAAAAACCACCCGCATGTGTTTTTGATTTAGATGGTACTTTATTTGATGTGGGTTATAGAACTATTGGTATTTTAAAAGAATGGTTGAGCTCAGATTCACCGTTAAATTTTGATAAAAGTTTAATTCAAAAAATTTCTAAAATTAATTATAATCATGTTGGTTATAGTTTATCTCATTTATTTGAAAATTCGGGATTTGACTTACGTAATCAGCAAGTAATGAGTATTTTTTCTTCTATTGAACGGATGTGGAAGAAAAAATTTTTTGATGGAGCGTCTCTTGTAAAATACGATCAAATTTTAGAAAATTCTAATGAGTATGTAAGGTTAATTAATAATAAAAATATTGTTGTTTTTTATTTAACTGGAAGATATGCAAAGACAATGCGATCTGGTACCTTAGAGCAATTAAATAAATTTAATTTTCCTTTTGTAGAAGAAAAAGTAATTTTAAAAAATAACCCTTTTGCTGATGATCAGTTATTTAAAGCAGAAGAAGTTAAAAAAATATCAGAAAAATATAATATTGTAGGTAATTTTGAAAACGAATATTTAAATTTAGCATTTATGGCATTAGAAGCAAATAATGCAGTGAATGTGATTGTGGATTCGCAGCACTCAGGACGTCTTACTCCAGTATTAGAAATTCCTATTTACAGGATTTCTGGGTTTGACTCATATTGACATCCTCCCCTCCCTAAAAACCTCCTAACGTCGATTTTTTGAGGAAGGGGATTCCCTAGATACAAAAGAAAAACTAGCTAGAATTTTTCTTTGTACGAGTCGGCCTATCCTGCCCGATAGGGAACATGTTCTTGTATGCGTTGAGTATGTTTATACTCGCATTGACATCACGATCATGGATCGTATTGCACTTTTCACAAGTCCATGTTCTTACTCCAAGCCCGATCCGTGGTAGTATTTCACTACACTTTGAGCACGTCCGAGTTGAATCTCTTTCTGAAATTTCTTTGTATATTGAAGCAGCTCAAATGGCTTTGTACTTCAACATATTTTTAAACATCCCTATTCCCGAATCGAGTGATATTCCTGCTAGTTTTTTATTGCGATTCATGAATTTACAAGGAACATCACCTACAACAATAAGGGAACATTTTTTAACAAGTTTTGTAGATTCTTTATGCAAATAGTCTTGTCTTATATTGGCTACTTTTACATGCAGTTTTCTTTCTTGTTTTGACTTTGGAAGAGAATGATATTTTTTACTTTTTGATTGTTTTCTTTGTGCAAATCGTTGGCATCTTTTT
>QOVW01000059.1 GCA_003339605.1 Spirobacillus cienkowskii | reverse complement strand
ATATTGACTTTTAACTGATTTCTTCTTTACCATTGGACAACCCTTCTATATGAACGCCTAAGTTCATAGCATATTGTCCACTAAAAGGAATCACTTTATACGTAGGATCTATGCTTGCATGGGATATTGTAACCCAAAAAATTGAAATGGAATGGAAAATTGCTCGGATAAATTCGATGATAGAAAATGTTCCAAATAATGTATTATTTTGTGACATTGAAAATTTTAAAATTGTTTATGCAATTAAAACAAGTTTAAAAACTTTAGAAGCCTTATAAAAATACATACCAGTTAGAGCTAGTGAACTAATTGGAACGAATATGCTTGGAGAAAGCACTCGTGAAATTGGTAATGTTATAAAAGTTATTTGTTCAATAGCGCAACAAACAAATTTACTAGCATTGAATGCAACGATTGAAGCCTCACGCGCCGGAGATGCGGGGTGAGGGTCGCTGTGGTTGCAAATGAAGTCAAAGAATTAGCAAAGCAAACTACCAATGGATCAAGTCAAGTTTTAGCAGCAGCAAAATCTTTGAGTGAGTTGGCATCACAGTTAGATAAAATGGTAAATAATATAAAAGATTTACTAAAAATTTAATTTCTTAGCGCTCTTTCTATCAACTCTTCTGGTTTCATTGTCTCAATTTCTTGCATTTCTTCTTGAAGAGTTTTTTGGACTTCAATCTTAAGTTGTTTGAGAATTACAGTTTTTACCGCATTTTGAATATATTTTTTAAAATCATCAGTTAAGAATGGAATTTCTACTTTTATTGCATTGGTTGCTTGAGTAGGATTTTTTTGAATATCATCTTGAATTTTTTCTATTTTGATTTGTGAACAAGATTTTAGGGTTTGAGAAATAAATTGAAAGACTTCAGTCCATTCTTTACTTAATTTTTCATTCCAAGATCTACCAAAAAATTGCGAAAATGTTTTTAAAATTGAGTTCATCCCGTAGTCAAAGTAACTTGCTTCAATTTTATAGCTAATTAAATTTTGACTAATTTTTTGAAGGTATGTGCTCAATAAATCTGGTTTATCTAGATATTCAACTATATTAATTAAAAAATTAAGAAATGACTCTTTTAACAAAATAGATTCATCTTGAAAGTATGTTTCTTTAATCATTGGGTAATCGTGGTATATATTTTCAAAAAATCTATTAACTATTTGTCCACCAATTGGTTTTGCTATTTCAAAAGATTCTTTTATTAAAGTAATGTCAATACTCATTTTTAATTCCTCTGTAAAATTAAAGAATAGGCTTCTTATATAAACTAATCATTTACTATATTAAAAGTGAGGGAATAAAATTCACTGTTTAAAGAATTGGCATAAAGTTAATTTATATTTAAATAAAATGACGATTTTACTAAGGTTAAATAATATTATCAAATAAACTGATGCGTTAACTTGATAATTGGTTAATATTTTATATAATTTTGGGAAATTTTTTAGATGACTAAAACTAGTTAAATTAAAGATTCAACGTTGATGGAATATTTTGACGAATGTCAAGAAATTTTGGATAAGTTATATAAAATATTGCCGATATAGAAGAAATGGATTTGAGAAAGAAGTTTGCGCCCAGCTGTGGATAATTTATTTGAGTCGATAGCAAAAATATATCGAAACAAATGCGCGGCATTTATTCTTACCGGCATGGGTGAAGATGGCAAAGAAGGGGCTCAAGCTATCAAATCTGTACAAGGACATGTTATTATTCAAGATGAAATGTCATCAACAGTATGGAGTATGCCAGGAGCGGTATTTGGTGTGGGCGCATATGACCGTATGGAAAATTTAGATGAGTGTGCCAAGTATTTGGTTCAGCTGATTCAATAAAGGAGGAGGTTGTGAGCCTTTCGTTTTCTGAATATTTAATTGAACAAAATTTATTGAGCACTGATCAAGTTGTTGGAGCAATGTTAATTCAACTTAAAAGCCAACCTTCTAACACAGAGCCTATATATGATTTACGTGCTCTTTCAAATGATCATTTTTTGAAAGTTTTGCTAAATCAGAAAAATGAAAATTCAGATTTTATTGAAGAAAAAAATTCTCAAAATGAATTAGACATAAATGAAGAATCAAAAAATCTATTAAAACAACTTATGAATAACCTTACGAAAAGGAATAATTATCTATGAAATTTTTAGTTGTAGATGACTCAAAGTCAATCCATAATGTGTTATATGATACGTTAAGTGAGTTAAATCCCACTTTTTTGCATGCCTATAATGGTCGAGAAGCTGTTGAGGTTGTTAAAGATTCTAGTTTTGATGCAGAATTAATTTTATTAGATTGGGAAATGCCACAACTTTCGTGTATTGAGGCTTTATCATTATTAAAACAAGAAAGACCTGAGCAAATAATTTTAATGATGACCTCAAAAAATTCTTTAAATAATATTATTGAAGCTCTAGATAAGGGCGCAAATGATTACATTATGAAACCATTTACGAATGATATTTTATTAGGAAAAATTAATACGGTTTTAGGGAAGGATCTTGCGTAAAATGGATAATATAAATGAAGGTGTATTTAAATATTTTTCTTCATTGATTGAAAATGAAATTGGCATACAATATGATGAAACATTTTAAATCCGTAAGGATTTTTAATACTTGGTGGTGCAGAAAGTTTAATTCAACTTTCAGAACTGTTTGATGTTGTAATTTATAAAAATGCAACGGTATATAAATTAATTAGGAGCTATATGTACTATATAAAAATATTATTTAAAATAATTATTTTATTATTTTTTATTAATTTCAAAATTTACTGTTTAGAGATTAAAGTCGGTTTAGAAACAATGCCTCCTTTAATTATAGATGAAAATTCTGGATATACAGTTAAACTTCTTAAAGAAATTGAAAAGAAATCAAATTTAAAATTTGATATTCAGATTATGACTTATAGTAGAGCTTCGGAAGAGTTAAAAAAAGGAAGATTGGACTTAATTGGTCATACACCAAAAAATAAAGAAACAAAAGAATTTTATTCTTTTGCTCAAGAACTTGATTTTTATATACCAACATGCTTGGATTTATATATGACTAAGCCAATAAATATAAAAAATAATGAATTAAAAAAAATTTCTATAATTGGTACTCCTTTAGGAAATAAAGAATTTTTTGGAAATATGTTTGATATTTCTATAAAAAATTTTAAAGAAGGATCTATTGAAAATTTATTAAAAATGCTGTCTGCTGGGAGAATTGATGCGTTTCTTTTTGAAAGAGCTTCGTCTATGACAACTGTAAAAAATCTAAAGTTAAAAAATATTTATTACACTTTGCTTGATGGTGATCTTGATGCGAGTTTGGCTGTTAAAAATGGAAGTATTTTAAAAAAAAGGTTAGATGAAGAAATTAAAAAAATTAATTTAAATGAATTGTTTAAAGACTATTATAAATTTACCAATTTGCCAAAAAAAGGGTATGTTAAATAAATTTAGTATTTATAAGTACACTCAGACCATATTGATAAATTTAAAAAACTAGATATACGTGATAGAAAAATAGGATTCACCGAAAATTTTTGATTTTCTTTTGGAGTATAGATGCCATTTTTATAAAATGCATCAAATGCTCTTGTTGCAAATACTTTTGAAAATATTGGTGGTTGGTGTGCTAATGCTTGAGAATAGGCGACTGTATGTGAGTTGATAGATTTTTGCAAAAGCTCCTCTCTTGTAAAGTAACCTTTGTTTTTAATCAGCGTCATTGCTGTTGCCACTTGAATTCCATAAAGTTCAATTTCTGGTTCAATTAATTTTGATAAAAACTCAAGTGCTTTTAGTGCTTTATCGTTTTTGCTAAGAATAATTTTTTTACTATTATTAGAATCTATTTGAATTATATTAATTTGATTTAAAATATTAATACAAGAATTTGCTAGCAACTCACTTGATGTATCAGTGTCCCAAAATAACTCATCATACCAAATTTTTCTAATATTATCTAATATGTACTCAACATTTAAATAATTTTTATCTTCATTTTTAGTGTTTAATAGAAAATGAGCTATAATGCCAAAAGGAGATAATAAATGAAAAATAGTTCCTCGATACCACCATAAATTCATCACTTTTTCTGTTTTGATTTTATAATTAATCTCAGAATTTTCATTAGTTATCTTTTCCATTAATTGCCATCTTTCACCCATTTTAAAAGTTTGCTCAATCAAAGAATTTATTTCTGTTAATTTATTTTTTATTTGAAGATTATTGCTATCTTTATTTTCAGACTCATTAAAATATATATTTAAAAACTCTAAAATATTATCTGCATGATGGGTGGTTGATACTTTCCAATTTGTTTCTTTTGCAAAAGAATTAATAAGATGATTTATTAATAATGCCTTGCATTGAAGCTCTTCGCTATTAATAGTAGCATGAACTGGCTGAGTCAGTAAGCATGTTGCAAGTATAGATGTTGCAGAAGCTGTTGCTGCAGAGTTAATTTTTTGATTGACTCTATTAGCAATGTGCTTTACAAAGTCTTGAATTTGTGGTCCACGATAATCAATATTATCTGGTATTTCATTAAATAACTGCGGTAAAAAAGCGTTTTCAACAGACACTCCTTTAGGAATTTCAAGTTTAACTTTATTAATATATTCGCTCCAAATTTTACCAACTTGAATAGGTTCTCCAAAAGATACATCAACGCTACCATAATTAGTAAATATTTTTCTAATCCCATTTAAAAATTGAAAAGCATTTTCTTTTTGCTTTTTTGCTCCTTTTAGTTCTTTTGCATAGGTATCGTCTTCCATAACCTTATCGTACCCAAAATACACAGGAATAATATATGTATTTTCTGATTTTCTTTTAATGATACTTTGAATACAAATATTTAACATTCCAGTTTTGGGAGATAATAATTTACCAATGCGGCTGCGTCCTCCTTCTTGAAAAAATTCTACCGGAAAGCTGTTTTGTAATAAATAATTGACATACTCTGCAAATGTGTGAGCGTAAGCTTTATTTCCAGAAAAGCTACGGCGAATAAAAAAGGCACCACCTCTTCTAAGAATAGACCCAATTGGCCAAAAATTAAGATTGATACCTGCAGCAATATGGGGCACAACAAAACCTTTTTTAAACAGCACATAATTTAAAAGAAGATAATCAAAATGGCTGCGATGGCATGGCATCCAAATAACTTGACCATCTTTTGCACTTCTTTCTACGCCTTCAAAATTTCTGACTCTGACTCCTTCAAAAATTTTTGTCCAAATAAAGTCAAAAAATTTTTCAAGTGCTCGAATCGTTAGATAATTATAATTTGCGCCAATTTCGTGAATGTAACGGACAATATGCTCTTCTGTTTTTATAGGATTGTCGCTTGAAGAAATAAATTTTTTTGAACTTGGTGACGATAAAACCCATTGGCAAATTTTATCATTATCATAGAGAGTGGGTCCAAAAGCAGCTGTTCTTTCTTTAGCAAATTCAATATTAAATTGACGACGAATACGCCGAGCATGTTCTATTTCGAGATCTTCAATTGTTTGGTTATTTGTTGACTCAAGAAGTTTGTTTTGAATTTGTCCTTCAATATGTGCAGCTGTCATTGTTTTTCCAAAAGAAACATTAACCTCTCCACGGTGTAAAATGAGCATAAAAAGTTTTTGCAGCGCGTTTCCTGTTCCGTCGTCTGGAAATAATGAACGGAGAAAAAATCCTTTTTCATTGCGTTCTGGTGCTCTGCTCCAAAAAACGCTTACTGGCATAAATATAATTTTTTCAGATTTGATTCGTGGATCATGACGTAAAAGCTTAATGAAGTCATGCAAAAAACGTTCTTTGTGTATTTCTGAAAAATGAAAGCGACCCGATTTTAAAGCGAGTAATGCAGCATGACGAAATCTTTTTGATTTTGCTTCGGTTTTAATTTTCTTGAGACCATAACTTTTAAGAACCTTATTTAAAACAATCGTATCCATGATTGACATGCGAGGAAAAACATAGATAACTGCTTTTCCTTCAATTTGATTTAAAAATGTTTCTTTAGTGACTGATTTAGGATAAATTTTTGTTCGCATAAAAAAAGACAGTGAGGTATATAACCAAGCCCAGCGAGTAAAATGGATTCCCATTATTTTATACATATTGATTATCTCCGCATAACTAACTTAAGGCCTTATTTACCAAATCAGAAAGATTTTGAGTTGCCGCAGAATTATCTGCTAAAATGATATTGTCAATGAGACGTGTTGTCAGTCCTTCAAAAATGATATGTTGAGCAATCGCAACAACTGTGTCGTCAAATAACTGATCGTCGCATTTTTGAAGAAGATTGTGGGCATTTCTAAATTCAAAATATTGAGGGCTCAAATTTTCTTTGTTTAATTCTTGTTTAGCCACTTCATTGAGTTTTGAGACTTGTCTTTCGCCAGAAAGATACAATTTGGCTATCTGTGCGAGTGCTTTGGGAATTGCTGTTGCTTTTTGCCTTGCTTCTGGTTTTAAGTAGCGATTTCGACTTGAGAAAGCAAGGCCGTCGGTTTCTCGAATTGTGGGTGCCATGATAATTTTGGTGGGATGCGCCAGATCTGATGCCATTTTTTTAATAATTTGAACTTGTTGAAAGTCTTTTTGCCCTAAATACATGTTGTTAGCTTGAATGATATTCATGAATAAAAGAACGACGGTGCACACGCCTTTAAAATGTCCAGGTCTATAAGCTCCACACAGTATTTCTGAGATTTGAGGGACAGACACTTCGGTTAAAAAATGTTCTGGATACATTTCTTCTATGGTGGGAGCGAAAACTGCAGTGGCTCCATATCGCTCCGCAGTTTCTAGGTCCTTTTGAAAGGTACGCGGGTATTTTGCAAAATCTTCGTTGGGCCCAAACTGTTTTGGATTTACAAAAATTGAAACAATTGTAAATTCATTTTCAGATGCAGACAGGGAAATGAGTTTGCCATGTCCTTCATGCAGTGCACCCATTGTTGGAACAAAACCTAAAGACAGTTGTCCTAAGTGAGATTTTTTTTCTTGTAAAAAAGTACGAAGTTCTTGGCGACGGGTTAATACGACAATTGACATTGAATATCCTCCAGAGCATGTGCAATGAGCACATTGTCTATTACATACTCTTCCACTTTAGAATTGTCATGAGCAGGCTTTTAAAGCTTCTGGGGATGGGGAAGTATGACAATTTAAGTCTGATCAAATTATGGACAATAAAAAAATAAAATTTTTCTTGAATAAATCTCATAGTTAGGTTTGAACGCTTTAAGAGAACGAGGTCCTTTATACTTGAAGGTGTGTCGTGTTTTACATTCATTCATTTCTTTTTAAATTATGACTAATTTTTTACAAAATTCAAGTAGAGTGAGATGTGATAACAGTGGAGTGTTTTTTTGAAAAGCATTTTAGGGGTTTGTATGAAAATTGCCGTAGCGCAAATTAAAGTTATATCTTCAAATAGTAAAGTTAATTTTGAATTAATGCAAAAACAAGTTGAGATTGCAGTTAAAAATCAAATTGAGTGTATTATTTTTCCTGAAATGTGTTTACCTGGGTACTTTAATGGAGATAAGTGGGAGCAGACTGCTTTTTTAAAAGAATGTGAATATTTTCATGAGAAGCTTTGTAAACTATCTTTAAATATTGTGATTATTTTTGGTTCGGTAGGAATTGATTGGGATAAAAAAAATGAAGATGGCAGAGTGCGCAAATACAATGCGGTATATTTTGCGGTAAATGGTCTATTTCTGATTAATAAAAAGACAGAGTATCCTTTTTGGATTAAAACTTTACAACCAAATTATAGAGAATTTGATGATTCTAGACATTTTTATGATTTGCGAAAATTGGCATTTGAAAAGCAATGCTCTCCATGCGATCTTTATCAAGCGGCAGTTTTTAAATTTAAAAATCGCAAAGTTCGTATTGGAGTTTCAATTTGTGAAGATGCATGGAGTCATGATTATTCCTTTTCTCCGCTCAGCAGTTTTGCACAATGTGATGAACATGATTTTTTTGTAAATTTAAGTGCCTCTCCTTATACCTTAAATAAACGAAAAAAAAGAGAAGATGTATTTAATTCTATAGCTAAAAATATAAATATTCCTATTTTTTATGTAAACTGTGTTGGTATTCAAAATAATGGTAAAAATATATATGGTTTTGATGGCTCCTCCGCTTTTTATAGTGTGCATGGATCATTAATTAAGTTGGGTGATTTTTTTAGGGAGTCGTTAATTTTTGGAGAATTTGATTTTAGTAAAAAAGTTTTTTTACCTGAAAATTATAAAATAACTGATGATATTGTACAAATTGAAGAAATAAGAATTGCTCTAGAATATATTTTAAGGGAATGTCTATTAGAGTGGAAAATAAATCATGTTGTGATTGGAGTGAGTGGAGGAATTGATTCGGCTTTAAGTGCAGTTTTGTTTTCAAGAGTATTAGGCTCTGAAAATGTTTATTTAGTAAATATGCCATCGAAATTCAATTCTATTTTAACTATATCTGCTGCAAAAAAACTTGCAGAAAACTTGAAGTGTCCATATGCATCATTAGATATTGAAAAGTCAATTTTGTATACGGATTCTCAAATTCGTGAATTAAATTTTGAAAGAAGTCAATTAGTTCCTAAATTAACAGAATTAGTATTTGAAAATATACAATCACGTGATCGCGGATCTCGGTTATTAGCAGCTCTTACTGCTTCGTTAGGAGCAGTGTTTTCATGCAATGCAAATAAAACAGAATTAACAGTTGGTTATTCTACTCTTTATGGCGATTTAGCCGGATTTTTGTGTCCTTTAGGTGATTTGTGGAAGTTTTATGTGTATGAACTTGCAAAACACTACAATGAAAATATATATCATAAACAAATTATACCAAATGATACTTTAAATGTGATACCAAGTGCAGAGCTTAGTAATAATCAGAATGTTATGGAAAATAAAGGTGATCCTATTCAGTATTTATACCACGATTTTTTATTTCGTTCTTGGGTAGAGCATTGGGATAGAAAAACTCCTGAAGACTGTTTAAGAGCCTATTTAGATAACACATTAGATTCTTTAATTGGGTGTAAGGCTGGCTTAAGTAAGGAGTTATTTCCAACGGTAGACTTATTTATTTCTGACTTAGAAAGATGGTGGCAAAATTATCAAGGTTTGGCCGCTTTTAAGAGGGTGCAGAGTCCTCCAATTGTTTCAATTACTAAACGAGCATTTGGATACGATCATCGTGAGAATATTTGTGGTGCGACTTTCACAGAAACCTATATAAACTTGAAAAAATCACTTTTAAATCCTGAAAATAATATTTAAATGAACGTAATTTTTAATTTTCTTATTTTTATTTAAATTGATTTTAGTCCTTGTTTTTTAAGTATTTCTTGATGGTATATATGGAGATATTATCTATGTTTTGTGTAATAGATGGAAATAAATTCTACTTTAAATATAATAAAATTTTAAAATTTTTTTTTAATCTTTATATCTATTAAAGTAATAAATTTATTGGCTTATAAAATAATGAAATAAATTTTACTTTTTATTTTACATGAAAAAAGTAGATTCATTTAAAATCATGTAGTAACAAAATTACTTTTGGAGAAAGGATTCTTCAAATCGTTAAGGAGTAAAAACTTTATGGACGAAGTGAAACAAAACAAAGACGAAGATAGACATATTAGGAACTTATCACAGTACCTTGAAAAATTTCACTTAGCTACCGGCTTTCAAAACAAAGAAGTTGCAGAACTTTTGAAAATGGACAAAAGCTATTACAATAAAATTCGGCTTAAAAAATTTTCGCCAATTTCTAATAGTATTTCTATTTTAAAAAAATTTGCTTCTTTAAATAATAAAAGTATTATTCAATTTATAGCTGAGATAGAAGAAATCGAATTAGATCAAAATATTTTAGATTTAAATGATGAAGATTGGCAGTATATTATTAAAAAAGTATTTATTGATGTAGGACCGGTGGTACGAAAATTACTGATTCAGGATAGAATTAAAGATATATTAGATAACGATGAAAAATATATCGAAACCCTGGTTAAAAATTTTGTACTACTTTTATTAATAATAGATATATCTAAAAACGAAAAATGGCTAAACGTAATTTTAGATTTGATTTTAAATATTCATTATAATCTTGAGGGAGAGATGCCTGAAGACATGAATGTTCTTGTGCAAAGAATTAAAAAATCTTAAATTGGTAGTTGTTCATTTCTAGGAAATACAAGTTGTAAAATAAGTTCATTTTCTTGCAGCATTCTGCTACCTCTTGTTACGGTAGCAACTCCTACTCCTAATTTTTCGGAAATTTCTCTTTGTGTCACTCCTTTAATAATTAGATTTACAATTTGAAGACGTTGCGCTATTGCGTCTAATTCTGCGGGAGTTAAAAAAACTTTTAAAATCTCTTCATATTCTTCATGGCTTAAATTTTTTTTGCTTAGTTCTTTTAAAAATACAGTAATTTCTCGAGTAGATGTTTTTATCCGAGGAGATAACATAAATCTGTTCCTTTAAAAATAAATAGTTATTAACGAACCAAGAGGCTTAAATAAAACCTCATTTGCTGTACTTTGATTACTAAGACCATGTGAAGGTCTTTCTAGTAAAATATGACCTTCGTATTTTGCACCGCTTATTTCAATTTCACATTTTTTATATTTCGAAAAAACAGAAAAACTTAAATTTTTTTCTGAGTAGATCATACAGTCTATTGTAGATAAAATTACACCTCCATGAAAATAGCAAAGTCCTCCTTGTGGGAGATCTAATAAAAATTTTTCAGCTTCGAGTAGATTAGCCATTTCATGATCTTTTCTTCCTCCTAAGCCATAAAATATTTCAATAAAAACTTGATTCTTTAAATTATCTTTTAAAATCAAATCTAGTATTGCAGCAAAATCGCTAAAACACTTGTCTTTGTTAAGTGCTGTGAGCTCATTATATTCGGTCTTAGAATTGTAATTGTTGATATTTAAATTTTTTTTGTCAAGAAATTTTTTAGACTTTCTTGATAAGCTATCGTTATCCCCAATGTAGATAATTTTTTGGGAATTTAAATTGTGTTTAATGACGTAGTTTAGCCCGCCGTCTGCGGCATATAAAGTTTCATTTTTAATTTTATCTATAGTTGTTGAGTAGGTATTGTGAGATAAAACACGAATATGGGAGCTAGCATAAGTTCCATTAAGAAAAATAATAAATTTTTTAATTTTATGCCTCAACTTTTAAAAAATTATTTTCTGAAAATTTTGGATTTGCCTTTTGTTCAATCAGCCAAATGTGTCTTATTCCTGTTTCAAGTTGCTCTGATTCAAAGATCAGATCTCTTGCTTTAAAAATACCAGCAATAAAACCTATCACAAAACATAAAAAGGCTAAACCAAAACCAATTGAGCACAATACAGCTAAAAAACTTGGAATCGTATGTTCATTAATAATTTCTGAAAATCTGCCATTTTTAGCATTTTCTACAAGGTAGTTTTTTAAAAATAAAATGACGATAGCGCTACTAGAAAAAAACATAAAAGGTAATAAAAAAGAAACAAACGGGTAAAAAAATCGCACAAAACTTGCATTAGAACGCGATTTAAGAATACGCCGGGCATGCTCTGGAAAATTGTCTTTTAAATATATTTCAAAGTCATCAACAGACTTTTTGATCACTCTAGACATATTGAAATGCACCCTTAAGTATAAATATGTTGGTTTTTGTTTTCAAAATTTTAATCTTGGATTTTAATTTTTTGGATAACTCCATCAGAGATCTCGCGCCACTCTTTCATGATCTCATACCAACCCCGTGGAAAGAAAAAACGAAGTTTGGCAAGTCTTAAAAATCCAGGAAAAAAATTAACACTCTCTTGAACGATAAGGCTCAACGCAAGAAACGTTGGCGTTAGAATTAAGAATGCAAACCATAGTACGACTTTATGAACATTTGGTAAATAGTTACCAAGATAAAAAGTAAATAACGACGACATGATAAATGCCCAAAGTGGGAAAAACCACATTCCGTGTGCAATTTTCATTGTGGCGCGCACATCCCTGTCTGATGTGCTTTTTTTAGCAAGACTCTCACATATTTTAGCAGGAAATCCCCACACAATGGTTCCTAGAAACTCAACTGGCAAAGTAATAAAAAGATAAAACCAACCATGTTTAAACATAATCCAAAAGAAATTTCTTTTTTTATAGTTGGTATCGCCCCAAACCAATTGGACTGGCGAAACGTTTACAGCTTGCATCATACGGCGCATGGTTTGAATTCTTGCCATCAGGATGGGATCCGAATCAAAATCGGGACGATGTTTTTCAACGTAATCTCTAAATTCTCGTGAGGAATAAGGTTGCCTTCCGTACGCCATTTCAAATAAAAAGCGCCAGTTTCTTTTTTCATCCCAGCTAAAAAAACTTGCAAAACCAGCCTCCAAAGAATCTCTCACTCCATCCATAATGTCTTTAACAGAATAATCAACGGATGAAATTTTAACGGGTTCGCAAAAATGCAGATAAAGCTCACTGCGAAATTCGTCTTTTTCAGAATAATCAATCACTGTTGGTTGCACGACCACAGAAAAGTGACCATCTTTTGCTTTACTCATCGCTTGTAAAGCCATTCGTGCTAAACCTGTTTTAAGTTGATAAATATAGGGATCATCATGACTCACGCCTTCTGGAAAAATAAGGATGCAATCGCCAGCAAGTAAAGCATCGCTGACTGTTTGAAATGCTTCGTTATTTGCCTTTGCACGCCAGTCTGGATCAAAGTTTCCTTGTTCGAGCATTTCTTTTTGTGCCTGAATGTCTTTTTTAATGTCTTGCAAGCGTGTTACTGGAATTGCTCGAGTCCATTCTAAGAACTGTCTCATCACTGGAATATTCCAGAGAGTGTGTTTCCCTAGGGGACGAATTTCTACTGGGGCTAAACCCAACATCACAGCTGGATCGACAATGCCGCTGGAATGATTTGAAGCCCATATAGCACTACCCCCTTTATATGGGGTTCCAGAAATGCTTATTCTTTTAAAAAATATTCGGCATAGGATAAACGCAAGTATCCGAACCATGCTTTGGCCTCTGTTATTTTGCTGAGTTCTAAAATTAAGTATATTGCCTGAGTGGGTATTAGAAAATGTCAAATTCATATAATGGAGAAAGAATGTCATTACAGCAAAACGTCAAGTGGCTTAGCACAAACACAATAAAAAATTTTAAAAGTCCTTTAAAAACTGTCGCAAATTGGAAAGGACAACAAATTAAAAATGTAATTATTGGTTTGCATGGGTTTGGAGATAATGCGGCAAATTTTTCTTCGCTTTCTAATGAAATCATAATTGATGATTGCCTTTGGATATTTTTACAAGGACCTCGTTTTTATCCTATGGGGCAAGATGGTGCGCAGTGGTTTCCATTGTTTAGCGACCCTACAGAAGAACGCAGACGATCTGAAGAATTAATCATGCAAACAATTTATAATGTCTGCGAGCAGTGCCAAATTGCATCCAATCGTGTTTTTATTTTAGGATTTTCTCAAGGAGCAGCAATGGCATTGTTGTGTGCTTTAAAATATAAAGAAAAATTTTGTGGTATTCTGTCACTTAGCGGATTTTTAATTCAGTCTCACTTGATCAAAAAAGCATATGCAGGCAGCTCTATTGATACCCCAATTTTGGTAGCACATGGAAATCAGGATCAAGTTATTTTTCCTGCAATGTATTACGAAACTCTTGATACATTAAGAGATATTGGAGTAAAAAATTTGAAAAGCAAAATTTATCAGATGGGGCATACATTGTGTCAGGAAGAGATTCGAGACATAATCAAATTTGTTGAGGAGTATCGTTGAACAAGTCAAATATGGATATTGAAAAAACATTAGAGCTTGAAAAATCGCGATTGCAATTTGAAAGTCGCGATCAAGGCGGAATGAACTCTTATTTAGTGAGTCTTGAACTCCCAGAGGATAATCCAGAAGATATTCAAGAGAGCCTTCAAGAACTTGGCGCATTAGTTCGTACCTTGGGTGATGATTGTTTGGGTGTTACAGTGCAAAAAAAGTCAAAGCCTGTGCCTGCAACTTATATTGGGTATGGCAAAGCCGAAGAATTAAAAAAATCATGCGCAACGTTAAAAGTAGATTATGTTGTTTTTGATCAAGAGCTCTCGCCAACACAAGTTCGAAATTTAGAAAATTTAATTGAGAAACCTATCTTAGATAGGACAAGTATCATTTTGCAAATTTTTAAAAAAAATGCCCGTTCAAAAGAATCAAAAACACAAGTCGAGATCGCGCATCTCGAATATATTGCTCCGCGTTTATCAAATGCTTGGATTACATGGGAAAGACAGCGAGGAGGCGGCGGTGTTGGAGGCAGGCTTAAAGGTTCGGGTGAAACGCAAATTGAAATAGATAGAAGAAGAATTAAAGATAAAATCAATTCTTTAAAAAAAGAATTAGAAAAAGTTCAAAAAGAAAGAGAAGTTCAGCGAAAAAACAGATCGGATGAATGGAATGTTGTGCTTGTTGGATATACAAATGCTGGTAAAACAACGCTTATGAATCAACTTACAAAAAGTCAACTTTCTGCAAAAGATTCTTTGTTTGAAACACTCGATGCGAGTATAAGACGTATTCGTGGCACAAATAATATGAATATATTAATTACAGATACTGTAGGATTTATTCGTAATTTACCGCACTCTTTAGTGGCTAGTTTTAGAAGTACTCTCGAAGAAGCCTGTAAGGCTGATTTATTATTAAACATTGTTGATATCTCAAACAAACATTATAAAGAACACATAAAAGTCACAGAAGATGTATTAGCACAAGTTGGTGCTTCAGAAGTGCCTAGAATTGTTGTTTTTAATAAAATTGATTGTATTGTAGGAGAGCCTCGATTACCAAGAATTTTAGCACGAAGTTATCCAAAAAGTATTTGCATTTCTAGTCAAAAAAAAGAAGATATTAAACGTTTTCGAGATTCTATTGTTCAATTTCTTGCGCAGAATATGGTGGAAAAAATTTTTCATGTTAGTTATGAAGATTCAAAATTGTTATCTTATATTTATTCACATACGCGAGTTTTAGAAGCAAACTGGACTCAAGATGAAGGAATTTTTAAAGTTCGTATGTCAAAAAGCTTATACCAACGTTATTTTTTACCAAATAAGATCGAGGATGATCAAGAATGATTGATGCAAAAAATGTTAAAACTATTCCAGAAAGTATTAAAGAGAAAATTTTAGAACTGAAAGCTTTAGAAATGAAATTAGGGCATTTGCCTCCAGAAAATATTACTGTTGCTGATCTTTATAAAAGAATAGAAGAACAAAGTTCTGAGCAAATGGAAAAGCAAACAGAAATATTATTTGCTGAAATTTGTGAGGCATTTATTGAACACAATTATAATGAGTCTGAAATTGTAACAGAAATTAACTCAATTGTTTGTTACGTTGGTGGTCCAAGGTATTGCAATGAACAAGAAGTCAGAGAAGCTTTAGGAAAATAAAATGTCTAAAAATTTTCCTTGTTTTTTAACTACAAACCAGTCATTAAAAGATGTTACTTACTATAAAATGGGCGGTATAGCAGAATATTTTGCAACCCCCAAAAATATTAGTGAACTGCAAGAACTCCTTTTTTGGTGTGTTACCAATAAAAAACCATGCGCCGTTTTAGGAGCTGGGAGCAATTCGGTATATGCAGATGGTGTATTTAAAGGTGTTGTTATTTCTCTTGCAAAAATGATTGGTTGGTTTTGGGAAACAGACTCTGTGTTGTTTGTCGAGGCGGGAGTCACAAATACAGAAATTGCTGAAATTTGCTTAGCTGCAAATCGCGGTGGAGCGACTTGGATGTATCGAATGCCCGGACAATTAGGCGCATCAATTCGAATGAATGCCCGTTGTTATGGTGGCGAAATGTCACAAATAGTTCAATCTGTTATCACATTAAATATGGATGGACAGTTAAAAACTTATACTGCTCAAGAAGTTTTTCAAGGTTATAAAAGTACAAGATTAATGCAATCTCCAGAAATTGTAATTGGCGCAAGATTATTTTTGCCAAATCTTATTTCTCCAGCAGTTTTGTTTGATGAAATGAGTTTATTTGAGGCAGATAGACATAAAAAGAAACATTTTTATTTACCGAGTTGTGGTTCTACTTTTAAAAATAATTACACTGCAGGAAAACCGAGTGGACAATTATTTGATTCTTTAGGCTTAAAAGGTAGACGTGTTGGTCATGCAGAGGTGAGTCAATTTCATGCAAACTTTGTTTGGAATACAGGAGACGCTTCAACGGTTGATATGTTAACGCTTGCTGCCGAAATGCGTGAAAGTGCCAAAAGTCATTTATCTGTTGATTTAGAGTTAGAAGTTCAGCCAGTAGGGATATTTTCTTGTGAATTATTTGAAAAATGTGGAATGAAGCAACTAGGACCTCATTATAGTTTTAATCAAAGTAACAAATGGATTGGTTTATTGTATCATCCACAAAATCAAAAATTGACCCCAAATTTTCCTTGTTTGTTATATGAGGGACTTTTTTTAGAGTATTTACAAACTCCATTTATGGGCTGTGCAACTGTTGGTGTGCAATTTTTGCAAATTGATTCTTTAGAAAACGCAAAAAAGAATCCTTTAAATCCTTTTTTGCGTTGGATAACTTATTCAACCGAAACTCCAGAGAAGATTTTTTTTCTTAGAAAAAATTATGAATCTAAAATAAATGATAATATTTTTACTGATGAACTGTGGAATTTTAGTGTCAGTGAAATATTTTTAGCAAATTATAAAAACCCAGAAAATAATTATTTAGAATTTGAAATGACTCCATATGGTGAATGGGTAGCCATAGAGTTTGATGGTATTCGAAAACGGACTGGGCGCAATAAAACTTTATCAATTGATCTTTGGAAAAATGTAAAAATTAATAATTTATGCACAAGTTTTTATAATAATAATGAAGTAAGGTTTGTTTTTGGTATGAGTTTTAATTACAATCAAATTAAAACTATAATAGATGAAGAAAGTAAATTTATTTACATCCAGTGTGCTTTGAGTTTGGGTAACAATAGATATTATTTGTCACCTTACTGGAAATATTTTGCAAAAAATAAAATTAATCAGAAGATTGATTTTCATCAGCCAAAAAAATTCTGGAAATTAAAGTTATTTTAACGTTTGTGATTTCTCCAGTACTCTGCAAGGATAACGCTTGTTGCGCATGCTATGTTTAAACTTTCAACATGTCCTGTGCTCGGTATTTTTAAGGTTTTATCTCCAGTTTTAAATAATGCGGGACTAATACCTTGACTTTCTGATCCAAAGATAACAAGAGTTTTTGCCGGCATTTTTTCTTCAAATAATGACTTGCCATTATGACTTGATGTTGTAATGGCCGTATATCCTTTTGCCTTAAAATCTAAAACAGATTTTTCTAAGTTTTCAGTTGCAATAAGTTTAATAAATTCTGCTCCACCCTCTGCAATTCGAAAAGCAGCTCCTGATAATGCAGGATCAGTATGAGATACAAGTATGGCTTGTGCACCAAAACTTGCACACACTCGGATAATTGCACCTAAATTATGAGGATTTTGTACATTTTCTAGTGCAACAACACAATCGGCTTTGTTTTGTTGTGTTTGTGATAAATAATCTGCAACATTGGCTACGGGTTGTTTTTTAATTAAAAAACAAACACCTTCGTGATGATTTGATTCTGATACTTTTTCCATTTCTTGGGAATTTAGAACTCTGTAGGCTAATTTTTTTTCGGCACAAAATTTAAGTATCTTATTAAAATCTTTAATATTTTCTTCTGTAACGTACACGCGTATAATGTCTTGCGGCCTTTTTAAAAAGACTGCTTTGCAAGCATGAACCCCACAAATTTTCATTTCAATTTTTTTGCGAGGTTTTGGAATCTTTCTATTTGCCCCATGCTTTTCTTCTTTTTTCAACTTACTCTCCTAGATGAAATCCGTATTATGTAAGACGACCTCTGTATATTTGCTTTTACGCTTAAATGCAAAGTATTTTCCTTGCTTCTTGGTAAAGCAGATTTTTTACCTAATTGATTATGATATGTATTTTTAGGGTTTTTAAAAAAAATGATAAATAATAATTAATTATGCTTAAAAATTTTTAATGCCATAAAAAATGGCATACTATTGAAGTCTAGATTTTAACGGCATAAGTCGTTTGTTGCTGGTCAAGTTATCCACTTTCAATGTGGATAACTTATTTAAAATTTATGGTGCCCTCATTTTTGCTTTAAATAATAGAAAATTGGCTCAATAAAGATCAATTGACAATTAAAGCATCTCAGGAGAAGGATTGAATTGAGGAGGAGAGAGTTATGAGTTTGAGGGATCAACTTATGAAAGTGGGTCTTGTTTCTAAGAAGCAAGCGCAAAAAGCAGAAGCGACTGGGCGCAAACAAAATCATGATTCCAAAAAAAATAAGGAACTTGCTAATTCCCTTGATGCTGCAAAACAGGCTGAGCTCGAAAAAATTGAAAACGAAAAAAATACACGTAAAGAGCTTGATAAAGAACTCAACAAACAGCGAGATCTTCTTGTGCAACAGCGAGAGCAGTTTTATCGAGCAAGACAAATTTTAAATAGCAATTGTTTGAATGACAAAAGTGCTGAAGAGAATTACTTTTTTGAAGAAAATAAAAAAATTCGTAAAGTACTTGTTACTCCATGGCAACGAGAAATGCTTGCAAGGGGTAAGCTTGGTATTGGGAGACCTCAAGATGATATTGATGAGTATTATATTATTCCATTAAGTGTGGCGAAAATTATTCAGGATATTGCACCGCAAAGACTATTGATGCTGCATTCTGAGCTTGATGACTTAGAAGAAGTTGATGGATTGTAAGTTTTTTGTGTTATGTGTTTATTATCAATTATTTAGGATATAATTCACTTTTAAATAAATGGAGCAGACAAATTATGCAATTCGATAACAGTTCCACTCCGGGATTAAAAAAGATTTTAGGTTTTTTTGTTGGAGGTCTTTTATTAGGAATCATAGGCACTGCTGGAGTCATGATTGCAAAGAACAATAAAAAAGCACTTGACGTTGTTGGAAATACGGTGAAGCCTGTTATTACAGTTGATGGAAAAACCTGGAGCACAGACTCACTTCCGGGGGATTCTATGATGGATTATTATACTCTCCGCAGTAATATATATAATGCCGAAAAGAATTTTATGTCTCAAACTGCAGCTCGTATTGCTCTTGCTAACGATGCCGGCAAGCCTGTGTCTCAAGAAGCGTTACCGAGACTTGATGAGCTACTCCCCTCATTGTCAATCACCGATGAAGAGGCGAAAAGATACTACGATGAGGTTGTTGCACGCATGGGTAGCGCTGTTTTAGGTGGGCAATCATTCGACGCTATAAAGACACAACTTAAGATGCAAATGGCGCAACAAAAAACCGCAGATCTTGTTATGAAAAAAATTCATGATTTTGAAGCCGGAGGGCGTATTAAGGTTTTGTTAAATCCTCCTCAATCACCACCAGTAAAGTTAGATGTTCAAGATTATCCAGCAAGAGGTAATAAAAACGCAGACACCGTATTGGTTGAAGTTGCTGATTATATGTGTGCGCACTGTCGTGAGGCAGAAACAGTTCTCGAAAATATTTATCAAGAGTTTTCTTCTAAAGTTAAGTTTGTCAGTGTTTCTTATCCACTATCTGTCAATGGTTTGAGTGGGGCATTAACAAGAGGGGCATTTTGTGCTTCGCAACAGGGAGAAAAGCAGTTTTGGGATTATAATTCGTTAGCATTTCAAGTTCCATATTCAAAAATGGAAGCCAGTGGTCAGGATCCCAGCAAAGCGTTCCATGATGTTGCAATTGAAACGGCAAAGATGGCAAAATTAGATGAAGCAAAGTTTGCAACGTGCTTGAATTCAGCAGAAGCAATTGAGCATATTAAAAAAGTTCAAAATCAGTTCAATTCTGCAACAGGGTTTAAAGGGACTCCAACTTTTTATTTAAATGGCCGATTGATACAGGTTAGTCCAAGTCAGTTGGAGGCAACTCTTAAAACTGCATTAAAATAGATTGAGTTCGTGATTTTTGGTTAGTGGCTTTATTTTGGAGGATTGTTGTGTGAAAGCTCCTGCTCGTGTGCTTATTGTGTCTATTATTGTGTCATTAGTTGTTGTATTTATTGTACTTTATCGGTATGATTTGTTGCCAAAAAAATCGCAAGATGCGGGTGAGACCGCTCAACAAACTTCTGCACCAGCTGCAAATTCAGCAGACAAGCCTTCTGAGTCAGAAAATAAAGAGGCAAAGAAGGAAACGGCTGCAACAGGTTTGCCAAGTGCCGCTCAACTAGAGAATGGCAAAAAACTGTATGAGACTGCGACATGCATTTTGTGTCATGGAGCGACTGGCAAAGCAGATACTCCTACTGCACAAGCTTTAAAGGCAACAAATCTTGTTGAAGGCAAATTTAAGAATAATAAAGATAATCTTCAGTCTGTTGAATATATTCTTAAAGTTATTACAGAAGGTGTTCCTGGTACCGGAATGGCAAGTTTTAAAGCTCAGGTTCCTAATGAAAGTGACAGACGTGATATTGCTGAATACGTTCATTCATTAGCAGAAAAAAAATAGACCATTTTAAGTATCGCTCACTTTAGGGATAATTTCGATGCAATTGAGCTTTGTCAAAAGCTCAATTGCATCTTTTCTTGTAGAGTCATCAAAATATTTAAAACTCATACCTGCATAATAATTGTTTGAAGAGTTCATACAATTATTCCAGTTGATCTCGCCAATGCCTGAAATTTTAATATAACTTGAAAAAATGATTTCAAAACCAATTAAACTGCCGACTTCATAAACAGTATTTTCAGTAGGAATCAATGCTCCGCCTCTGCCAACGGCAAACCTATTTTTTGAATTTTCATTTTGATTAAATTTAAAATTAATTGTGGGTTTTGTTTTGGGCATTAATGCATAACGTTCTGGCAATGGCATGGCTAACCAATTTAGTAAACCAAATAGTTCTGGAATATCAAAAGGTTTTTCTACAATGCCTTCAGCACCTAACGCAAAAAGTTCTTCAATTGTAATATCAGAATAAGCAGTAATAAACACAAATTGAGGTGATTTTATATTGATAGCTTTTGTCTTTTTTAAAAATTCGATGCCATTGCCTCCTGGCATGCGAATATCAGAAATTACCAGATCAATATTTTCCTTTTTAATGAAATTAAGTGCTTCTTGCCCATTTTTTGCTTCAAATACTGTTGTTTGGTAATTTTTTAATTCGAGGGCAAGCATTTCTCTTAAATCTACTTCATCGTCAACAATAAGGACTTGTTTGTTTTTAAGAAAAATCATAATATTGCCTCAAATAAATAAAAAATAAACTTTTGATTTTATTATAAACTAAATTTAAATTGTATTGTGTTAGAATTCCGACAGGAATAAATATTTTTTAAATGAAACTCCGATAAGCTAATATGTTTTAATTCAATTTTTTAGAGGTTATTGAGTTGTGTCAAACAATGAACCAAAAATAACAGTAACTCATGAACAACTTATGTCTGATAAAGAAGGATATGAGCGTTTATCAAAAATTCTTTTTGAAAAAACTGGAATTTACATGGATCCAAGTGAAAAGAGTATTTCGTTAATGTCAAATAGATTGCATAAAGTGTTAAAAAAACATTTTTGCAATTCATATACAGAATTTATTCAAAAATTAGATTCTGGAAATAGTTTAATTTTAAATGAATTTTTAGAAGTTTTAACTACAAATACTACTAATTTTTTTAGAGAAAATGAGCATTTTATTTATTTAAGAAAAAATTTTCAAAAAATAATTGATTATTTGATAAAAGAAAAAAGAAATGAAATTAGGGTTTGGTGTGCTGCATCAAGTACCGGAGAAGAACCTTATACTATTTTAATGACAATTTTAGAGAGTTTAGCTTTTAATCCTAAGTTTACAGTAAAAATTAATGCTACAGATCTCAATACTCAAGTTTTAGACAAAGCCAAAGAGGGAATCTATAAATTAGAACTAACAGAAAACATTCCGCAAGAATTAGTGTCTAAGTACTTTGAAAAAAATCAAAATACAACAACTGAAACAATTCAGATTAAAGAAAAATTTAAAAAAATGGTCGAATTTTCAAAGCTAAATTTGATGAGCGATTTTTATAGTTTTCCATATAAATTTGATATAATTTTTTGTAGAAATGTGCTTATTTATTTTCCACAGCCTATTGTAGAATCCACTGTTTTAAAATTATCGCAATGTTTACATAAAGAAGGATATTTATTTATAGGTCATACAGAATCAATGATTGGAAATAAAGATAAACTTAAATCAGTTCATCCAGCAATTTTTCAGTTAATTGTTTAAATATTAGTTTTTTATTAAACCAAGATGTTTAAAAATTTTATAGTAAACTTTATTCCAAATAAATTTATCAATAATGATTTCTCCAGAAATAATTCCTTTAACATCTAACATTAAAATAGTTTCTGATTTTTTTTCATCTCTGATATTTTCATTCCAAGAAAGTTGCAGTGGTTGAAAACCAACTTTTGTAAATAAAGATTTTAAATTTTCGGGAACGCTTGTTAAAATATGAGTATGGTTAGACTGAATTACAATTCTAACAATTTGTCTTATCATGTTAATAAATATATCACTTTCGCGAAAATCTTTTTCCCAAGAAAACTTTGAAATTTCTACAAAATTTTTACTCCAGATTGATTCAGGAATAGTATCAATATAATTATTAAGTTCACATTTTTTCTTATTCTTATTATTAAAAATAATTCTAATACAAGCAACAGGTCGTTTACCTACTTTACAAACAAGTTGTCTAGCAAAAGTATCAAATTCATCTTTGTATGAATTTAGTGAATTATTATTGTCAGAAGAATTTGGAGTTTTTTGAAAAAGACTATTTTGACGTAGTAATAAAACTTTTTCGATATCGTTTGCTTCTATTGCGTAAAAATAAGATAAACTATTTTCAATAATTTCTACAGGAAAATTATCATCTCTCAGTTCTTTTGGAGTGACTTCAACTCCACAAAATAAAATATATTCAACCATGATTTGAAGAAATCGAGTATTAACACTTTCAAATTGAACCTCAACATGGTATCTTGTGTTTTCATTTGATTTACTAGAAATCTCAATTTTTAAAATTTTAACATCAATTAAAAATTCTTCGCTTGTAGGAATTGTTATTTTAATTTGGGTTTTTAAATTTGGAAATAATGTCTTATTTCTTGCAGAAGTAATTAAGGTCATTCCATTCGCATGAAAATTTTTTATTTTAAATAATATTTTTTCTTGGAAAAAAAATGGATCCTCGCACCAGCAGTGTGGACCAAAAATATCAGGAATTTCGTATATCTTTTTTGTCTCTGGAGGTGTTTGAGACGAATTTTCGTTACCACTAATAAATTCTACTCCGTAACGAAGATAATTGACTTCATCAATGACTTTTTCAAGAATATACACAACCCTTCCATAGACAAAACTTGTTTGATTATCCTTTGTGATATAAAAAATTTTTATACTATCTGCTTTTTTAGGATAAGTAGCAAGCTGTTGGTTAATAATTAAAATATTAACTCCCCAAGGAGATAGATCTGTAATTTCGCCATGAAAAGAACGTTTTTCTTCAATGTCTTTTACTTTTACTTTAATTCCTTCGCCTGGAAACACAACTCTACGCGTGTCTCGCCTATTTTCAGTACCGGTGCTCATAAAATGATGATTCCATCTGGTTAAAAAAGCTTAAAGAAATTCAACAATGGAAATACAGATTTTTATCGGCAAGTGAAATTATTCTAAAAAGCGCATGTCATAATTCTGGCAGAAGGGGGGGGGAATATTAAAAACAAAACGAAAAAAATGCGTAAGCAATTGGTATGCCTAAAATTAAAGAGTCTATACGATCTAAAAAACCGCCATGACCTGGAAGTAAGTTGCTGCTATCCTTATAGCCCCCTGCTCTTTTAAAAGCACTTTCTATGAGATCGCCAATTTGTCCCGCAATACCCAAAAAAACTCCAATTAAAACAGCATACCATATTGGAAACGAAAGTTTAAATAGATAGGTTAAGGCGATTGCGGTCAGTGCGCTAAACAGAAGTCCGCCAATAGCGCCTTCACAACTTTTCTTGGGAGAGATTTTTGGGACTAATTTTCTTTTGCCAAAGCGCGAGCCAATAAAATATGCTCCTGTATCTCCCATTAAAATTGTTGCTAAACAAAAATAAATTTGAGAATTACGATAAGGACTTTCTATTTGTAGCAAACTCAGTTCAATTAAACATGTAGCAGGGAGTGCTAGGTAGATAAAGCCTGCAATTATATTTAAAAGTTTATTAGAAGCAGTATGAAGGTCGGCGGCGCGCCGGTAAATCAAAACAGCAAAAATAAAAAAACATAAGAAAGTCCAGGCAATGGGAAGGATTAAAACTTTTTCGAGACTATGCGAAAAAATTATTTTTGAAAAGTAATATGTTATAATTATAAAGGCATAAGAAAAACCTACGGCAAAGTGCTTTAGCTTAAGTTTGGGACGAGGTTGTTCAAAAGCTGTAGATCCATCCATAATATTCCAGCGAAGTGCAGCAAACTCTGTACCAGAAAGTAAAATAGCAATGCTTACGATTGTTACAAAAAGTGGGGTAAACAATTTTTCTGGGGAAAAACTAAGAATGTAAATAATAATTGAAGTAAAAACGAACGCCGTCGCCAATCGAGTTTTAAGCATATATAAAAAACCAACTTTCAAAAATTTAAGATATTTTATCCGGTATGACCGGTTTGCATTCTGTAATATGCCATAGTAATCAAAGTCTATCAAATAGACATTTGTGCGGTAGAGAATTCGCATATGTTGGAGTCTAAATTATGAATGTTCTACAATTTAAAAAAAAATCAAAAGAAGCGGCTTTAAATTTAAAATATAGTTCTGGAGAAATTCGTTCTATTCCTAAAGAAGTTTCTGCTATTGGAATTGATCTTGGTACAACAAACTCTGTTGTTTCGGTATTTTCATATGGAGCAACACAGCCTGTTACTTTAGAATATGAAGGAGCTGCGTTAGTTCCATCTATGGTCTATTTTGATGCTAAAAACAATAAAGATGTTGTTGGAATACAAGCAAAAAGAAATTTAGATTTAGAACCTGCTGAAGTTATTAGAAGTACCAAAAGAAGCATGGGAAAAAGTAACAGCTTCTTTTACTCAAATAAAAAAACATATTCATCTGAAGAAATTGCTTCGCTTGTTTTAAATTATTTAGTTTTACATCCTATTTTACAACAAGAAAAAGAAAAATATGGAGGAATTTGGGCGGTTATTACGGTGCCAGCGCATTTTGATGATGCAGCCCGACTAGCAACAATTGCTGCAGCCGAAAAAGTGGGTATTCATGTACTACGGATTGTAAATGAACCAACTGCAGCTGCATTAGCGTATAGTATGATGCCAGAAGATAAAACAATTCAAAAAGAAACTCTTGCGGTTTTTGATCTGGGTGGTGGCACTTTTGATGTGAGTATTGTAGACAGAGAAGGCTATGTTTTTAATGTATTAAGTAGTGATGGTGATGTGCATCTTGGAGGTGATGACGTTGATGATGCTGTGGCAAGTTTTTTATTAACAAAAGTGCATCCACAGCTTGTTGCGCGCAGAGCTTCTAAAGATTCTGAGTTATTTAGAAATCTGCTGGTGTGTGCTGAAAATGCTAAAAAAAGCTTGCAAGTAGATGGTGTTGTGCAAGTTGAGCATCATGATCTTGATGGAAAAGGATCAACATTAAGTTCTGAATTGACACGAGAACATTTCGAAGAACTTGTAGTCTCTATTTTAGAAAAAACTTTATATTTGACAGAAAGTGCATTGCACGCAGCAAAAAGAAGTCCAAAACACATTTCAAGAATTTTGTTGGTTGGAGGAAGTACACGTTTAAGTTTAGTGCGACAAATGCTTTCTGAGTATTTTTGTTGTATAGTTGATGCGCGACTTGAGCCTGATCTTGCGGTCAGTTGGGGCGCTTCATTACAAGCTGCAATTATTTTAGGAATTCAACCGGATACAATTCTTGTTGACGTATGCAGCCATACCTTAGGTATTGGTGTGGTCGAAAATTCAGAATCTATAAACGAAAATTTTAAAATCGTTGCTAAGAAATTTGGGATTCCTTATCCTGTTTCTGAATCGGAGTTGCACCGCAAACTTGGTATGCGCATTGAAGAATTTAATATAGAACTGCAAAAACTACTTTCTGTTGCTCCTATTTTGTTTAGAAATAGTGCCTTGCCTGCTAGAAGATCTGAGTTTTTTAATACAATTTATAATAACCAACATGCTGTTCATGTGGTTGTTGTACAAGGTGATGGAAGTACTGTGGGCGAAAATAGGCTAATTGGTGCGTTTTTATTTGAATTAGAACAGCCTTGTCCTAAAGGAACTCGTTGTGAAATACAATTGACATATGATGTTAATGGAATGGTTCAGGTTTTTGCCAAACAGCTAGGTACAAAAAACGAAGCCAAAGCGCAATTTGATAGTAGAACTGGTAAAGTCACAGGTTGGACATCAATTTCTAAAGAAGACTTGAGTATGTTTAGAGACAATCAAGAAAATCTACTAAAAGAATTAAATGAGATTGATACCAATGCACCGAGCAAAAAATTAAATCTTACTGAAAACGATAAAAATATTTTAGCTTTTCCTTTTGGTGGCAAAGCATCTCGTTCAGAAAAAAATATTGAATCTGATAACGAAAAATCTGCTGAAATTATTAATTCATTAGTTTTAAGAACAAAACGTATTTTAGCAAAGTTAGACTCTAATTCTTTAGAATATTTAAAAATTACTGAGACTTTAAAAAATTATTCTGATTTATTACTAGAATCTCAAAAAGGTTTAGAGAATGATTCTGAAATTGATCAGATTGAAGGTGATTTGCTTACTTTGTTAGAAGGAAAGTAGCGAAATGAGTAATATAATAATTCAAAAGATTATTTCAGAGTTTGAACAAGATTTTGATACGTTTGAAAACTATTTGCTGTTATCTACAGAAATTAACGAATTTAAAGATTATTTATTAAACTATCGAGGAATGCCTGTGAAGTTAAATGAGTCGTCTTTTCAACTTTCGCAGTTTGCAAAGCAATTTACAGAAAATATTATTAGTTACTTTGTTAATATTTTTTCTAAAAGTGGTTTGTTTTCTTGTCAAAATCATGAAATAACTAATATTTTGTGTGAAGTTGAAAAATCTGTTAATTTAATTTTGTATTATTGGTTTGGATTAAAAGATAGAAATTATCAATTTATGACATTGATTCACTTTTATAATATTAATAATGTGAGTTCTGTATTTTTAACCAAAAATAATCAAGATTTTTCTGTAACATTAACTGAGTACGGTATTAAATTTGGATCAGCTGATAGTTTGCACGAACCAAAATGTATGCCAGTTTCAAAGGTTTGTGCTTTAACAAATTTTTACACTCCTAATGATGAAAGAGTTCTTTTTGCTAGAATTCGCACGGTACAACGAGAAATTTGTTTACTTATTGATGACTGGGAGCATTTAAACTCTGTATTAGCGGTTGATTATGGTACTAAGTACCATAATTTGCAGCAAAATTATTCTAAAAAATCAGAAGAAGAGTTTGAAGCAGTATCACAAAAAATGAACATCAGACGCGATACTTTGGCATTATGGTGTATGGAATCTTTTTGTGAATTTCAAGATTGGATAACATTTTTAAAATCTAAAAATAATTTTAATGAAGATATTTTATCAGAAATTGACGCAGCAGCAGCTCTTTTATTGTCTGCAGTGCAAAAAATATTTTTACCTGCATCAGTCAGTCGTCACAGGTATTGCAGCGAAATTTTACCTTTATTTAAAAAATTTGCTATGTCACGAATTGCTATGAATTCAGATGATTTGTCCTCTCATTTGTTACTTCAGGTAATTCAAAGTAGTGAGGGAAAAAGTTTTTCTAATTTGCTGTTAAGTTTTATTGAAAAAAAACCTTTTGAATGGAGTTTGACCTTTGATCCTTCTTCTGTTCTAAAGGCATTTAGTTGGAGTTACTCAAGAGAACATCATATTTTATTGTGTTTAATTTATACTATTTCTTATTTTAGAAAAATTGTCCCAAATTATGTTGATAATCATCAATTGTCAGACATTGCAACAACAATTCAAATGCCAGAAACTTTTGCTATAGATCCTCAGCATAAGATTTTAAATTTTGAAAAGAGTGATCTTTCTCCTGAGTTATTTGAAAAATTATACTTAATTGCCAAAGGATATCTTGAAAAAAATTTCAAAGTAACAAAAAATAATGAAGAACTTTATATGTTTGTATTAAATGGTTTAAAACTTTAAAATTTATTTGTGAGTTATTTATGATTTTTAATGAAGATTATGAAGAAAATATGATTGTGCCTCGAAGAAGGGCTGCCAGTGAAATTAAATTATTAAGGCTAGAGCTTATTCCAAAAGGAAAAACGCCATGCGAAGAAATTGGCAGTGAATGGTCTTCTGCGCAACCAGCAGAAAATCTTTCACCCTCAAAAGCGGCGTTGTGTCTTGGAATTGAGGTGTGGGCGCCCCAATCTGTTGTCAAAAAGCGTTATAAAACGTTGCAGCTTCGCTATCCTCCGGATCAATTTGTGGAAAAACACATAGAGTGGCGTCCCTCTGCGGAGTTACTTGGAAATCCCAGAAGCCGCTTGAATTGGTTTTGGCAAAGCGGTTTTGTGCCGTTGCCAGAGGGCAAGTTAGAATTTAAAGAGGGTTCATTATGGGACAAAAACAATGCAGAACCAGAAATTGATAGCAGGCTTGCATTAAAGCGTTTAAAGCAAATAATTTATTAATGATAAGAAATTTAATACAATAAATATCAAAAGTTCTTATGAGGAGATGAGAGTTAATTATTCCCCCTCCTATTCGATAGGTCACTGATTGAGGCAAACTTCTTTTAAGAATCTAGCCAAGTGAATGTGCAGGTTCTTTTTTTGATTGTAAATTTTACAACATTTAAAAAAATATTCAAATATTAAATGATTCCTATAAATATCATCATGCCCATCATACATGGGTTCGAGCATTTCAGGATGAAATTGTAATCCTATTATTGGGGCACCAGTTTTTGTTTCAATAGACTTAGCTACGGAGTCATTAAAAAAATCAACTGATGTGACTGTGAGATTATGGCCTAGTTTATGGATTTTTTGCTCATGCAATGATAATCCATTGATATTTAAACAATTACCAAAAATTTTAAAGCGAGCTAAATCTTGTTGAATAACACTAATACGTTTCAAATCATCATTATTTTGCTCTGCAACGTTGTTAAGAGTGCCATAAAAATAAACATTAATTATTTGAAGTCCTCTACATATCCCAATCAAGGGGATTCCTTTTGTCACGCATCTATGAATAGTAAATATTTCATTAATTGTTCTTCTTATTGAGGAGGGATTTATAGAAGTTATAATCTTTATTTCATTTTTAACTATAGCATTATAGAAAAAAGGTTCAATATTTTCTCCTCCTGGAATAACGACCCCATCACAATTATCAATTTTACTATAGCAGTGTTCTTTTATTTTATTAATCTCACTATAAATATTAGTATCGCTTGTTTCTAATTTTTTAAATAAGCAGTCAATAAAACTATTGGTTTTTGAAGTAGATTTTGTTTTCAAAATTATACTTATTAATTCATATCTAAGCTTTTTTAAATTAACGGGTAAATGCTGTTGTATTGGTATTGTTTTGTTATGAAATTTTTCTTCAATTAAATTTTTTACTCTTGGTATTGTGTATCCATGTTTTTCTGAAATCAATAATAATCCAATATTTAATTTTGGTTTTTGAATATAAAATGTAACATTTTCCCAGTTTTCCCATTTTTAAAGGCGTCATTTCCAAAAGTAACTTTATTTTTGATATCAATAAATACTTCTTTAATATATTTTTCATCAATTATTGAATTATAAATATTTGTTGGTATTTTTAAAATGTCTGTTAACCATTTTTTAAATAAAATGGTATTTAATTTTTTTATTTCTTTATCATGATTTTCTAGTGTAATAAATATATTTTTATTGGTTTCAAAAGAAATAAAAATAAATGTAAGAAGTTTTTGAATACTATTTGGTAAAATTTTTCTAAATAAATAATTTTCATTTTTGTTCAATTCTGCTATGTTATTTAAAAAATTTTTGCTAAATAAATTTTCTTCATCTTCTTTCATACAAAGACAAATAAGAATGATTCTTTTTAAATTTTGAATATTTATTAGTGATTTTAAAATAAGTTCATTCATTTCATCTATACATTCTTGTAAAATAATTTCCTTTGTTTTTTTATTTTCTATTTTTCTTCCACTTAAAATATGATTATAAGACTTTCTTAATGAAGGCATAATCATTCCTTTTGTATGTATTTATGTTCTTTGTTTTTTATAGAAAAAATATTAAATTTTCTTAATATTTATAACATATAGTTCATTAATATTAAGCAATAATACCAATCAACTATATATCAAAAAAATAATCAAATATGCAAGATATTTTTTAAAAATAAGATTAAAAGTGTTATATATTAAATGCTAAACTTTTATATATTTAATTGATAATTTGGTAGAAATAGAGTGTACTCTTAAGAGCTTAAAAGTAACTTTATCAATCTCTCCAACAGTGTTTTACCAATTTCTAACTACCCCTTAATTTTTACCCAGTTATCTTTTTTAGCAATTTGCCGATTAGCATTGAGATTTTTAATTTTAATGTTTTTTCTTTCTGCATTTTGCAACACAGGGGCATTGGATGGCGGATGGTAAATCAGCACATCTGCGGGTTGTTCTTATCGACGACCAGTTAAACATGAGAAAAGCTCTTTACCGTATTTTCGACAAAACGGGGCAATACCATGTTGATGATTTTCCAAATGGTCAAGAAGCTATTGCTTGGTTAAAAAGTCATCGGGTTGATCTTGTGATCACCGACATCTATATGCCAAATGGCGATGGTTTTGAGGTTCTTGCCTATATTCGTGGGAGAGCCATGCAAAATGATATTCCTGTGTTATTTTTTTCTGGAGAGGCAACAAAAGAAGACATTGTGCGCAGCGTCGATTTGGGTGTCAGTGATTACATTTTAAAACCTTTTGAAACTCAGGATATTCTAAATAAAGTTGCAGCAGTCATTGATAAATATAAAAATCCTCCCGAGAACATTAAAAAATTACGGCACGCAGAATCGTTATTTTTTAATGGAAAATACGACGATGCAAAAAAAGAATTTGAAGCAATTCATGCGAGTTCAAAACCTACTGCGCGCTCTCTAATTGGTTTGGCGCAAACCGAAGCAGAATTGGGAAATATTCCAATAGCGTTAGATTTGGTAAATAAAGCTATAGAAAGTAACAGTATGTATTATCCAGCATATTCAGCAGGTGCTGACATTTTGATTGCAAATAATAAAAAAGTTGAAGCTATTCCCTTTTTAGAAAAAGAACTGAGCATTAATGGCAAACAGGCGCAGCGTAGAGCTTTACTCGCAGATATTTATTTAGAAAATCAAAAAATAGCGGGATTTAAAGAAAAAGCATTAGAGCAAATGAAACTTGCTCTGCATGATGATCCAACAGACGAATTTTTACTTTTAAAATTTGCGCAAATTTCATGGACTCTTGGCAATAAAGAGAAAGCAATTCATTATTGTATGAAAGCCCGTAGGCAAAATCCCCAAAGTACAAAAGCATTGATGCAGATGGCAAATTTTTATATTGATGATGGCAAACCCAATAGAGCAATCAATGCGCTGTCTGATATTTTAAATAAAAACCCCAATCAGTATGATGTGTATTTATGTAAAGCCAGAGTGTTTGAAAGATTAGGCAAAAACGAGAAGGCACTCGAAGATTTACGTAAAATTCCTAAGACATTGGTTGCGTTACGACTCGATGTTTTTAAGCTTCATGGACGTATTTACTCAAAAATGGAAAAATATTCTGAGGCTATTGCTGCATACGAAGAGGTTGTCGATATTGAACCGATTGCAGACAATTTAGCGCGTGTTGGGTTATTGTATATTAAAATGAAGAATTATCGCAGTGCATTAGGATGGTATGAACAGGCGACGGATATGGAGCCAAATAATTCAAAGTTTATTTATAATTTAGGATGTTGTTATGAAGCTCTTCGAGATAAAAAAAAGGCATTGGAGTGTTACGAAAAATCAATCCACATTGATTCCAATGCTAAAGAAACACAAATAGCGTTAGCGCGAATGAAAGGTTTACCGCTTCCGGCATTTAAAAATAGTAAAGTTAATACCAAATCTAAAAACCAAGATCCGCTCTCTGATGCAAACCAAGAGCCTCCTAAGGCGAGTTAAATTGATATTTTTTTAATACTAAATTATATTAAAATTCTGTGCTCGCCTCATTAATTGAAAGGCAAAAATTATGAATTCTTCAAAATCTTCCGAAAAAAATAAAAAAGAAAAATTTGAAAAACAAAAATCTTCATTTGATGATGAAACTCAAAAGTGGTTTGATCGTGATGATTTGCAAGATCTTGCAAAATTTGGTGGTGATATTTTAAAAAAGACGGTTGCAACCGGTATGGATGTGATTAAAGAAGTGAAAGATAATTTTCCAAAAGAAGCAACGCAACTTCTTTCTAAAGGTAAAGATGAGTTGTTAAAAGGAATAAGCCAAGATGTGGCTAAGAATATGATTTCATTTGGAATTGAAAAATTTTTTGCTGTAGCACGGCAACACCGTGTTGATCTTTCGGTGCGTTTGAGAAAAAGCGATGAACCTAAACATACAGATGACGATAAAAAGTGAGTGCAAGATTTCAAGCAACAAAAAAAGGGATGCTTAATTTTGCATCCCTTTTTTTGTTGTTTAAAGCAAAGCTTAGCAAATTAAGCTTTAGAAGCAGCTGCAACAGTTGCTGCAACTTCGGCAGCAAAATCTTCAGCTTTTTTTTCTACTCCTTGACCGAGTTCAAGTCTAATAAAAGAGCTGACTTTAAGGTCGTTGATGCCTAGCTTTTTACCAGCTTCAGCAACATAGGCAGCAACAGTTTTGCTATCGTCTTTAACAAAAAGTTGATCAACTAAACAAATTTCTTTGAACCAAGTTTTCATGCTGCTTGGAACAATTTTTGCAAGCGCCGCTTCTGGCTTACCTTGTTGAAGAAATTTATTACGGATGATTTCTTCTTCTGCTTTAATTGTTTCAGCAGGAATTTCTTGTTCATTAAGATATTGAGGCTTCATCGCTGCAGCTTGTAATGCAACGTCTTTTCCTAAATCATTTAATGTAGAGTTTGAAAAATGATTTTCAATACCAGATCCAGAAAGCTCTACAAGAACACCAATTTTACCGCCACCATGAACATAAGAGGTGACAAAGTTTTTGCCATTGCCAATACGAGCAAAACGGCGAACAGTAATATTTTCACCAATTTGTGCTACAAGAGCCGTTGCGGCATCGCGGACATTGCTAGAATTGTCATATTTGGTACTGAGTAGGTTTTCTAGATCAGCTGGTTTTGCGTTATTGATTAAAGTTTGCAAATTGTTGACAAATGCTTGAAAACCGTCATTTTTAGTGACAAAGTCAGTTTCGCAATTCACTTCATAAATAAAGCCTAAACTGTTGTTATCAACAACAGTGGACACAACGCCTTCGCTAGCAGCGCGAGCCGCTTTTTTTGCAGCGCTAGCAAGACCTTTTTCACGTAAAATAACAACTGCTTTGTCCATGTCTCCTTCTGCTGCATCAAGAGCTTTTTTGCAGTCAGACATTCCAGCAAGAGTCATTTCACGAAGTTCTTTTACCATTTGGGCAGTTACAACAGCCATTGTAGTGTTCCTCGTTTGTATTTTTGAATTATAGGTATTCCAGGTGCGGAATACCTTTTAGATTTTAGTTATTTTCGTCTTCATCGCGTGATTTTAAACGCTTAACCTTAATTTGTGAGCGGCCGCTATCTGAAGAAAAAGAAGAGTCTTCTTTTGTTGCTTCAGCTTTACGACGTTGCTTGCCAGCCATTGCTGCATCAGAAATGAGGCTTGCATAAAGTTTAATTGCTTTAAGGCTGTCGTCATTACCAGGGATAATGTAGTTAACGCCATTTGGATCACTGTTTGTATCGGTAACAGCAATAACAGGAATTCCTAAGCGATTTGCTTCAGCGATTGCGGTGAATTCTTTTTTAGCGTCAATAACAAAAATTGCAGAAGGCAAGCCAGGCATATTTTTGATACCGCCTAAAGAACGTTCTAGTTTTAAGCGGAGACGTTCTTTTAGAGCCACTTCACGTTTGGTGATGCTCTCGTAAGTGCCGTCGTTTGCCATTTTTTCAATGCGTTTTAATTTAGTAATACTAGAGCGAACTGTTTGCCAGTTTGTCATCATGCCACCGAGCCAGCGGTGGTGAATGTGAAACATTCCTGATCTTTCTGCTTCTTCAACAATAATTTCTTGAGCTTGTTTTTTGGTTGCGACAAAAAGAATGTGGCCGCCTTCAGCAACAGTTTGCTCAACAAACGCTAGTGCATCTTTAAAGAGTTTTTGTGTTTTTTGGAGGTCGATAATGTGGATACCATTGCGCTCACCGTAAATAAAAGGGCGCATTTTAGGATTCCAGCGGCGTACTTGGTGACCAAAATGAACGCCAGCGTCGAGAAGATCGCGCATTTGTACTTCAATAGACATAAAAAAGTCTCCTGCTTGGTTTGTTGGTTTAACCCCTTGTAATACCAAGGGGTTAAACCCCACCAAGCTTTTGGTATTACAGAGAATGCTCTAAATCAGGCACTGCACTTAAACAATTTTTTGCTAATGAAGTCAAGGTTAAATGCATTTTTTGCTCTGTTTTATAAGATGATGATTTACCAATAAATAAAATTTGTATAGGCTTCTCAAATTATTTCGCATACCCATTGTGTACTTGGGGAGCGCGTATGAAAAGAGGAGTTTTGTGTGAGTGAAATAAATATTTATTTGCCTGATGGTTCATCCCGGGTAATGCCTGCATCGGCAACCGTTTTTGATGTTGCCAAGAGCATTAGTTCTGGCTTAGCAAAAGCAGCTATTGTGGGTAGGGTTGATGGTGTTCTTGTTGATTTGGATTTTCCATTAAAAAATGGAGTTAAAGTAGAAATACTCACCGATAGAACGTCCGAGGGGCTAGAGGTCATTCGCCATTCAACAGTGCATGTGATGGCAATGGCAATTCAAGATCTTTTTCCTGGTACGCAAATTACAATTGGCCCAGTTGTGGAAAACCAATTTTACTACGACATATATCCAAAAGAAGGTGTAAAAATTGGGACCAATGATTTTCCAATCATTGAAAAAAAGATGCAAGAAATTATTGCACAAAATATTTCTTTTATAAAAAGAATTGTAAGCAGAGAAGAGGCAATTGCCCACTTTAATGGTTTAGGCGAAACATTTAAAGTTGAAATTGTTAAAGATCTTCCAGAAGATAGTGAAATAAAAATTTATGCCATTGCCCACTGGGACGATTTGTGTCGTGGTCCCCATGTTTCTGCAACAGGAAAATTGGGGGCATTTAAGCTCATGAGTGTTGCAGGTGCATACTGGCGCGCCAACAAAGACAATGCGCAACTTGTGAGAATTTATGGAACCGCGTGGGCAAATAAAAAAGATCTCGATGCTTACTTGCATATGCTTGAAGAAGCAAAAAAACGTGATCATGTTTTGCTTGGCCGCCAGCTTAATCTGTTTACATTAATGAGCGATATTGCTCCAGGTGCCGCATTCTTTTTTCCAAATGGCGCTAAACTTTTTACGCTGTTGCAAAATTACATTCGCGTTAAATGGGCAAAATTTGGCTTTGAAGAAATTCAAAGCCCTCAAGTGATGAATGTGAATTTATGGAAAGTCAGTGGCCATTACGAAAAATATCGTGATGATATGTATATATTTAAAGACGATCACAACGAAGAATTTGGTATCAAACCAATGAGCTGCCCTGGCCATGTGAGAATGTTTATGGTTGGGCAAAAATCTTACCGTGATTTGCCGTTACGTTATGGTGAATTTGGTGTTGTGCATCGCAACGAGCTGAGCGGTACATTGCACGGTCTCACTCGTGTTCGCCGTATTACACAAGATGATGGACATATTTTTTGTATGTTAAATCAAGTTCAAACCGAAATCATGGCTGCATTGCAGTTTGTGAAGGAAGCGTATGCGGAGCTTGGTTTTCATGAAGTGATTTACATGCTTTCTACCCGCCCCGAAAATCGGATGGGCGCAGAAGACGTTTGGGATGTCGCAGAAACAGCGTTGGAACAGGCGTTGAAAGCGAGTGGTGTGCAATTTCAAATCAATCCTGGTGATGGTGCTTTTTATGGTCCTAAAATAGACTTTAAAGTTAAAGATGCAATTGGGCGTATGCACCAGTGTGCAACAATTCAACTAGATTTCCAAATGCCAACGCGATTTGGAATCAGCTATCAAACATCAAATAACTCCCAAGAAACTCCTGTCATGATTCATAGAGCTGTACTTGGTTCTGTAGAAAGATTCATGGGAATTTTTATTGAGCATTTTGCAGGACATTTTCCTATTGGTCTTGCGCCAGTTCAATGTCGTATTGTAACAGTCACTGAATCTCACGAAGACTATGCGCGTAAAGTTAAAAACTTCTTAAAAGAACATGGTGTGCGCATTGAATCTGATTTTAGCAACGATAAACTTGGCGCAAAAATTCGCGATGCGCAGTTGTTAAAAATTCCTTACATGCTTGTAATTGGCGATAAAGAAGTGCAAACAAGCACCCTAACAGCCCGTTATCGTGATGGCAAAAATTTAGCTCCCATGTCGCCAGAAGAATTTCTTGCGTATGTTAAGGCTGAAAGTGGTGTATTTTGGGGCTTAGATACCAATCAAAAATAAAACTTTATTTATATATTTATGAGGAGAAATAAAATGATTAATTTACAGATGAAAACCAATCATGGTGATATTTTTATAGAACTCGACAATGAAAAAGCACCAATGACTGTTGCGAATTTTGTAGAATACGTAACCGCGAAACATTTTGATGGATCAATTTTTCACCGGGTGATTCCTGGCTTTATGATTCAAGGCGGCGGCTTTGATGCCAATATGAAAGAAAAGTCAACCAATCGTCCTATCGAAAATGAAGCAAAAAATGGTTTGGGTAATGAGCGCGGCACAATTGCTATGGCGCGTACCAACGACCCGCACTCTGCCACAGCACAATTTTTTATTAACTTAACAAACAACGATTTTTTAAATAATCAGGGCGCGCAATGGGGCTACGCTGTGTTCGGTAAAGTAACACAAGGTATGGAAACAGTTGACGCTATTGCCAAAGTAAAAACAGGTTCAAAAGGCTTTCATCAAGATGTGCCTAAAGAAACTGTGTTGATTGAATCTGTGGTTGTTGTTAACTAAGAGCTAGGAAAAAGCTCAGACGCTTTAAACGAACTGCGCACAAGTGGGCCCGAAGCAACAGCTTTGAAGCCCATTTTTTTTGCAATGTCGCTCCAAAATGCAAACTCATCCGGATGCACAAAGCGTTTTACAGTGAGGTGCTTTGGAGTTGGTTGTAGGTATTGCCCAATAGTTACAATTTCGGTGCCCACTTCGCGTAAGTCAGATAATGATTGCTCAATTTCAGAAAAGTTTTCACCAAGTCCAAGCATAATTGCACTTTTGGTAAACATTGCGGAAGGACCAATTTTTTTTGCGTGTTGTAGAACACGCAAGCTTTGCTCATATTTTGCTCGGGCATCACGAACGCGTGGGGACAACCTACGGACGGTTTCAATGTTGTGGGCAAACACATCAAGACCGCGTCCTGCATGCACCACGTGCTCAATGCAGGGTTGCTGGCCACTAAAGTCACCGGCTAAAATTTCGAGTCGGGTTTTGGGATTATCAGCATGGATGGCTTCAATTGTTTTTGCAATGTGTGCAGCACCACCATCGGGCAAGTCGTCACGGTCTACCATTGTGATCACAGCATATTGTAAATTCATTGTTTTGATACTAAGCGAAACTTTAGAAGGCTCATCGGGATCAAGCAAACCATTGGGGTTGCCTGTTTTAATATGACAAAAGCGGCAACCTCGAGTGCATGTATCGCCCATGATCATAAATGTGGCAGTACCTGTATTCCAGCAGCCCGAAATATTAGGACATTTTGCTTCTTCGCAAACCGTATAAAGTTTTTTTTCTCGCAAATCTTTTTTTATACTGTAAAGAACTTCTCCTCCAGTAAGTCCAACTTTAAGCCAGCTTGGCTTTAATAGTCTTCCATTTTTAGGATTATATTGCGGCTCAACAGCTAACGATGCTAATTTTGCATACGTTTTTTCGTTTTCTTCTGAATTAGAAGTAAAAATTGGCTCATAATTTGAGTTTAAAGTATTCTCGTCAAGCATATTTTGCGCTCCCTAATACTTATGGCACATTGAACATATTGGGCGCCACATAGATTAATCCCTATCAGGGTGAATTCAATTATGCAAATTAAAGGAAAACATGAACATGTCACGTATTTCTAGCTTGGAAGTGCAACTGAGTAATGTCAAATCATTATTAAGAACAATGTGTGACGCTGTGAAAACCGGACTTTTGACTTTAATCCATCATTTTGAGCATCCCAATCAAAGCCGTTTGATTAAGGTTGTAGTTCTTGATTCAGAAATTGATAATTTAGAAAGGGCAATTGATACAGCGATATTGCAAATATTAGCGACACAACAACCTTTAGGTTATGATTTACGATTTGCATACGCGTGTGCAAAAATTGCCCATCATATTGAACGCATTGGTGATGCGGTAGAAAGCTTGGCGAGACAGCTTGTTAATGGCGATATTCCAGAACAAAAAGAAATATTTTTAGAAATGTTAAATGATACAAAAGATCTTTTTGAACGCTCGTATTCGGCGATGTTTGAAAGTGATTTGTCATTAATTCATGAAATTCATAGTTTAGACGACAAAGTCGATTTTAAACAGCGAGAGCTATACCATATTGCTAAAGAAATTTTAAAAAAAAGAGATAAAAGTCATATTGATAAGGCGCTTAGAATTATTAGTATGAGTACAAAATTAGAAAAAATTGCCGATCTTTGTTGTAATTGGGCGGCACAAATTGATTTTGCAGAAAATGGAATGGTGCGTCGTAAAATTCAAAAGCGAAAATACCGTGTTGTGTTTATGGATGGAACTGGGGGCATGGTTGCAAGTCTTGCAGCATCGTTTTTATATCAAAATGTAAAAGATATTGTTGATATTTCGGTTGTTGCTATGCAGCCCGTTAAAAATGGCACGATTCTTAATTTCACCAGTATGTTAACAGAATACGACATGACACCGCAAATTTTTCCGATTGCCAGAATTACGTCGATGAATTGGAATAAAGTGTTAATGTTAATTATTTTAGGTAATTTTGAGATTTCTAGGGATGAATTGGAGATCGTTCCATATAAAACTGTGCAAATACGTTGGCCAGAAATAAATTTTAACCCCGAAGAGCTTGAGAATAATTCTGATATTTTTAAAAAATTTGTAAATTTACTCTTACTTCGTAACAATAACCTAACGCAAATTATTGTGCGCACTAAAGATCAAAGTGAGTATCAATAAATCTGACGTAAGGAATTTTTTTCAAAAAAAATCTCTAATAATTACACTAATAAACAATTTGACACGTCAAAAATTCACATTCTGACAAAAATTAGACTGCTAATAATAAATAGTGTTCATGTAAGCTACAAGAAAAGGCGGTTATTTTTGTAAAAATTTTTGGAGGAAAAGTTTGTTGAAGAAAAATTTCTTCACATACAGTTTTGTAGGGTTAATAAGTATAGCTGGAGGAAAATTTTACTCTATCAATAGCTATGCGCAAAATTTAAATTCAAAAAAAGAAAAAAACTCAAAAACAATTCAAGTGGGTGAAGATAGTTACAGAATGGTTTTTGAGCTTAATGAACCAAGACGCTATGCAACTCGATTTATTAAAGAAACAAGAACGTTACAATTAAAAATAATTCCTGCGCGTGCAAAAGAATTTGATGCCTCGTCATATTATGATACCCGTTACGTAAAAAGAGTTATAATTCAAGAAGATAAATCAGAAGTTACTTTAAATATTCAACTTAAAAATATTCCGGTTGGTTGGGTTGTTGCAACACAAAGTAAACCATGGAGAATTATATTAGACTTTTGGCGAACAGAACCCGAAGAAAAAAATCTTCAAGCAGATTGGAATTGGCAGCCCGATTACATTGATGGCATGAGTGATTATTTTGAACAAGAAGCACTCCCTGCTGCTATGGTCAATTCTAGTACTCCTACGGCGGGTAGTGCTGTTGCGTCTTTAAAAGAAAATATTGCCCCTTCACCAGTTGTAGAGCACAATTCCGACAAAAAAGAACAAAATACTCACTCACATAATGAGGATAAGGTAAATAAAAGTGACAAGAGCGAAGTTTCTACAGTTAAGCTTGAAAAAAATTATGGATTACCAGAAATTTATGGAAGACTCGAAAAAGCAATAGCGCTTTCTGATGCAAAATCAGCACATCTTCAAATGGAAATGGGTGCTGGGTTTGGTGGAAAAGATGAAGTTGAAATTGGAAAAAAAATTGCTGAAGAATTTTATCTTGGTGGTAATGAATTACAATCATTAACTATTTTTAGAAGACTTGCTGCTCTGTCAGATAAAACATTCAAATCAAATCCGAAGTATTTATGGTATGCGGGAGAATCCGCTTATCTTACAAAAAATTTTACGTTAGCAAAGGATTATTTGCGTTCGTTGTTACTTAATTTTCCAGGAACATCTTATTCAGAATTAGCCAAATTGAGAATTGTTGATATTGATGAGCTAAGTCATTCAAAAGAAAAAGGTTATGGAAAAACAGGAACAAAAAATTCACAAATTTATTCGCAAATGGCGTTGTCAGATAAGTCTCCGCAAATTGTAAAAATTGCAGCAACATTAAGGGCTTTAAATGGAATTATTGATGAAAATCCTTCAGCTGCAAAAACATACCAGCAAAATCTCGACGCATGTGTTGGATCTCGCAGTGTTCCGTTTGATTTGCTGAAAAATTGTGCATACAATAAAACAAGAGCACAAGTTGACAATGAGAGCATCAATGCTTCCGACGCTGCGGTACAGCAATTCAAAAAACTGGCACCCGATGATAAACGCACGGTTGGTCTAGAAAAAATCATTGTGCAACGTGTGATCGATCTCTTAAAGAAAACTGCAAGGACCAAGCAGTGGGAAGAATGGATCTCATTTGAAAAGAAAGCGAGACCTTCTTTATTAGAATTCACCTTTGCAAATGCAGATGCTCTTTTTACAAGGGCAGAAGCTTATGAAGCAGTTGGTGAAAACCAAAAGTCGGCGCAATTATTCAGCGCTTTTTGGCAAGCATCACAAGACCAAAAAAAGAAAAATGAAGCAGGCGCTCTCGCTGCAAGGCTCTATTATCGAAGTAATAAGCCTAAAGAAGCAGAGGAATTTTTAAAAAGAGTGGAGCGCGATTCAACAAGAAAGAGTGAAGGCCTAACAGACCTGTCTATTAGCGCCTTTCGAGAACTCTCAGTTGCGCCATATCGCAACAGTATAGCCTTACGTTTACTGATGGATGAAATGAAACTGGGTCGTTATGTCGAACGAGATCTTAATACCCTGTCTGAATGGGTGCAACGGCTTCGCAAAACGGTTGATGCAGAATCTTTATATACCAAGATTCTTGCTTATCCCGCGAAGTCTGCGGATGAAATTCAGATAGTTGAATCGTCAATCTTGCAATTTGCAGAAGATTTACGGGACTCAGGTCGGTTTGCAAATTCTGGGGATATGTACCTTGCGGTGGCAAATTTGCCGCAAGGAAACCATCGAGCAGAAAGCGCATACAAAGCCGGAGTTGTTTATGCGAGAGCGGGGCTGTTTGATAAAGCAAAAAACGCTTGGCTTATCGCTGCAAATGACACCAACGACAAACGTTTTTCATCGCTGGCGAGTGAAAGACTCGACAGGCTTAGTAAATAAACGTGAGTTCTATGTTTCTTGATTGGAGGATGATTTATGAGTGATGTGCGTCCACTGGGACTGTTCGACATTGATACAACAAATTACGGAACACAACAAGGTAACAATTCGTTAGATGGGCGTAATGTACTCGCCAATAATGTTGCTTCAGAAGTTGATAATCGAATTTCTGAAGAAGAAATGCTACGTCATTATCCAACAAGGGATGAAAAAGTATATAAACTTCTTGAAGTTGCTCGTACTATTGCGCCAACTAAAGTTCCTGTTTTAATTACAGGTGAAAGCGGAGTAGGTAAAGAAACTTTTGCAAAAGCGATTCACATTGCAGGCGGTCGTGAACGTGGCAGATTTATAGTTGCAAATAGTTCTAACATTCCAGCTAATTTTTTTGAAATGGAATTATTTAGTAATCAACGTAACGGTCATGATTATAATCAACTCAACAACAATCGTCCTATTGAAACATGTTCTTTAATGTTAGACGAAGTCACAGAGCTTGATGCTTCGATGCAATTAAAATTGCTTAGAATATTAAAAGAACAAGATTTAAACAAAGGATCAATTCGCAGAGGAACAGCGGCTGACGCAAGAATTATTGCCTGCAGTCATAAAAATATTCAAGATGAAGTTAACGCACAAAGATTTAGAAATGATTTATTTTTTAAATTACATGTCATTCAAATTGATATACCACCACTTCGTCAAAGGCTAGTTGATATCGACTTTTATTCTGAAATACTACTTCGTGAATTCAATATTCAATTTTCAAAAAATGTGCAACTCTCTCCAACTGCAAAGCAAGCGCTAAGAACATACACATGGCCAGGTAATACGCGCGAATTAAGAAATGTGATTCAACGCTCTGTTTTGCTTTCAACACGCGATTATATTGGTGTCGAAGAATTGCATCTAATGAAAGCAAATAGCAGAACAGAAGTTGCAATGGGCGAACCATTACCGCAAGTGACATTAATGGAACTTGAACAACGTCTCATTTTACAAACACTAAGACGCATGAATGGCAATCGAACTCATACTGCTAAAGCATTAGGTATTTCTTTAAGAGCGTTACGTTACAAGCTCAATGAGTTGGTTGAATGTGGATACGAAGTTGAAGGAAAAAATGTATGAAGAGCACAGTCATTGGGAACCAAATTTTTGGTAAACCAGATGCGGTTCTCGAAGAAAGTTTAAACCAGCGTTTAAAAAGACAAACTGTAAATATTGCAAACATAACAAACTCGTTAACTCCTGGTTACCGATCTTTAGGTTTTGATTTTGAAAAACAACTTCAAGCAGCTATTGGATCTGATAAAGACTTAATTATGAAAGTGAGTGATTCAAGGCACATTAAAGCACCCGGAATGGGTGCCGATGGGATTTTAAAGCCTGATATGTATGTAAAACCTACCGAAAGCATAGGTAATGATGGAAATACAGTGGATGTTGATCAAGAAATGACAGAAATGGCAGGAAATCAAATTTTATATAAAGCAACAATTGAGTCGTTAAATAGAAAACTTGGTATGTTACGTTATGCAATAAACGGTGGCAGATAATTTTAAAAATTTTCTATCGGAGATCTTTGTATGAGTTTTATAGAAGGATTAAAAATAAGCGCTTCAGGACTTTCTGCCGAAAGAATTAGAATGAACGTTATTTCTTCAAATATTGCGAATGTGAATACATCAAGAACAGAAGAAGGTGGACCTTATAAAAGAAAAGACGTTCTTTTTACCGCAAGAAATTCTGGATTAAGTTTTGATAATTTAATGCGTTTAGCATTTGATCCGCATTTAAAAGAAGTAAAAGTTGATGGTATTACAGAAGATCGCAGAGCCCCTAGGCTTCTTTATAATCCGAATCACCCTGATGCCAATGAAAATGGGTATGTTGCAATGCCGAATATTTCAATCATGGAAGAAATGGTGAATATGATTACAAGCAATCGTTCTTTTGAAAGTAACACTCAAGCTATTAATGCTACGAAATCAATGGCACAAACAGCCATTGGTATTGGTCGTTAATAATTTAGGACAAACAAATGATTAATCCAATTTCGCAATCTCAGCTAGAATATATAAGATTAAAACAAAAATTAATAAACTCTGTTCCACAACAAAGTGGAGGAGGTACGCCTCCTATAAATCCAATGGAGAAAACAGAATTTCAAGATTTGGTAGAAAAAGGAGTTAAAGAAGTCAACATTGGTGCCCGTGAGGCTGAAAAAGCGAGTATGGATTTGGCGTCTGGTCGTTCAAGTAATATTCATGAAACAATGCTTGCTGTTACTAAAGCAGAACTCGGATTTAATATGTTAGTTCAAATGCGAAATAAAGTGATTGAAGCTTATCAAGAAGTTATGAGAATGCAGGTATAAACTTTTTAAAATGCAATATGATTCAGTTGCGTTAAGAAAGGTTTTTTTATTATGTTTGAAAAAATAAATCAATTTGTATCGCAATTTATCATACAGAGTAAAGCATTTTATGCTGGACTTACTAAAGGAAGAAAAATTGCGATAGGAATTAGTTTATTTGCAATTTTTTTTGTTATAGGAGCTTTTATTTTTTGGAAACCAACGGTTCGTTACGATACAGCCTACATAAATTTATCTGCAGAAGACAAAACAGGAATTCTCGCTCACTTAAAAAAATCAGGTTATAAAGACTATAAATTAGAAGGAGACACTATCGCATTTCCTGAAGATAAAATTATGGAAATCAAAATGTCTCTTGCGCAAGAGGGGTTACCGAGTACTGGTATTGGTTTGGGTTGGGAAAAATTTGATGATAGATCATTTGGTTTGTCTGACTTTGAGCAAAGAATTAATAAACTTAGAGCGCTGCAAGGAGAGTTATCCCGGACAATTGGAAAACTTGATTCTGTAGCAAATAGCAGAGTGCATATTGTTATTCCAGATAATGCTATTTTTGCAGAAGATAAAAAGTCTCCTACAGCAAGTATTTATCTTAAAATTAAAGCAGGCAAAAGCTTATCGCAAAGACAGATTCAAGGTATTATTCATTTAACTGCGAGAGCGGTTGAAGGGCTCGATCCCAAAGGTGTCACAATTATTGACCAAGACGGCAATATGCTGACTCAGCCAGATGAAATGGATGGTGGTATTGATAGAATTACCTCTGCCCAACGCGAATTTCAGAGAAAAGTAGAACGAGAATTAGAGCAAAAAATTCGTGATATTCTTGCCCGTGCGGTTGGCCATGACAAGGTTGTATCAAAAGTTGATGCTTTTATCGAGTTTAAAAAAGTTGAAACAACAATATCTGATGTTGATCCCGAAAGAACGGCTGTGATTGCGTCGCAACGCAATGAGCAATCTTCTCAAGGTAACGGTTTAAACCCCACAGGTGTTCCAGGAGCAAAAAGTAACCTTCCTGGTGAACGAGAAGATATGGGAGTGGCTGGGGGACTCACCAATAGCACCAAATCCAGTACAGAAAACTTAAACTTTGAAGTTAAAAAAACCCTAAGTAAAATTGTCGAACCAATTGGTAATATCACAAAGTTAAGCGCTTCTATTTTGGTTGATGGCAAAACCATCGATGACAAATATGTCCCTCGCACACCTGAAGAAATGGCAATGATTACAAAGCTGGTCAAAAACGCGATTGGTTTTCAAGAAGGGCGCGATAACATCACTGTGGAAAGCACGCAGTTTGAGCTGGATGAGTTTGCATTGGCTGAAAAAGCATCGTTGTCTGCGCGGCAGACAGCTCTTATTCAAACTGCGATTTTAGGATTGGTAGCCATTGCTGCGATGTTCTTTATTTATTACTCGTTGGTGAGACCATACTTTAGATGGTTAACATACGATCCCGAAAAGCGTTCCAAGGAGCAGTTGGCATTGGTGGATTATGAGCTAGAACGCACTGGCGCTGGGGCTAGAAGGGTGAAACTTAAGGAAGAAGTGCCATTTGACAAGCTTTCACCTAAAGAGCAAATTTTTTACTTGGCTAAAAATGATCCGCAAAAAACAACAGAGGCAATTCGTCAGTTACTTAGCCCTAATCATTAATTTTCTTTAACAATGTCTAATTGAATTTTATTAAAAGATCCCTTTCCAGAATATGATGATTTCATATCTTGATTTCCTGTCGTGGGATCGATGGCTTTGAATATAACTTCATAATTTGCTATAAATTGTTGAGAACCAACATACAAAACTTGTTTTTTATCACAGTGGGCTATTTTGGATAAGTTACTGGAATCTAATGCTTTAATTGTGCATTTTAATGTTCCAGGGGTAACAAATGGGGGGGCATTGTAGGGACAAAGGGTGAAATCTGAACTTTGTTGACCATCTCCTTTAACACAAATTTCTTTTGAATTTATGCTTGCACGCGAAGAGCCTTTTAAAGAAAATTGCGGAGTTCCTAGTAAAACGGCACCATCGATGCTATCAAATTTTACCAAATCTCCAGTGGTTAGAACTGATTTTGCTGTCACCTTATCCCTTTCTTTAAAAAAATTAAAGGAAAAGCCTTATAACACAGAGAATTTTAGCTGTAAATTATTTAAAAAATGCAAACAAAAAATAGTTTCCTCTTTTTAAAGAATAAATTTTAGATAATTTTTTTGTATTTATTCTTTAATGGTAATTAGTAAAATAAGATAAAATTAAATAAATAATGTTATAATAACAATAAATAATAAATAAATCTGTTTACTTGTTAAAGTTTGGCCTAGAAATTGCTTGTAGTATTTCTATGGGTTGGTTCCTGTTAGTTATTAAAGAGAATTGAACCTATGTTTAATAAGAAAGGAATAGTGAAATGGCAAGAGGAACACAACAAAAACTTTCAACTTACAAGCCTCCACGCGTGCAAATTACTTATGATTTAGAAGTTAACGGAGAAAGCAAAACTCAAGAGCTTCCTTTTGTAATTGGTGTTATGGCAAATTTTTCTGGGCATCAACATCAAAAAGTAAAAAAATTAAAAAATCAAAAATTTATCGAAGTCAATAAAGAAAATTTTAATAATGTTGTCAGTTCTATTGCACCAAAATTAAATATTGCTGTTGCAGATAAGGTAAATAACAGAGACGGAAAAACCAAAATAGAATTAAACTTTTCTTCTATTGATGATTTTAATCCAGGAAAAATTGTTAATAATGTTGATTTTCTTAACAAATTAATGGATACAAGAAAAAAATTATTAGAACTTCAAGCTCATGTAGAATGTAATGAAAAACTAGAAGAAACATTAATCCGGTTTTTAAAAGATCCAGCAGCATTAAAACAGCTAGCACACGCAAAAAAAAGTGATCTGTCTGAAGCTTCTGCAGAACAATTGAATAATTAAAAAGGAGGCTTTAACATGAAAACTATTAGCGAAATTCAAGTCGACACAGAAAAAAATATCAATTTAGAAAATCTACAAGAAAATATTCTTGATCAAGCTTTGGTATCAGCAAATTTAAATAAAAGCTCTGAACAAATTGGCAATGCAAAAGATATGCTTGTGTTATTTGCAGATGAAGTCATTTCTGAGCGTATGTTTTTTAAAAAAAATATTTCAAATATGATAAGTCAACGGATTGCAGATATTGACGAAATTTTAACGAGTCAGGTAAATGAAATTATTCATAACTCCGAGTTTCAAAAGCTGGAGGCTTCCTGGCGTGGCTTGCATAATTTAGTGAAATATTCTGAGCCCGATGAAGCTTTAAAAGTTGCGATATTAGACGCTACAAAAGAAGATATTATGAGTGATGCTGATTCTGCGCCAGAGTTTGATGAAACAGGATTATTTAAACTTGTTTATGAAAACGAGTATGGCACATTTGGTGGTACACCTTTTGGTTTATTGGTTGGTGATTATACTTTTGGAAAAGGCTTAGAAGATATTGCCTGCATGAAAGCAATTTCTGCAGTGGCTGCAGCGGCGCACGCGCCATTTATTGCCGCAGCAGAGCATGAATTATTTAATATTAATGGCTTTGAAGAGCTTGATAAACCTAAACATCTTGCAAAATTATTTCAAACAGCTGAATATGGTTCTTGGAATCACTTTAGATCGCAAGAAGATTCTAAATATTTAACTTTAACTCTTCCGCGCGTCATTATGCGCGAACCATATGGTGGTAAAAATGGAATTCCTGTTAAAGAGTTTTATTTTGAAGAAGATTTAAACGGAACCGAACACGAAAAATATTTATGGGGAAATCCTGCGTTTTCTTTGGCAGAGCGCATGGTTGATTCTTATAGAGAGTTTGGTTGGTTTTCTAATATTCGTGGTTCAGAAAATGGTGGTACAGTTTCGCAATTGCCAATTCATACTTTTATCGATAACGAAGGCAAAGCTAATTTTAAAATTCCGGTAGAAACAGTGATTACAGATCGGAGAGAAAAAGAGCTGGATGATTTAGGATTTTTACCTTTGGTTTATAAAAGAGGGACAGATACCGCCACATTTTTTGGTTCTAAAACAATTCATAAACTTGAAGAATACGATAATGATTTAGCAAATGCCAATGCGCAACTTTCTATTCAGTTACCTTACGTGATGGCGCTTTCTCGATTTGCGCATTATTTAAAAGTTATAATGCGCGATAAAATTGGTTCTTTTACAAATTTATCGGAAATCGATGCTTATTTAAACAAGTGGATTTCTCGTTACGTAATTTTAAATGACGATGCAAGTAATTATACAAAAAGTCGCTACCCCTTAAGAGAAGCAAAGATTGATGTAATTACTGTTCCAGGAAAGGTAGGTGCTTATAAAGCAGTGATGTATTTACGACCACACTTTTATTTAAATGAACTTACAGTTTCGCTGCGGTTAGTTACAGAGCTTCCGCAATAATTTAAAGGAGAAGAAATGACTCAAAATCATGTTGTTTTGATGCAAATTAAAGATATAAAAGATAAGTTTGCCAGTTCATATAATGAGAATGGTATAAATGATGTGTTATTATGTAGGTCAAAATTACCTGATATTAATGTTAACCCTTATGATAGATCGGAGATAGAGTCAATATCCCTACAATTTGAAGTGTATTATCATGACAATTTTCAACCTACCATAGATAATTGGAGAAGAAATTGTCCAGTAATACCTTTATTTAAAGTTGCTGAGATTGCGGTTAATAGTGATACTAAAACAAATAAAGTAACACCTAAATATGTTCGAATATTAGAGGTACATAATGTTATTGTAAAAGTTGCTGATACTTGTAGTGACACATCTACAAATATGGCATCGCTTCAGTTTTATGGTACCCATAAAGGTAGTGATGCAAAATATTCTAAATGTGCTGATTTAACTTATAGTAATGGAACTCTTACTGATGAAATACTAATAAACTTAACAAATAATAAGCTTATAAACGCCTGGGATGGCGAGAGAGAAAAGTTTCCAGATATTATAAAATAAAATAATTTAAAAATTTCTCAAATAAATGGTTAACGATGAAGAGACTTGATAATATTTTTTACGGTTTGCAAAGTAACAAAAACTTATATGAGTCTCTTTCTCGTAATCTTGATAATATTTTAAATACAAGAAGTTCTTTATCCTGTTCAGATTTTATATCAAGTGAATTTTTATCGAGTATTTATTTTGGAGTTCCTAGTTTTACGCATCTTTCTATGAATTCTAAAAAAGATAAAGAAATACTATGTATCTCTATTGAAAAAGCAATAGTTAATTTTGAAAATAGATTGCAAAATGTTATGGTTGAGTTTTGTAATTATGATAATTTAAAAAAAGAAGCAAAAATTGTTGTTTTTGGCGAATTTTTAAAGAATGAGGTGGTGGTTAACCTTGTTCTTAAAGTGGTGTTTTGGGAGTTTCTTGTTAATGTCAAAAAAGAATGATAGCTCAAATTTTTTGAATACTTACCTTAATACTCTCAATGATTTAAGAAATAATGGTAAAATTTTTTCACAAGAAAATCCTGAGATAGCAAGTCATTTAAATTTAGCATTTAGACAAAGCAATGATCCAGAAACAGAGCGACTCATTGAATCTTTTGCTTATATGTTTGCAAATGTTGAAAACAAATCTTCACTTTATCGATCTGAGTATTTTACAAACTTTATTGAGGGAATTTTCCCTGAGCTAAATAATAAAATTCCTGCACTTTCGATATTAAAAGTTGATCCAGATAAAAGTTTTTTTACAAATGAAAAGTCTATTGTAAATATACCAAAAGATACTTTGTTTTCTTGTAAAAATAGTAACGGAATCAATTGCTTTTTTACTTCGTTTGATTCAGAAATTTTACCAGTTACTACGTTAATGAGCTCTAGCTTTAAACAAATAAATAGCATAACCAGTAATGCAATAGAATTAAATTTTGAAGTGCTGTGTCCTGTTGCGGTTACTCAAGAGCAAGCTTATTCTATACCACTATACATAGACTCAGATTTTAATACTTCACTCGAAATTTTTGAAGCCTTATTTTCGAGTGAAGAGCCTATTCAAGTTTTTTTAGAGGATGAAAAAAAATATTATAAAATTTCAAGAGACAGTTTGTCTCATAATTTTAATAATTTATCTCACGGTATGCAAAAAAATTATTTGTATTTTTTTTATGATTTTATTAATTATTATCAAAAATATTTCTTTTTTAAATTAAATTTAAATATACCATGTACTCTAAACAAAAAATTTAAAATTTTAATTCCTATTAAAAATAAGGAGCTAACAAATTTTCAAAGAATCGAGAATCAATTTATTCAATCTCATTGTATTCCTGTTGTCAATATTTTTGAAAAAAAACTAAAGCCTATTAAATGTAATAATGAAAAAAATGAGTATGAACTTAATATCGCGGATTATTTAGAAGAAAATACCGAAATTTTAAAGCTTAATTCTGTTGTGACATATGATTCAAATTCTGGAGAAAGTATTGCTATTCCTTCTTTCTATGATTTAGAAGAAAATAGTTCCCTAAAAGTATGGCATTCAAATTTGTATTGGTCAACAAGAAAAACTTTTTTAGATCATACAGAAAATAATTATTCTATATTTTTAAAAATATTTTCTTTAAAAGAAGAAGATAAAAATTCAAACTCGTTGGTTGATTATTTTTTTCCCACAGCAGATTGTACAAATGCAGATGAAGTTAATAATATTGCTCCCAATACCCAGTTTCAATGCCACTATGGTGTTATCTCATACAAAAAAATTCAATCGCTATTTTGGCCCAAGTGTGGAAAGCGGCCGTTGGTTGGTAGTAATAGTATTGAGGCGCTTCATATTTTATTGAAGCTAAATTACGAATTGTTATCTCAAAAAATCTTAAACCCATTAGAATTAGTAAAAATAATTGATTTTATTTGTAATGACGAAAATCCCATTAAATCATTGATTAAAAATATATTATTTAATTCAAATGGATTTAGCTCAGAAGAAATTATTAAACAAAAAGTTATTGGTAATCAATCATTTTATGTACCAGGAATTTTGTATAAATTAAAAATATTTAACAAAAATATAAATATTTCAGGCGTGCACTTTTTTATTAATTTTTTAAATTACTATTTTGATCAAATCAAGGATTTTAATAATTTTGTTAAATTTGAAGTAGATTGGGTATGAATATAAATAAATTGTATTTAGTTAATAATTTATCTTCTAAAATTGAAGATAATATGTTTGATAAAAATTTAAGAGATTTTTTGTCTTATGAAAATATTTTTTTTGACGAGAAGTGTTTTTCATCTTCTACACCCTATTTTTTTATAAAAAATAAAAATGGTTTTTGCTTTAAGCAAAGAATGCCTTTAAATACTCACTTGCCAGATTTTATAGTTAATAATTTTAACTTGTATGAAAAAAATAATAAAAATATGGTAATTTCATTTTTAAAGATTTTTTTAAACGAAATATTATTCTTAAATTTTAAAACAGAAATTCAAAATAAAAGATATTTATACTCTATATCTAAAAATAATTTTAGTTTAACGAAAAATATTTTTAAAAGTAAAATGAGTGTGATTCATGTTTTTAAGAGATTTTTTAAAAATGAAATAATAATTGAAGAATTTATTCCAAAAAATGTTAATAATTCTTTTCAATTTTCGTTAGGTTATTCTAATATATTTTCAAAAAATTATAAAAATAAATTTTCATTAGGTCAGTCAGTTAAAGTTTTTTTATCTAGAATTTCTGTGACTGTTATTATTGATTGTGATGAAATAAATAATTTATCAGCATTTTTAAATTATATTAATTTTAGTAATAATTTTATTATTTTTTCATCAATGAAAAAAAATTCTAACAAAAAGTATAAGATAAAGTTTGTTTTAGAAAAAAATAAATGCATTTCTGCAGTTGTTTATCCAAGTACTAGGGCATTATCAAAGTAAGGCGAAGATTATGCAAGAACATCAATTTAACTTAGATTTCAATACCGCAAAATTTGAAAGCTTGATAGAGCAAATTTCACAAGAGAATCCTTGTGGGCAAGATATTAGAAGACAAGAAATTTTTATACGTTTAAAGGATATTCGTAATAAAGTTTTGAATAATAATAATTTGGATGATATTTGGGTTAAAAAAAATAATGCGACAAACACATGGTTTGATGTTATTTCTCTTTGCGAAACAATACTCACTGATTATTCAAAAGATTTACAAGTTATCTGCTATTATATAGAGGCAAAAATTAATGTTGAAGGTTTTTTTGGCTTAGCAGAATCCTTGTACTTATTTAAGCTTATTTGTGATCAATTTGGAGATTCTGTTTATCCAAAATGGGATATTGATAATATAGAACAAGGATTGGTACCTTTTAAATGGATAGAAACTCATTTATTAGAGTTAATTAAAAATATTTCAATTGATTCAAATAAAATAAATTCAAATATGAATTCTACAGCCTTTAGCAACTCTTGGGGAACTTATTTGCATGCCATAAAAGCTAGTAACACTTCGCTGAAAATGGAATTTGCAACTGCAATAAAAAAACAAGATCCTAATTATATAGGAGCATTGTCTCAAGCCTTGCTTTCGGTTGTTTCTAATCTAGCCGAAATCGATGCAGTGTATCTTTCTAGGTTTTTAGATAAAGGATTAAGCATAAGTTTTACAGAGTCTATTGATTTGTGTAACCAAATTTTTGATTATTTACAGCAATATGCTAATAAACATGAATTTTCCGATGAAACTATACAAGAATCCATAAATGAAACTTTTAGTGTTAAACAAATAACTAAACCTATTAGTTCTGGTGAATTTTCATCTGTAGAAGATGCATACAATTTGATTTCTCAGGCTAATACATATTTGTTAAAGCATGACTTTCATTCACCATCCCCTTATTTGATGAGAAGAGCGCTAGAATGGAGAAAAAAATCCTTATACGAAGTTTTTGTTGATTTGTTTTCAACAACCTCTAATCCGCAAGAAATATTTACGCTTTTAGGCTTAACGCACCTTGATGAAAAAGAGTTTGATTAACCAATATTTAAAATTTAAAAAGAGATATTTATGATGATGAAAACAGATGCTAATTTTAATTTTTATATAACCCATGGTATGCTAATTTATGAACTAGCAAAATTAAAGAACAAGAGTTATTCGGACATTTTTTCAATAGTTGGACCCAGATCTATTTTTAATGAAATAGTGCAAGGAAAACGTTTGTTAAATTCACAACAAATAGCAAAAATTTGCCATCTCTTTGAAGTTGATGAAAGTATATTTAATTCAGAACAGGCTGCAGTTATTGAAAAAAATCATCCAAACTCAATGAGTAGTTTTGACCAAGAAGAAAAATTACCATTTGATCAAAATTTAATGCGTTCAAATTATGAGGAAATGGAAAATATTCAAAAACCTGATTTTGCTTTTTCCAACGATCAAGAAGACGTAAATTTTAATGAAAAATGGTAGTTTCTTTTATTTTGTAAATAAATACATTATTAATAGTGCTCTCTATTTTTAAAACTTATGTTAACAACAATAAAAAAAAGAAAATGACGTCACATTTCAACACTTACCATCACAAGTGACGGCTGTTTTTGAAAGTGCAATAAAGAATTAAAAACAAGCTTAAGTCACCAAAAGATTGGAAAACAATACTCTTTATGTCTCATAAAACGTTCGTTTTCACTGGGCTGTACTTGTTCATATTTTTAGGTTTAATTTGGACGCTATACGTCCAATTAAAATGAATTTGGGATTATGTTTAGATTAGCCTTGAAATATCCTCTGATTTTTTTATCTAAATTCGAGTGACTCGGAAATTTCTGCGGTTAGTGTTTACAACCCTATATTATAAATTTAAATTTTTTCAAGTTTTAATAATTTTAATAATTTTTCTTTTGTTTTTATACCAAAAACAAGTATGTAAATACCTAATAATATAAATATAGTAGCAATTATTTTATAAAATCCCACATCTTCATTAAATATCATATTTGCAGATAAAATCCCAAATATTGGTATGAGTAATGAAATTGGTGCTATCAATGTTGCTTCATATTTTTTCATCAACATATTCCAAATCCAATATCCAAGAAGTGTCGTAATATAAGCTTGAAAACATATTGAAAATATAGCTTGAAAATTTAAAGAATGAATTAAATTTAAAAAGGGAGCATTACCTTTTGTTAAATATGTAATAATAAAAAGGGGTAGAGCAGAAAATATACTAGACCAAATTATAAATGACATCATTTCTACTGGTTTGTATTTTTTCACTATGATATTGCATAAACTCCAACTAAATGCTGCAATTATAATTAATATTCCACCAAATAATGAAGATTTCTCATTTCTAAAATAAAGCGCAACAATTAATCCTAATATTGCTATGAACATTCCAATATACTGTATAAATTTTATTCTTTCTTTAAATAAAAATGAAGATAAAATAATACTGAAAAAAGCACTGAACTGTAATAATAATGAAGCTGTCCCAGGTGTTAATCCAACAAATATTGCTAAATTTGCAATACCCCACAATCCAATTCCAAATATTATTCCATATATAGCAATAATATATGTTTTAATCCTATACCAATTACAGAGTAATTGGTTCCCCATATTATTGCAACCATAAGAGCTAATAAAAAATCTTTTTTTTGCATTCGTAACCTTTTAATATAGATTTACTATATGTTATTTTTTAAATTAAATTATTATTTAATTTATATTTTTGTTCTAAACAGGTTTGACACCATTATAAACAAAATCATCGAATTGTGCTGGTCGCCAAGTATCATTTCTTTCGTAATAGTTAAGTACAACCGAAATTTTTTGTTCATTAATGAAACAATCGCATCTTTAAGAGTAATCGAACTGATTAATGGTACTATGCCATGACAAAAAGAATTCAATTCAGGTAAGTATTTTTTAATATCTGAGCCTTTAAATATATGATGACAATATTTACCAACTTTATCTTTTACAAGATCATTACCTAAGCCAGAATGATTTACAAGAGGTACTGAATTTGAATTAATAATATGATTAACTCTTAATTTTAATTCTGCATAGAAAGTAGCTTGCAGTAAATTATCTATGACAGTAACAGAATCATAATGATATTCTTGTTGATTTGTCTTAATTTGAAACATATTAACTCCATTCAAGATTTTGAATATAAAAAATAGATTACCAATTAATATATTTTATATTAATTGGTAATTATTAATTACTATAAATAAATTAATGATCAAGAAGCTAAAAAAATATTTTTTAATTAATATTATCTATAAAAAGTGTTTTAGCAGGTTGAAACCCCAAAATAATAATTGATTTTAGAATAATTTTGTTTATTTATTTGTTTAGTAAAAAGAATTTTTTAACATATTCACTTCATTTATAAAGGGAGTAGGTTATTCTGTAACTTCTAGTTTATTTAGTGCAATATTTTTTGCATTCATACTTATCTTCCCTTCACCAGTTTCTACATCAAGTTGGTTTTCTTTTATTATAAATTTAATATTACTATCTTTTGCCTCAATTAAAAAGCTAGAATCATTTTCAAGATTAATTGCGATACCACTATTTTTTTCGTTTAAATTTTGAGGAATGGTATTTTTTGAGTTATACAAACAACCAATGACAATGGGTTGTTCAATATCATCATTTGCAAAAGTTACAATTATTTCATCACCAGGCTTAGGGATAAAAACCGAACCCGAATTTTGGCTTGCTAAAAATTGTGAAAGCCTTGCCCAAAGAAAGGGGCTGCATTCTTTTTCTTGAAGCTCCTCTTGCCATAAAAAACAGATTCCAATACGTAAACCATTTTTATCTTTTTCAATTTTTAAGTCGTCATCACTTTTCCCAAAAACTTTAGCCAAAATCGTTTGAGTAGGTTTGCTAATTTGAGTAGAAAAATTCACTAAAAAGGTGTAATCATCATGTTTTGGATACGCAATTGCATCTTGCGTAATTTGGGTAAAGGAGTTTTTATCCTTTTGAGTTGGAATCATCTCTTTGTTATAATTAAAAATAATTTTACTATGCAGCTTACAAACTAAAAAAACTGAGAACTTTGATTTATCTGAATAAAATCTAAAAGTTTCACCAATAGATAAAAATTTTTGTGATTCTACAAATGAGACTGTATTGCTGTTAGAAGCGTTTCTTTTAGAAATTATGTTAGGATAACTTGAATTTAGGCTAGAAATACAGTCTTTATATTTATTAATATGATTAAAATGCTGCCAATTTAATTTTAATTTTTCTTTGTTTTCTTTGTAAAAATTAGACTCTTGTCCTTTAAAATCACTATTAGATTTATATAAAAATCCAAAATTTCTTTGGTCAAATCCAAATGATGTTGTTATCGTATTTACAGCCTTTAAATGATGCTGCATGTTTTTTTTATAAATATTAATATCTTGGTAGCTTGTTTCTTGTGGAGGCGTATATGGGACATATTTTTCAAATACATTTTCTATAATATCACTAATAAAAATATTTTCAGTATCCTTATTGATGTACAAAAAGAAGTTTAGCCCCTCTTCGTGAAGTAATTTTGTTAAAAATTCAAAATCAGATTCACCATATTGAATAATATTAGTTCTTGCTAATTGAGCTTCTTGCGTTGAGCATTCAAGTTTTAGATTAAGTTTTGGGTATTTTTTATTAAAAAAATCTATAATTTGTTTGAGTGAGCTATCAGTCCAGCATCTATAACCATTTGATTGTGTGAGCAACCAAAAATAAGGTCTTACTGTTACAATAATTTCTTGAAAACTATTGGTATTTAAAATTTCTGTAATAATACCAGAATAGAATTTGCAACTATTTTGATATTGTAGATGAATTTTAATTTGTTTAAATAGTAGCTCTGAAAGCAAATTTATGTTTAATAACTCAGTGTTTAATTTATTGTATGGTGTAATTATGCTAAATTTTAACTCAAATAAATCAGAAATTCCTTCATTTATTATTTCTAGAGAGTTGATTAATATTTTTTCAATCTTATGATTTAAAAAATTGTCATTTTCAAAAAAAGTAATTTTCGCAAAATTTTGAGGATCAGTCATATTGAATCTCTTGAATTAGAAATGTTTATGGAATCGTTAAAATTGCTAGAAACAGATTTTTTATCAAAATAAGGTGCTATAGTTGGAAAATTAGGAATCATAATTTTTTGATTTTTTAAGTTTTTTAAAGTAATAGTTGTATATAAAATAATATTTTGTTTATTACTTAAGGGAATTTTAAATTGTAACGTGTTGTTAAAGCATTTTGATACATTTGCTTTACATTCCGAGTAATCAAAAATTAATTTTATTAAACTCCACGAATCTTTTACATTAAAAATTACAGTATTGTTATCAATTAACACGTTTTTATCGCTAATATTCTTATTAATTTGATATTTTGAAGAATTTGCCAGTGTGACCGCAAATTTTATTGGTTCAGAGTATTTCCAAATAAAATTTGCAATATTTTTATTACCATATTCAGAGCCATAAATTCTATCAGCAGATTGAATTGACCAATTTATTATCTGATTTGCAAGATTCTCGTGTTCAGTATTTGTTCTAAAATTAAAATCAACTTTAAAAGTTGGAGAATTTGTATTTCCGTCTTTGTCTGAGTTAATTTCTAAGAAGTCAACAATCAATTTCATATCTTTGATAAAATTTTGTATATCTTTTCTATCCTGAAGTGGATTATTTGTAGTTGTCAGTATAGGTAAATCTTGTTTTTCTAGTTTTTTAAATTCTGATATTACTAAACTTAAATCGTCGATAGAGTTTTGTAATAAATTTTTTGATTCATTGGCAAATGGAAACTTTCCTGAGAGTAAGTTGTTAAACTTTAGCGCAAAATTATCATAATTTAAGAGAGCTTGATGCAGTAAAAGAGCTTTGCATTGATTACTGAGTGGGCTATATAATTTGTTAAGCTTAATTGCAAAAAAATCATCCGAATTCATTTTAATAATAGATGGTGGGTTTAAAGCAAAATTTTCGCAAGAATCAAGACGCAGTTGTGTCATGTTACTCGATATGTAGTTGAGAAAAAAGGAATATGTATTGGCTTCAGGCGTAGTTGCTAAGTTATTTCTTAAATTTAAAAGAATTAATAATGCCTTATTATTTATCATTTTACCGCTAGATTTAAAATAGCAATCGTAAGCATTAAGCAGTGGAGCTATATTTTTGTTATAATATAATTCTAAGGAACTTTTTTGATTGTTTAAAAATGTCTTAAGATCATCTTCAGACGTAAAGCCAAATAAATCAAAAATAGGGGATGAATTTCCTTTCCATTTATGAAAATCAATTGATTTTGGAATAAAAAAAGATGTGTTATTTAAATTCTGATAATAATTATTGATAAGAAAATCGATTTGCTGGGTAACAATAAAATTTAACTTACTGTAAAGCTCACTGGATGGACTTGATGCTAAAAGCTGGTTAGAAATTTGTTTTAAAATTGGAGCTGCTACCTGAATATTAGCCAAAAGCTTCTCATCATTATCTGGTGTTGTGTTGTCGCCTAGATTTTTATTTATACCTTCGCTTTTTAAAGCAAGAGGAAGATTTTCTTTCCAAAACTCATAATTTAAAGCAGAAGAAAATTTGTTTAAAAAGATTGTTAAAGAGTCTGGTATCTCTGGTGTTTTGATTGACTGTAGAGTTTGATAAAAACGTTCTGTAATTTGCAAGTTAGATTTTAGTCGTTCTGTATCCCAAAGAGAAGTCGGTGTATACTCAAAACTAGATTGTTTTAGAAAGCCACGTGGAGTGTTTTCGTTATCATAAAATTTTGGAAGTTCCTCTAGCTTGCCTAGCGATATCATAATTTGCTCAAGTGCTGGATTGATTGTTAAAGAATCTGATTCGTTAACAATAATTGGAAAAAATAAACCCAGAGGAGTTATTCCTGAAAGCTTATATTTGAATTGAACTAAATTTTCTTCGGCGATTTCTGAGATTTTAGTTGCAATCGTTTTGTTAAAAATTGGATTTTGTTCGGTTTCTTTAATTAGCTCAACAATTTTGATTCCGTAAAATAAATCTATATCTTTTTGATTTTTTGGAATAGTTAAAAGTGAATTTTTTAATTGAGATAAATTAGTTGAAAGATTTTTTGCAAGAATAATAATGTTTTTATTTTTTTCGATTTCACTTTGTGTTTTTATTGAAATTAATGTGTCTTCAATTAATTTAGAATTTAAGTAAGCTTTATTTGTTTCGTTAAATTTATTAAAATAGGATTGAATTAAAAAATTTAAATTTTTATTAGATAGTTCATTAAAATCTTTTAAGTCAATATTTATAAAATGTGGCATTTCCTTAATGTTTAAAGAAGAAAATATATTTTTTTCAATAGAAATTTTTGAACTATTAATTTTAAATATAAAATTAGTCATTTCGCTTAAAGCAGTAGAATAGTTTTTGCTATCAGGATTTTGAAATGAAAAGTAAACATTATAAATGCTTTTATTTAGTTTTATGAAATTTATGCAGTAATCTAGAATTTCATCTGCGCTTTTATTATCAATATTGCTCTCTGAAAAAAGATTAGTAACTAATGATTTAAATTTATCAGTAATAATTTCATTTAAAAAATTAGCAAGAATTTGGTTATATTTTTTTGATATTTCCTGGTTTGATTGCGATGACCAGGAAGGAAAGAGCAAAGCATGGTAGAGAGAGTTTTTTGTGATGGAGTCAGAATCGTCTAAGAGTTCTTCTATCTTAACAGAGCTAATATCGGACGTTTTTTTGTATTCTTTAATGTATGTGCTTATTTTATGAAATTTACTAATGTAAAAATCTCGATTTGTTTGTAAAAAGTCGTTAGATGCAATAACTGCATATGTTGCAAAAAATAAATGCAAGGCTGTTATGAAAACCACTAAGCTTCTTGTTCTTAATTTATTTGATACGTATTCTTTAGTAACATTTGAAAAATTAATTAAATTTTTAGAAAAATATTTAATCATGTTAAAAATATTTGAATCTTGATCATCAAAATTAATAGGATTTTTTTGAAAGCAACTCATATTTATGACATAGTGATAATTGGTGTGTTCCTTATTTTTTTTATCAAAGCTTTTATAAAAGTAGTCTATGTAGTTTTTAGAAAAACAAAGAATGCTATGCTTAAGTTTATAAAAGAAGCAAATTGTACTTGACAAGTATTGCTGATTTAAAGTTTTTAAATACAATAAATTTTGTACCTCAAGAGCATTGACAGATAAATCTATCGATTTAATGAGTTCGCTATTTAAAGATTCTGAATTTTGGATAGTTTCATGTATAAAACAAAAGTACGGACTTTTATCTTGTTCCATGGTGTGGGATGAAGAACAAAACTGAGGTATTTCATTGATTTTTGAGCGGTCAATAAAAAATAGAGGTATTTTAGACTTTAGTTTTAAACTAATACGTCTGTATAATTTTGAAAAAATTTGAGCTTCTTCTGAAATTTCTTTTAAATTAATATTGTTGTTACTAAATGCCGATTCGCTTGGAAAAAATATAATTCCATCGAGCATAATACTTGTTCTGCTGCTAACAATTTTATTAATATTATATTTTAACCTGTAGTCATTATTAATTAAAATATTTTCATTAAAAAATAAATAGTTAACTGAGTTGACTGTTATCATTTCAAATGGAATTTTTTCATCCGTTAAAAGATTATTTGCAAATTCTCCATTTTGAACTTTGAGTATTTCATGATAAATTTCATTTGTATTTTTTCCGATAAGAAAAAATAAATTTTTTGAATGCAATTTATTTTTATTTTTTCTTATATGATAACAGTCATATAAGAAGGTTTTAATTTTTTCGTTTTTAATAAATTTTGATATATCAGGATTTATCTGGATATATAAAAAGTAAGTTATTGCAGCTAAAGCTACGATTGTTAAAATATAAATTATAACTAAAGACATGTTAAGTTCCAATTAATATAAATTATTAAAAAATATTATTAAAAATAATATTTTTATTATTACTCCAGATAAAAGCAGATAATAATAAAAAAGAAACTAATATAATTAAATTTATGGTAAAAATTGTATAGTTAATTTTTTTATTTTTCTCATCAAAATTATTTTCGTTAATGATAAAGTTATTTTCTGGAAGAATAACATTACAGTCAACAATTTTTTCGTAATTGCCTTCATCATAAAATTGCAAAAGATCAGATTTAATTTGCTCAATTCTTTCTTGATATTCTTGAAGGTGATATTTACCTCTAAAACCAGAGCATAAACACAAGTAATAACAAATAGCAAGACTTCTAAATTTGTAGTCTCTATCAATCATAATTTTTTGACAATGTTCAAAAAATAAATCGCCACTAGATCTTGAAGAAAAAATATGATTTTCAAGAGTCATGTTTGACCATATTTTTCTTCCTTCCCAGTTGGTCGTTATTAATATTTCATCAATTAACGAAACAAGCGCATAGTGTAAAAGCTCAATGATTTTTGTTCCTGAGTATTTTTTACTAGTTTTTAAAAAATCAATTCTTTTACTGATATACTCTTCAATATCTCTAGAAATTTCTTGACAGTTATCTTGAGTAAAATTTGAAACTTCTTCCGAGTTATAATTTATGTTATGCTTCAAATTGCTTACAATATTATTAAAATAATAAATAATATCCTGGGTTATAAATATAATATTTTCATTATGTGATGAAATTATTTGTTTATTTTGGATCATTTTATTTTCCTAGAGTAAAGATATATTTCATCAGGTGGATTTGCTTTACTGTCGTGTGTACTTGGTGAAATAATTATTGATCCCTTTTCTTTTATAAAATTTTCGATTTTAACATAAGTTAGATAAATATTTCTTTTAGATACAAGGCCTTCATAATTTTTTATTATGGAACGACTATAACCAAGCGATCTTCTCTCCAGAGATAGGTCGAGATCTTCCTCTTCGCAAATAATTGCAGATTTAATCCATTGTTCAAATTGTTCGCTAGATGTAGAATAATTTTTCTTGAAACCAAGCAATATATGAGTGTGATTGTCTAAAGTATCATTTTGCACATTAAGAGTTAATTTGAATTTGTTATCAATTTTAATTAATTTTGAAATTGAAAAGCCACTTGGGACTTCTTTTTCTAAAAATTCAATAATATTTTTTTTGATCTTTTCAAAACAAATAAGCATATTAAAATGATCATACTCAATTAATAATTGAGGTTTTTCATCAAAATCATTAGATGTAATTTGACCACAAGTATTGTATAACTGCAAATAAACAAAAAAAGGATGAACTTTTTTTGAGTTGATAGTTGCTTCTAATAGAGGAATAGAAGATTTTAAACTTTTAAGTAATAATAATTTTTTTATGTACGAATTTTCATAAACTTCTGAATTGTATTTAGCAATATCTTCTAAAATATCTTGAATTTTATATCTTATAATTTGGCAAATGGTATTGCATATTTCCCATACTAAAGAGTTTTTTTGAATAAAAGTAGTAGGAAGTGCAAAAGGAAAAGATTTATAAAAACTGTTTTCAATATAAATCTTTGCAATTGGTAGTGCATTGAATTGTGGTGTTAATTCTTGCTCAATAAAAAAGAATACTTGAGGTTTAATACGTGGTATATAAATTTCGTCATCACCTGTGTTTTCGTCATAACAATGTGATTCAAGTTGTGTTGAATTAAATTTAGTATACTTTTTATTCGCATTAAAATTCTTAATATCTGATTTTGGATTACAAAGATAAATGGTTAAATATTTTTTTGAATCAAGTAGCTCTTTGTATTGAGTCAGATTATACTCTAAAGAGAAATTATCAATAGAACAATTATAATAATAGGTTAGGCCATCTTGAAAAATGCATTCTAGTGCTTCAATTTTTAGAATTCCATTTGCAAAAAAATTTTTATCATATTTGAAAGTTTTTATCCCATATGGATATGGGCAATTTTGAAAAACATGATAAAAAGGAATATTTTCAGAGCGCTTAAAGGCTTGTTGAAAATGTTGAGGCGAAAGAAGCATTCCATCGTGCCACATAATTTGTTCAGGTATGTTTTTTAAATTTTTCATGCGTGTTCCTTAACTTATAAAAAATTATAAGAAATTGATAGAATACCTTCTAAACCAGAGGCTTGTTCTGACAAGTCTTTAGAATCATTGGAAAAAACAAAATTGTAACCACCACCTATATTAAACTTAAAATTTTCAGAGATATTTGTTTCTAGGCTTAATTCTGGTTTGACAGACCAAAAAAATATTGAAATAGGAGATATTGTTAAATTACTTTCTTTGTTACCAGAGGCTTTTCCCATGCTACCATAAACCTTAATTTTTGGGTGAACAACTGAAGCGGCAAAAGGAATAACTGCAAAAGCGTTGCCGCAATTCCAAAAATCTTTGATTTGAATGGTTTTATTTTTGTTAATAAAAAACTTTTGTGGGATCGTTTTACAAAAAATTGAGGCTTGAAAGTAATGATTTAGTTCAATGCCAAACTCAGGTGTTAGAGTAAGTATATTTTGGTTTAAAATTCTTGAATAACCTAAGTTTTGATTAAAATAAACATGATAGCTTTGGTTTTCCTGTTTTTTAGAAATTTCAGAGATTAAATTTTGTTGAATATATATACTGTTACTTTCTGGAATTTTATACATATCTGCGTTCATTATTTTCAATCCTGTTTATAGTTAATCCCAGATTCATAAAAACTTATAATAAGATTTTTATAAGGATTTATTGTAATAGGAGGTAAATTTAAATTATTATAAAGTCTATTAAATAAAAATGCGCCTGCAGCACCAGAATTTATATCTATTAAGTATGAATTGTTTTCGTAATCAGGGGTCAGTTCAAAATGTAAAATTTGAACATCAGAGGAGTTTTTAAGTTGTTTGGCAATAACAGAATCCGCTGAAAACCAGTCTTGATTTGTGAGAGAGCTAAATTTTTCAAGAGTTTTTTGGTTATAAACAACAGCTATTTCAGAAATAATTGCCGAATTGTGATTTGCATTTTGTTGAACCAAAAACTGCACTGAGCAAACTCTTCCAAATAATCTATCAAACATGTTTCCTGGTTTATTAACGGGTTTGCTCTTTGATTCAGAGGTTTTATCGGATTCATTTGATTCTAAGTTCTCGGAAATTTTTTTTATATTATCATATTGTTGTATTAAATTTTCTTGGGCATATATATAATTGTTTGCAGTAATATTTAATAAAAATGCTGATAAATAAAAATAATTAAAAAATTTAACTAATAATTGAGTAATATTATAACTTAACATTTTCATATCTGTTACCTAAAAGACTAATATATTAAAGTTTTTCTATAAAAATAAGCCAAATAAAGACTTATTTATTTTAAATAACTTTTATTTTTTATAATTTCAAGGAAAATATATAATTTACATATATTAAAAATTTAAAATTAATTTTTAATATATTGAAATTATTAGTATAATTTACATATAAATAATAAATAAAAAAGTTCTTGAGAAATGTTTATGAACAAACTATTTATAAATTTGGATTTTATTTTGTTAGGATTTTAATGTTTTTATTTGCTTTAATAATATGATTTTATAACTAAAATAATGGTTTTATATGTGTTTTATTTAAAATCAATATTTTTTAATTTTTTTCTCTAATTTGGTTGTAATTATGTTTTCTTTGAGTGTTGAATTGCTGATAGTCTGTCAAAATAAAGAGAAGTTATCTCGTTATTATAATATAACAAAAGAACTTGGATTACAGCAGGTTAGTATTTCGGCCTCGATATTTGAAGCAAGACAAGTGCTTTTAGAAAAAAAATTTGATGTCATTTTATTTGATATACCTTTTGATAAAGACAATAATATCAATTATACAAGCGATTTGCAGCAATTTGTTAATGAAGTTGTCATTGAATTTCCATATTGTGGTTTTATTTTTGTTACTAATCATAACGGTTTTTGTTTAAATAATTGTTATGTATTTGATATTATACAATGTAATTCATTGAAAAGTAAAGATATTTTGAATAGTTTAAATATTATTAGATCTAAAATTAAAAACTTTAAAAATTGTCTGACAGAATCTAATCAAAGCATTGTTAATACTAATGAAACATTTAAATTTTATAATAATAATGTGCTTGTTTTAAATGGGCAAGATAAGGTTTTAACAAGTTTAGCAAAAAATAAAAAAATTCCATTAATAATGTACGGTGAAACTGGGACTGGGAAAGAGGAACTCGTTAAAGTACTTTACCAAAAACGAGTCAAAAATGAGGGAGAAATTCCTTTTGTTACAGTAAATTGCCCACTACTGGGTGATGACTTAACGTCTTCGTTACTTTTTGGTCATAAGAAGGGTTCGTTTACCGGTGCTAACGAAACAACAAATGGATATATTGCAGCCGCGAACGGAGGAATTTTATTTTTAGATGAAGTTCATACACTTGATCAAGCGACTCAAAGAAAATTATTGCGAGTTTTAAATGACGGGAGTTATGCTCGCGTTGGAGAAACTAAAGTTTGTTACTCTCATTTTCAACTTGTTGCTGCGACAACCAAAGATTTGGACGAAGAAGTTGAGTCTGGAAGAATGTTAGCGGACTTTAAATACCGGATTTCAGGAGCCGAAATTCACTTAGAACCTTTGAGGGAGAGGCTTCAGGATATTCCAAGTTTTGTAAAACTTTTTTTTAGACGTGAAAATATTGAAATTAATGAAAATTTGATCCTAGAAATCGCTAAAAAATGTCAAAATGTCTATTGGAAAGGGAATATTAGACAGTTATTTAGAACCTTACAAAAAATGATTATTTATGCTCAGCTCGAAGAAGAAGACTTGCAGTTAAAGCACTTATTGTTACCTCAAAAAGAAATTTTAAATAACAAGCAGATCGAAGAAGTTACTTATGCTGCAGATAAGTTTGATAATAAAGTAAATAATGTAACAGATGCTGAATATCAAATTTTAGAGTTACTTAAAAAAGCATTTTCTGAAGATTGTCCTCTTAATGATCTTTTGGACAAAATAGAAAAATTTGTTTTAATTAAAGCTATTTCTCGCCATGATAGCATTGCTAAAGCGCATGCCGCTTTGCAAATTAGCCGTAATGCCATTGATGCAAAACGAAAGAAATATCATATTTAATCTTAACTAATTTAAATTATTGCAATTTTAGAAATAATCACTTCACTTGCAAAACCGTTTCGAAGGGGTATATGTATTTTTATTAATGTGTAACTCATTTCAAAAGGCGAGGGGGAGTTATTTATGAGTCAGCAAGCTTTGCATAGAGGGTTAACATTTTTAGACAAAAATCCAATTCTGAATTTAGAAACATTAAAAAAAAATGAACTCAGTGATTTATCCCGTTGCGATCCAATTTGGCCTATTGTTAAAAATAACGTCGAAGATTCTCCTTTTGACCATGATTTTATTCAGCTTTTATTATATGTGAGAAATCTTCATAAGCTCTCTTTCAATACAATAGAAGGAGAGACCTTATGTCAAGCTAAGCAATGGTTAGCAAAAGAACACAATCCTGACCGCAAGCTCAATGGCGGTGGCGTGATGACAGTGATTCGAGGCAATCACCTAGAAAAGTCTGCTGTAAACTTGAGTTGTGTTTGGGGGCCGCATTACCCAGCATTAGAGGGTGAATATGCAAATAAGCCGTTTGCAGCCGCCGGAGTTTCTTTAATATCGCATCCTCGCAATCCCTTTGCGCCTATTATGCATTTAAATATTCGCTGCATTAAAGTATTTGAAAAAAATTCGGTTACCACATGGATTGGTGGCGGAGCCGATTTAACGCCTATGATCCCTTTTGAAGAAGACACAGCTCTTTTTCATGATGCAATGCATGAAGTTTGTGATAGAACCCCAAGTATTGCCAACTACGAAAAATATAAAAAATGGGCGGATGATTATTTTTATATTCCACACCGCAAAGAGACACGAGGTGTGGGCGGTATCTTCTTTGATTTTGTTAAGATTGAAGACGAGTCGCAGCTATCTTTATTGCTTGATGTTGGCCAGTATGCAGCAAAGGCTTATACTGAAATTTTGTCACGTCGCATTGAGATGCCTTATGATCAAGTGCTTATAGAAAAACATCATTACTGGCGAGGGCGTTATGCAGAGTTTAATTTGGTATACGATAGAGGAACAAAATTTGGTTTGATGACAGGGGGAAATCATGAGGCAATATTTTGTTCTTTACCTCCTCAAGTAAGATGGTGATAAATGGTAGAAGTTGGTTTTTTTACACTCTGTCTAGGATTGTGTTTTGCTATCTATAGCTTAGTTTTAGGAATTTATTCCTTACGCTATCCTATATCTGGTTTGGTTGCCAGCGCGCGAAATGCTTTGCTGGCTGTTTTTATATGTGTTGCTATTTCATCGTTAGTCATGTGGAATGCTATTTTTTTTCATGATTTTTCTATACTTTATGTTTATAGAAATTCTGCAATTGACATGCCACCTTTGTATTTATTTACCTCTTTTTGGAGCTCTCTTGAGGGCAGTCACTTATTGTGGACTCTCACGATGAGCGCTGTGGTCGCCATTGCCTGTGTTACAGTCAAAAAATCAGATTTTTCTTTGTATCCAGGATTGTGTGTCGCCTTTGCATCTTCTCTCACATTTATGCTCTTTTTGAACGTTACTTATTCTGCACCGTTATCGCGACTTTTTCCTGTTGGGAAGTTTGGTGAGGGTATGAATGCGCTGTTGCAAAATCCGTATATGGCAATTCATCCTCCTATGCTTTTTACAGGGTACTGTTTGCTGATTGTTCCGTTTGCATATTCTTTTGCCGCATTAGCAAGAGGGGGGTTTACAACCAATTGGCTATCAGTTGTGCGTACATGGTCTCTTTTAGCGTGGGTCACATTAACTGTAGCAATATTTTTAGGCGGCAAATGGGCGTACGTTGAGCTAGGTTGGGGTGGTTACTGGGGATGGGATCCTGTTGAAAATAGCTCTTTTATGCCTTGGCTTGCCGCAACAGCGGCGTTACATACATTACTCATTACAGATAAAACCGGTCGTCTGCCAAGGTTGTTGGTTTTTTTAAATATGCTTGCCTTTGCATTAACATTTTTGGGAACATTTATCACTCGATCCGGAGTGATTAGCAGTGTTCACTCATTTGCTGAAAGCGAAATAGGTCCTTCATATCTTCTTTGGGTTATTTTCATATTTGTGGTCTCTTTGGGTTTATTATTTACCAAGGGATATCAACTATATGGTGCAGCAAAAACCAATGTATGGAGAGTTTCTAAAGAAAGCGCTTTGTTATTTACGATATTTTTTCTATTGTTTATGCTTGCCTTAGTATTTATTGGAACCATTTTACCGCTTGTTGTTGAAGCAATTCGTGGAATTAAAATTTCTATTCAACAACCATTTTTTAATGCTTTTGCGCCATGGATAGGTTTGGGCTTAGTGTCCTTGCTTGGTCTTGGTAATTTAATGAAATGGAAAAATGGAAAAATTGAAGACCCTGTTTCCTGTTTATTGTTTCCATTTATATGGTCAATAGTTTTAACTTATTTTATTAATTTAAGAAGTCAGTTAGATTATTTTGGAATATTAACTTTTTTAATAGTGCTTTGGACGTGCGGCGTCTTAATTATGGATTTGGTGTATAAATTGCGTTCTATAAGATGGAATGGATTGGTGTTTTTAAAATACAACCGTTCTTATTTAGGGGCATTTATTATCCATATAGGGTTTTTATTTGCGATCGCAGGATTTGCAGGAAACTATCGCGGTGTGTCGGCAGAAACAAATTTAAATTTAAAAGAGTCTACAATATTTTATGGTTATCAAATTACCAATGAAGGTTTGTCTTTTAAGCGCGATTACAATGCGCAGTTTATTGCTGCTAATTTAAAAGCGACAAATTTGCAAAGTCAGGAGACAGTTTATGTCCATCCAATGAGGAGCAAATTTACAAATAATGAGCAATGGTTTAATGAAATTGGAATTTACTCAACATTTTGGCATGATCTTTATATCGTTCTTGCTTCATTTGATGTTAATAATCAAAGTGTTACGTTAAAAATTAATTGGAACCCTACAGTAAAATTTGTGTGGACGAGTTTGGTTATAATGGTACTTGGTGCTGTTATTGCTATGTCTCAAAAGAGTCGAAGAAAAAGTATTAACAAAATAGATCATGAAGAGGATTTTAATATTGCATCAGAAATACAAAAAATGACTGAACACAAATCACATCAAAAAAAGAATTCTGGTTCAGAAATTGTTTCTGGAGTAATTTTAGGCTTTGTCTTTGTGATGATCAGTTTTGCTATTTTTGGAGTGGCGTCTGCGCAATCAGAGCAAAAAAATTCTGTTTCTTTACCTGGAGTTGTGAAACCTCAGGTTATTGATCCGCGTATTGAAGATATTGCAAAAGATCTGCGTTGTCCGACCTGTGTTGGGGTAAGCGTATTAGAGAGTGAAACTTTGCAAAGTATTGCAATGCGCACAGAAATCGAAAAGCAACTCGCAGAAGGTAAAGCAAAAACTGAAATTTTAAATTATTTTAAAAAGGCTTATGGTCCTTGGATTTTAAGAGAGCCAGATGCTCAATCAGCAATTGGGCTAACAATTTGGGCTATCCCAATTTTTGGGCTTATATTAGGTCCTGTGTTGTTAATGATTATTCTACGTCGTTCACAAATTCGGCAAAAAGAAAAAGATAAAAAATTGATGTCTGAAATTAAAAAATTTATTGAGGAATGCAAGCGGGAGAAAATGACATGATAATCGTTTTGATTTTATGTTTGATAGTCTCTATTCCGCTCATCTTTTTTGTCGTAAAACCGCTTTTTTCGCTACAAGGGCGACAAGTTTTACATGAGAGTTCTCAAGAAATTTTTGATGAACATGAATTGAGGCAAGTGATTTTGATGCGCGATGCGTTGCTGCAAAAGCTAATTTTTAATTCTACAGAGTCAGAAAATTTAGCCCGTCTTAGTGACGATGAAGCACTAACACTATTGGTTTCACTATGTAAGCGGCTTGATTCTATGGGGCTGTCATGGAAACCAAGAAATGAACTTATAAAAAGAGAGGCAATGCCCAATTTAACCCAACAAGAGGGCTTTGTTTCTGTCCAATTGTTGTTTGTGAGTGCCATTGTTTTTTTTATTGGGTTGATTGCGTTAAAACCATTAAATGTTTTTTCTTTTCAAAGTTTTTCTCAGAATGAAAATGCTGCATCTGCAAAAGCCCCTGCAGATGTTGTTATTCCACCGCCTACAGTTTTACCACATTCAGGTGTTTGGCTACCTTCGGTAAATCAATATATTTTAATTCCAGAACAAGGAAAACTTTCTGTTTATTATGTTGGTATGTTTCAAAATAATAGCGTTTTAACAAACTCAATGGTGCAAATCCCATTGCCGAAAAACTTTCAAGATTTAAAAATAATTGGAAATCAAAACTTACAGATAGAAAAATCTTTACACTCTCAATCTTTGGTTGTTGCAATGAATTTAGCTCACGGATTAAATCAGATCAGTGCAACCTTCAGTTTAGAGGCACCCTATGGAATTGCAAAGTGGCTGCCAGCAGATTTGCAACAACTTCCTGGTGTCACAATTATTATGATGCCCGAATATGAGGGCGGTCTGCGTAATTTTTTTACAAAATTTCTTGAGAATCCAAATGTTTGGCCTCCAAGAATTACACAGTATCCAAGCGGATTTCGTTCTATTTTGGGTGTTGATCCGTTAGACAATCAAACTTCTTTAAATCAACAGACTTCTTTTCAACAGCTTTCAAGGCAGCTGGTAAGAGTTGGTGATGTGTCATCTCCTTTTCCGGTTTTTGAGGTGCAAGGAATTGTTCCTTCTCGCATAGGTATTTATATTCTTGTTATTTTTTTCGCATTTTTTTTACTTGGGACATCATTATTTTTTAAATTTAAGTCGGCAAAATAATTTATTTCCGATTTAGAAAAAAAAATGGAATAGTTAACTTGCTCGACTGAAATCTCATCGCTACAATAGGATCTGTTTGACACGGAGGTTTCTTATTATGATTTTAAATAGTAATTCAGTTGATTTAATTAGAGTTAATGCGGTTCGTCTTGCAAGCGCAATCCGTTCTAAAGATGATCTCGTTGATCTTGCGACTGCCAGCTCTTTTGAGCAGGTTTTTGCTGCAATCGAAACAATATTAACAAATACAGAAATGTATTTTGATGATGATTTGCTCATTCAGCTCGATGTACAAAATTGGCAAAGTTTTAAGGCAATTTTGCTTGTATACACCCTTAATGTTGTTAATCGTCAAATTAACTTAGCGCGTGAATCTGGTTTTTCACACCAAGGTTCTCGTGATTTTGGTGCAAGTACAAATAATTAATGAAAAAACGAGTTGATAAAAGTATGGTATTTTATTATTTCATTCTTAGTATAGTATTTGCTTAGTAATTTATATATTGTACCATCTTTTGTCATACTATTCATTGATTTATCCCATTTATATATTTTATCATTATTAAAATTTTTTTTTAAAATAAAAAAACCAACATTTGTGCCAAGATTATTTAGAAAGTGATTGTTGTTTTATTGAGATTTGTTGGCTTATCAGGATTTTTTCCTTTAAGTTTTGCTAATTGTGCAACCAATGGATAAAAGCAATATATTAAAGGAACAGAGTTGCATATTGGTCCTAATTTATTTGAATTATTAGTTGCAATTTTTATGATATTTTTGTTTTTAGTAAGTTTGAAATCTTGAATAATCTTTTTTGAGCCGATGATAGTAATAATAGATTTTTTTTGAATTAATAATTCAATCAGTTTTGCGATACTTGTAAAAGTTGCATCATTATTAACATAAATTAGGGTTGGAAAATTTTCTTTTATAAGTTCTATAGGTCCATGTAAAATTTCTGCGCTACTAAATGCTTCGGCATGAAGTCCGCATGTTTCTTTAAGTTTTAAGGCGCTTTCTAAAGCAAGAGGAAATGTAAACCCGCGTCCTACCACTAAAATATGACTTGCTGTATACAAATGATTTAAATTTGATTTATTATAATTTAAAGTTTGATTGGCAAGTATGTCTGGTAAAGCAATTAAATCTTCTTTAAGTTTATTATCACAGTTCCAATAAGCAATAAATTGAATAATTCTTGTGATTGAGGCGATAAAGCTTTTTGTCGCAGCAATAGAGCGTTCTTTTTGCGCAAGGAGTGGGATACAGTATTCACATTCTTTTTCTAATGGTGAATTGTTTTCGTTAATCAATGCGACAGTGAGTGCTCCACTTTTTTTAGCGTATGCCATGCTTTCAACCAAATCAGGACTTTTTCCAGACTGGGAAATGCCAATGACTAAACTATTTTTATAATTGATTTTGGTTTTGTAAATTGTATGAATTGAGGGAGCAATTGTTGTTGTCACAATACCTAACTGCGATTCAATAGCATATTTAGCAAACAAAGCGGCATGATCGGAGCTACCGCGTGCAATCGTTGCAACAAATGAAGGTGGATTTAATTGTAATCTTTTTGAGATTTCTTTTAAAATTGTTACAGAGTTTTGTAGCTGTCGTTTAATAATCTTAGGAGATTCTGCAACTTCATTTTCCATGAATGATGTGACTTGCATAGTAAACCTTGTCACCAATTATTATAAAAGAGGATATACAAATTAACATCCCCTTAATCGGTTTTTTTTATATAAAAAGAGGATATTTTTCTTCTTCTTTAAAAATTTTATTTTTTATTGTTGCGGAAAAAATTGCATTGCAAGAATTTGCAAGTTTGTCACGTAAAGTTTCTTTTTTTGGTGTGAATATATGATAAATTTCAAAATCTTGACTTAAATTTAATAAATAATCATCACTTGTTTTTAATTCGTCGATCAGTTGCAAGTCGAGTGCTTGAATACCATACCAGTATTCTCCAGTTGCAACCGTATCAATATCGAGAGTGGGTCTGTATCTCTGTACATGATTTTTAAAAAGCATGTGAACTTCATCAATTTGTTCTTGAAACTTTGCTTTTTTCTTTTCAGTAATTTCTCCAAGTGGAGTGAGTGTTCTTTTGTATTCTCCAGCCGTGATTTCAAGATATTCAATATCATTTTTATGTAACAATTTATTTAAGTTTGGCATACTTGCAATCACGCCAATTGAACCAATGATAGCAAATGGTGCAGCAATTATTTTATCGGCAAGACATGCCATCATATAACCACCGCTTGCTGCAATTTTATCGACGCAAATTGTCAATGTTAATCGATGTTCTTTTAAACGCGCCAATTGAGAAGATGCCAAACCATAAGAGTGTACCATGCCGCCAGGACTTTCTAGACGCACAATCACTTCATCACAGGGACGTGCTGCTTGAATAATTGTAGAAATTTGTTCTCTCAATGCGGTTACAGCAGAAGCGGCTAAGTCACCATTGAAATCGAGCAAAAAAATGCGCTTGGGTTTTTCTGTATTTGCATTATCTTTTTCGGCTTTCTTTTTTGCTTTAGCATTATCTTTTTCTTTTTTTGCCAAGCTTTTAAGCTCAGTTTCATTTAAAATTGCTGTTAATAATTTTATTTTATTTTCTTTAAATGAATCGTTAATTTTTTTAACTTCAATTTTAATACCTTGAGCAGTTTTTTTCTTTTTTATGGCAATTAAAGCAATAATTCCAATAAAAACAAGAAATAATCCAACAACCCCTAATAACCCCAACGTCAATTGAAACCATGAAAACAATGAACTATTCATGAATTTAAAACTCCCTTATTGTCTTTCTTTTTTTTTGCTCGCAACTGCATTGAGTACTTTTTCTGCAGAAGAATAACCAAGTAGCAAAATTTCTGGATTATTGTAAGTGTTGCTGGGTTTTTTAAAAATAACAACAGCAGGTAATCCATTAATTTTCCATGTACTGAGTAGACTTTCAATGTCTGATGATAAATCGGAATAGTCTAATTGGACAGGAATATAGTTTTGATTTAATAAATTAATAAGTTCTTGGTTTTTCCACGTGGTGTTTTTCATTTCCAAACAGGCAGCACACCAATCTGCCCAGATATCTATAAGTAGAGGTTTTTGTTGTTGCTGTGCTTGCTTAATAGCAGAATTAAGATCTTTTTCCCATAAAATAGTTTGGCTTTTTAAATTTTTTGTTGTTATAGGTTTTTCTATAAAACCATTTGTTGTAAATAAAGTAATAAAAAGAGTAACTAAAGTTAAAGGAAGAATTAAAATTGTTCGAGATATTTTTCCTATCTGAGTTTTTTTAGTAGAAAAATAAATAGCTAAAGCAATAAATAATAAACAAACAATTAGTACTAAAAAATCAGGTTTTGTATATATAATTTTTGTGACTTCAAATTCTTGTAATAAACTTTTAAGATAATAAAAAGTTAAAGCAAACATCATTGATGCAAATAAATATTTAATAAAAATTAGGAGTCTTGGTAATTTTGGTACTTTTGTTAGTTTTTTACTAAATAAGGTTAATGCAATGTATGGTAAACCAAAACCTAAAGCATAAAAAAACATAAAAGTAAATCCGGTAATTGGATTTTTATTTTGTGCAATGAGTAACAAAATTGTACTTAATACTGGCCCTGTACAAGGCGCAGAAATTAAACCAGACACTGTTCCCATCGTAAAAATAGCTGTTCTTGGATACTTTTTAGAAATAGGAACTTTACTTGCAAGTGTTTGAATTGTACTCATTTGAAAAAAACCAAGCATCGAAATACCAAGAATAAACATCAAGATTGCAATGGTTATATTGACAATTGGACTTGCTAAATGGGCTCCAAATACACTGCCGCTCATACCTGCAAAAACACCAAGTATTGAATACGTAATAATCATTCCTAGTACATAAAAAAATGATAATGTTCTTTTATGAATAATTTTTCCATATTGCAGCATGACGTTTAAAGTAATGGGTATCATCGGATAAACACAGGGAGTTAAATTTGTTAGCAATCCTGCTAAAAGTAAAATTGGAAATAGGATCCAACTTCTAGCAACGATAGCATCTTGCACTGCAACGGCAAGAGAGTCATTTAATACAATAAAAGAATTGTTTGGATTGGCTTCATTCTGTTTATTTTGATTGACGTCTAAAGATGTTGGTTCTTTTATTTCTGGATTAATAAAGTTTTCAAAACTATTATTAAGTAACGATAGCTGCATCGTTTCTGATTTTTGCAATGGGCTTGAATGTTGTCCAATTTTAAGAGGAAGCACTAATTTGCTGGGTGTGAGACAAACAGAATGAGAACAAGATTGCACATCAATTTCAAGCATGGCATTATTTTGTTGTTTTTTAGAAATTAAAATAGAAAACTTGGCATTGTTTTTAAAGATTTTTTTTTCTTTTTTATAAAATGGGTCAAAATATATTTCTGCAGGATGATTTGGGATATATTTTAAAGGAAGTGGAAAAATATTAGGTTGGACAAGGTGAAATTTTAACTTTTCTTCATAAATTTTAAAGTTTTCTTTAGTGATAAGTTGTAATTGAATATTTTTGTCGTTAATTGACATAATTTTAAATTGAACAACATCGTGTAATTTAATATTATTGTTTTCAAATGTGTTGAAATTTGTTTTAAAAGGTTCATTTTTTTGCGCATAACTCTGTTGGGTGTATTTAAATACCATTATGATTGTTAAAAAATACATAATTTTTATTAGATAAAATTTAAGAGTTCTCACGTTATTCCTCAATCGTCTTTCTAAAATTGACCATTTGTTCTAGCATAAGTAAATTATTTACGCTTCGTGTCATGTTATATAACGAGGCTTAGTTTGGAGCAAAAAATACAATGGTCTTATCAAATACATTTCAATTAAAACGCACCCGCCCCGCCCAAGAGAAGTTAAAAATATTAACGATTGTCATGGATGGAGTGGGGGTTGCAAATCCAGAGTCAAACATTTCACAAGAGCTGTCCAAAAGCCAGAACGGCATTTTGCCATCAGAAGCATTTTTTGGGGGTAATGCGGTGAATGCCGCGTACACTCCCCATTTAGCGCAATTGTTTTCGGGTTCTTTGTTTAGAACTTTAAAAGCTCACGGTACTGCAGTCGGTTTACCAAGCGATGAGGATATGGGCAACAGTGAAGTGGGCCATAATGCCTTGGGTTCAGGGCGTATTTTTGCGCAAGGTGCAAAACTTGTTAACAGCGCATTGCAGTCTGGCGACCTATTTCGAGGTGAAGCTTGGCAGCACGTTGTGTCCAATCGCACTGGTTTAAAAAATACGCAAAATACTTTACATTTTTGTGGTCTATTGTCTGATGGCAATGTGCATAGCCATATTGAGCATCTGTTTGAGTTAATTCGTGGCGCTAAAAAAGAAGGTGTAAAAAAAGTTAGACTTCATGTTTTGCTGGATGGAAGAGATGTTGGTCCTCTGAGTGCATTAGACTACGTTGATACATTGAATCAATTTTTATCTGAAATCAATTCTGCAAATTTTGATTGTCGTGTGGCGTCAGGGGGTGGAAGAACCTTTGTCACTATGGATCGTTACGAAAGTGATTGGTCTATTGTAGAAAGAGGTTACAACGCTCATATATTGGGTGAAGGAAGAAAGTTTGTTTCGTTAAGTGATGCAATTACCAGTTTGCGTTCAGAAAAAAATTATTTTGATCAAGACTTGCCCCCTTTTGTCATTACAGAAAATGAAATTCCAATAGGGACTGTTAATGACGAAGATAGTTTTGTATTTTTTAATTTTCGGGGAGATCGCGCTATACAAATAAGTCGCGCGCTTACAGAACAAAATTTTCCAGCATTTCAAAGAAAAAGATTTCCAAAAATTTATTATGCAGGAATGATGCAATATGATGGCGATCTCAAGCTTCCTGAACATTTTTTAGTGAGTCCCCCAGCAATCGATAAAACACTGACAGAACTCTTGAGCGCCGCATCGGTTAAGCAATTTGCTTGCAGTGAAACTCAAAAATATGGACATGTGACTTATTTTTGGAATGGCAATAGAACAGGAAAATTTGTTTCTAATTTTGAGAATTATGTAGAAATACCTTCAGATTTGTGTGCCTTTGATCAGCGTCCATGGATGAAGTCAGCAGAAATTGCAGACGAAACTATAAAACAAATGCATGCTAATTCGTTTGAAATAGGTCGCATTAATTTTGCAAATGGTGACATGGTTGGCCACACTGGTAACTTTAATGCCGCTGTGCTGGCTGTTGCTGCGGTAGATCTTGCTTTGGGTCGTATTATGCAAGCGGCTAAAGAAACACACACAATTTTGCTTGTACTCGCCGATCATGGCAATGCTGATGAAATGTTTGAATTGGATAAAAAAACAAAAAAAGTTGTGTTCGATAAAAATGGCCAACCCAAATTAAAAACAAGCCATACTCTAGCTCCTGTGCCTTTTGCAATATTTAATGCCGAAGCATTGGAGCAATCGATAACGTTAAAAGAAAATTTAGAAAATGCGGGTTTAGCCAATGTGGCGGCGACCGTTTTAGATTTGGCAGGGTTTGAACAACCAAATTTTTATGAGCCTTCTCTTATTCAGTTTGATGATCCAAAAAAAAAAATAAATCATCAAAACGTTCAGGCACAAAATAATGCAACTCCTAAAATTGGAAATTCTTTAAAATTGTCTTCGCAAAATAATTATTATTATGCAAAAATTGTAATTGAATTTGCTGAAACCATTGCAAAATTGCGTGCTCCAGATGGGTGTCCTTGGGATAGAGAACAAACTTTTGGGAGCTTGCGTTCTTATTTAATAGAAGAAGCTTATGAAGTGGTTGATGCGATAACAAAATACGAACAAAAACCTTCACAAGATTTGAGTCAGAATTTTTGTGATGAGCTTGGTGACGTGTTACTACAAGTTTATTTGCATGCGCAAATTGCTTCAGAAGCCCAGGTTTTTTCAATCAATCATGTTTTTAACGCAATTAATAAAAAAATGATTGATAGACATCCGCATGTTTTTAATAAAACACAACAAGATGTTAAAACTGCAGATGATGTGGCAACGCAATGGGAGCAAATAAAAGAACAAGCACAGCCTCAAAACATGAGCAAAGTAAATTCATTATTAAAAAAAGCATTAAAAAAACGATCTCTTCCTACTTTAAATTTTGCATCAGAAATTTCTAAAAGGGCAAAAGCAGTTGGCTTTAGCTGGCCACAATGCTCTCAAGTTTTTTCTGATGTGCTTTCAGAAGTTAAAGAGTTGCAGATAGAGCTTGAAGTTGAGCGTATCGACCCTGTGCGTGTGGCCGATGAAATTGGTGATGTGATTTTTGCGATGTCTAATCTCGTGCAGTTTCTTAAAGAAACAGCAGACGGATGTAGCCATTTTGATTTTGATTTCATTGTTCGTGCAGCAATAGAAAAATTTATCAATAGATTTTTTGAAATGGAAAAAATTATGCAAGAAAAAAATATGCAACTTACTGATGAAACTGCAAAACAACTCAGTTTGGATACTTGGAATGAGTTGTGGAGCAATGCTAAAAAAAGACGTTATTGTTAAGAGTAAAACCTTGCCAAAGATTGAATTGCGTAGCAAGGTTAGTAACCGTTGTAGTCAGAATTGATAAAGGATAAAGTATTATGGTCTTAAAAAATTTATTTGGAAAAAAACAGCAATCAAAAAAATTTGATAATGCACAGCATAGTGCAGATGCAAACTCATCTGAAGAACCGAGCGAAGCAGAAGGATCACAGCAACCAAGCGAGCCTGTTCCATCTGTCCATTTAGAGGCAGCAATGATTGAAAATGCGCGCTTAGACGCGCCAGAAAATAGAGCAAAAGTGTATCAAGAATTGTTGTTTTCCGATCTGCTTCTTGCATTACCCGATACCAATTCATCAGAAGAGTCTGAACAAAATCAAGTGGCTCAAGAAAACTCAAGTGTGAATGTTGCAATTTTGTCTAATGCCCAAGGTGTTCAATTTGCTGCTGCATTTACCAGTGCTGCTGCTGCTCGGAGATGGCGCTCAGAAGGTGGCCAATATGTTTCAATTCGTGGGCAAGATATTTTTAAGTTATTAGAGCCCAGCCCAGCTGAAGTGATTGTGATAAATCCTGGAAGCGCTCCATTTATTGTACTTAACAAACTGGAATACAAGCAACTTGCTATGGGGATTGTGCCACAAACCCAACGTAGCCCTGTTCAAGTTGCGGTTTCCAATGAGCAATCACCAGAGGCATCTTCTGAAGGGATGCAAATTGCATTTCCTCCAGACGTTTTTAACGAACTACAAAAGGAGCATGCGTTAAAAATTTTGAGCAATATTGAAAATGTTGAAGCAGCAGCTCTTGGTGCCATATTGCCGCCTCAAGCTCCTCAAGACTCAGGATGGTTGCGTACTGTTTTTTTAAGAGTCAATAATGTTGAAACAAATCAAGAAAAAATACAGATTTTTTGCATGGATATTCTTGACAAAATGAAACAAGATAACGACTTTTTTGTTGAAACCCAGTTTGAAGTTGGTGTCATGCCTGACCCTAATTTTTGGATGGCAATGCATCAAAATAAGTTTATTTTGCTCGATAAAAATCCGCCTAATATTACTGCTCCTGAAAATAATACAATGGAATCCTAAAAATTACATTGCGAAGGACTTTTCAACATGGAAAATGCAATTTTAAAAAGTGCCGCAGAACGAGCTGAACATCTTTCGCAAGCATTATTTTGGTATAAAGAATCTTTATATCAAAATGATGAATTTAAAAAAAATTTTTTACTTCTCAAGAATGAGCTTGTTGCATGTGCTCGGGAAAATCATTCTTCTAAGCACGTATTTTTTATTGCTGTTGGCAAGTCAGCGCAAGTTGCGCAGCTTGCTGTGTCGATGCTGGTGAGTGTTGGAATTCTTGCGCGTTTTGTTCATCCTACAGAAGCCTATCACGGTGATCTTGGTGTTGTGGGTAAAGGCGATACCGTTATTATTATTTCAAATAATGGAAAAAGTGCTGAGTTATTGCAATTGCTAGAAGGCTTGCAAGAGCGTCAGGTGGTTCTTTTTGCAATCACATCAAAACAAGACTCTCCGCTTGCAAAGGCGGCACAACATATTCTTTTAATACCACCTGTAGATGAAATGTGTCCTTTGACGCAAGCGCCAATTACCAGTACCGTCACATCTCTTGCGTTATGTCAGCTGCTCGTTGCTGCAACTGTTGAATTTCGTAACTACTCCATTGAACAATATGCAAAAAATCATCCTGGTGGCGCAATTGGTAAAAGAATTTTTCTTAAAGCAGATTCTCTTATGATTCGAGGAAAAGATTTGCCTTTGGTAGAACACAACTCTCTCTTTCAGCATGTTGTTTCTGTTTTTACAAAGTTTTCTAAAGCAGCGGTGTTGGTTGTCGATGGTGAAAGATTTTTAGGCTTAATTGCCGAAAAAGATTTGCGCAAGGCAATGGAAAAATATGGTCCTCGTGTTTTTGAATTGAATGCTGCTGCAATTATGAATCCTCATCCTACAATTGTTCCTCCAGGTTTATTGGCAATAGAAGCGTTGCAAATTATGAATTCAAAAACACCGTCATTTAATATTTTGCCAGTTGTAGACAAAAACGGTTATGCCGTAGGCTTGTTAAGAATGCTTGATTTTATTGCGGCAGGTGTTTGCTAATGTTTTATATTATTTTTTTTAATTTCTAACTTTTCTAGCGCATTTAAAGCTAGGGTTCTGATTTTAACATCTTGGTGATACTTTGAAAGCCATATGATTTCACGTTTGATGTCACCTCCTGCAACCTTTTGCATAATTGGAAATAAGCGAAACTCAACCCATGTTGGCTCGCGGCGAAAGCTGAGAAGCCAGGTTTGTGGGTTGTTAGCAACAATTTGAGCGATTTGATCAGAAAAGGTTTCGCGATATGAAGTTGTTGTGGCGGCAAAAATAATATTTAAATGGTTAAATTCTGTTTCTGATAATTTGGTTTTTCTTTTTATCGTTTCGTTTAAATAGCGATTCATTAAAATTGGCGTCCAAATTCTGACCATATCTGGATAACGAACGGTTTCGCCGCTTTTGGCAAGTAATCCATAATCATTTGGGCCTTGTAGCTGAGAATTATTTTTTTCACGAATTTCATGTGCGACACGTTTAATCCAGCTGTTTAATGCTTGGAGATAACCGGCTTCATTTGCGGCTTTTAATTTATCTATCCAACTACTTAACAAACCTTTATCAATTTCGCGTTCGATCACCATTGTTGCCTCTGGTATTTCAGCCAACAGAGCGAGAGAAAGAAAGCCTTGTTCTCCTGCTTTGGGGATAAAATCTTTTTCGGCCAAGATTTTTTTCATAAAATCTTGCAGAGCTTTTTTGCAACCAGGGAGTTTATGATCCTTTAATCCAGCAACCAGATGTTCTCGTGTTTGATCGATTGGAATGATATCTTGCGCCATTTTTTTTAAAAAATCGTTTTGTTCACTATAATTAGAACAAAAATTTGCAATAAATTCCTTAGGATTTTTAACGGCAGTCTTTTCTTCGGAAAGTGCGGTTGTTTCGGTTTCGTGTGTTGCAAATCCTAAAGAAGGAGTGGTGAGCATTAAAATATAAAAAAAATATCTTTTCATCATAAAATCTCCACGTTCCAGATAGTAGTTTGGTTTGAATTGTTTTTAAAAGTAAATATAATTTTTTTTGCTTTATTGTCTTCTTTCATTTTAACAGCAAACTCAGAAGCGGCATACATTTGATTATGATGTTCTAAATTTTTACTTTGATTAAAATTACCTTTAGTAAAAAATAAAGCAAAAGTTTTAAATGGGTTGTAATTGTATTCTTTAGCGTTTTCGATTGGAAAGCAAATACACACTTTTTTTTGAAATGTATCTTGCAGTTCAATTTCTAAGGCTTTAATACTTTGTACCACAAGACTCCTGTGAGTTGGAAATGTAATTTTTTCTAAACATAATAAAGGGATTAAGCTCTTTTTTAATGCTAAAAAGCGCTGTTGTGCAAGAAACCAAGAGACTCCAAGCCAAATTGTAAAGATTGCAAAAACAAAATGAAAAACAAAATTAGCAAGCAAAAAACTCTCCTTAACTTTACAAAATAGCCGTATATGTGCAAAATCAATTTTGCAAATTATTGCATAAGCTGCACCAAGCTTAGCAAATAGGGAGTATTTCCTAAATGGGTTCTGAAAACCATAAAAAACAACCTTCTCATGAAGATTATCCTCTACCTGAGTCTTCTGAAACTCCTTCCTCCGAGGACATAGAGAAAATAGCACAAAATGCTTATAAATCATTAATAGAAAAATGCCTTCAATATTTGGAGCCTGCAACTGAGCCTATATTAGCAAAAGCGTTTCAGTTTGCGCACAATCTTCATGCAGGACAAAGAAGAAAAAGTGGCGAACCTTATATTGTTCATCCTTTAGCTGTGGCCGAAATTCTTGCAGAATTTAAAATGGATGAAACATCATTAATAGCCGCTATCTTGCATGACGTGGTTGAAGACACCCATGTTTCTGTTGAAGAAGTCTCTAAAGAATTTGGTGAACATGTGGCTGCTTTGGTTGAAGGAGTCACAAAACTTGCAAAGGTTCAGTTTCGCTCCTCTCAAGAAAAAATGGCAGAAAACTTTCGCAAGATGATTGTAGCAATGTCTCGTGATATTCGAGTGATTATTGTAAAGCTTGCAGATCGTATGCACAATATGCGGACTTTACGGGCACTAAATCTTGAGAAAAGACAACGAATCGCAGAAGAAACCTTAGAAATTTATGCTCCTTTAGCGGGCAGACTTGGGATGTACAAGATAAAAGCTGAACTCGAAGATTTGTGTTTGAGAGAACTTAAACCTTCTGTTTATTATAGCTTAATAGCTCGTGTTGCACAAAAAAAAACCGAAAGAGATAAAATTATTGAACAAGCTCGAGATCATTTGGCTGCCAGGTTGCAAGAAGCAAATATTAAAGCAAAAGTTTATGGAAGAGCTAAACATTTTTATTCTATTTATCGAAAAATGTCTGACAAACAAATGGAGTTTGAAGACATCTATGATCTGTTTGCACTGCGTGTAATTGTGGAAACTCCTAACGAATGTTACGAAACTTTAGGAATTATTCATAATATTTATCGACCTGTGCCTGGGCGTTTTAAAGATTTTATCGCGATGCCAAAGGCAAATTTGTATCAAAGTTTGCACACCACGATTGTTGCTGCAAAGGGAGAATTATTAGAAGTTCAAATTCGAACTACTGAGATGCATCAAATTGCAGAAAATGGGATCGCAGCACATTGGACTTATAAAGAAAGAAGAAAAGATCCCAATGGCATGCAGTTTGATCATGCAGATTTTGAAAAATTTAAATGGTTAAAACAAATTGTCCGGCATCAAAAAGAACTTTCAGACCCCAACGAATTTTTAGAAGCTGTAAAAGTCGATCTGTTTGATGAAGAGGTATACGTATTTTCTCCTAAAGGTGATGTGTTTGAATTGCGTAAGGGTTCAACATGCCTTGATTTTGCATTTGCAATTCATACAGATTTGGGTTTACGCACCACTGGGGCAAAAATTAATGGTCGTATTGCGACGTTGCGTACCCGACTGCATAGTGGTGATGTGATTGAGTTGCTTGTCGGCAATAAAGTTCGTGCAACAAAAGATTGGTTAAATTTTATAACAACAACAAAAGCGCGAAACAAAATTAGAGCTTGGCTGAGAACAGAAGAGAGGAGTCAGTCTAAACAATTAGGGCAAGAAATGTTTGAAACTGAACTGTCTAAAAATGGTGCTAGTTTTGAAAAACTCCAAAAAAGCGGTGTGTTTCAAGAAATCAATAAAATTTTTAGTGTTGGCAGTTACGAAGATTTTATTTTGCAAATTGGATATGGAAAACTTGATGTTAAAACAGCTGTCCAAAAATTATTGCACTCAAGCCCATATGTAACAAAAAGCCCAGAACCTTTATTGTTGGTAGAAAGTCAGAAAACAATGCAGCAAGAGCTGCAAGAAGTCCGTTCTGTTCAAGAGGTTTTTAAACAAAAGCATAGTAAGTTTCAATCAAGTGGTGAAGATGCGATTTTTGTACAGGGTATGTCAGGAATTATTGTTCGTATGGCACGATGTTGCGAACCACTTCCGGGGCAACAAATTGTTGGGTTTGTTTCAAGAAGTCGTGGGGTGACGGTGCATGCCGCAAGTTGTCAATGGGCTTTGTCAAATGATCCTGCGCGGCGTGTTGATTGCTCGTGGAATATTGTGTCTGCTTCGTCGCATAATGTTCGGGTGCGTATTACTGCGCACGATAAACCAGGAATTCTGGCGGCTATTACAAAAACTGTTTCTTCGGCATATATTAATATAGCATCAATGGAGTGTTTTACCAATCCGCAAAGAAGAGCCGTTATTTTGCTAAAGTTAGAATTAAATGATATCCATCAATTAAAAGATGTGCTGCAAAAAATAGAAGCCGTTGACGGCGTTATTCATGTAGAAAGAACAATAGGGTGATTTTTTTAAAGTACCGCTCGTTACTTTTACTATTATTTTCAATAGCTTTAGAGCGTTTTGCTTATTATTTTGTTTCATTTGTGTTGCTGTACTTTATGATTACAACGCATGAGCTTGGGGGGATTGCATTTCCGCAAGATAAGGCATTAAAAATTGCCAGTATTTTTTCGATTGGAATTTTATGTGGTCCAATTGTTTTAGCGCCCGTGATTGATAAATTTCTTGGCTTATATAAAGCGAGTTTGTATGGCGGAATATGTTTAGTAATTAGTTATTTTTTTACAGCTCTATCGATGTTTTTATTTCCTAATTTTATTTTGCTCGCTCTTATTTTTTGTGTGGTTGGTTGTTCTTTAATAAAACCTGCTTTGTTTGTTTTAGTAGGAAAATTATATCCGAATCATCACTTAAATCAAGATATTAGTTACATTGTATTTTTGCTTATTGGCAGTTCTGCTTCTTTTATATCTGCTTTTTTAGCGTCTAAATTTTTATATTCAACATTTTATTATAAATACATGTTTTTGTTTTCTAGTATTTTAATGTGTTGTTATACAGGAGTTGTTTATTTTTTAAACAAAAAAAATAAAGATCTTTTTTTAAAAGATAAAAATTATCAAAAATCACTTTCAATATTTTTAGTAACTTTAATTTATGTATTGTGTTTATTAATGGGACTTAATGGCGCAATGTTTAATAGAGTCATTTCGTTTTCAACTTCTTTGACATACTGGGGTGTCATCTTTTTAATAAGCGCAACTTTACTAATATTATGGAAAAATCTTGAAAATCAAAGAAAGACAATACGGTACTTTTACATTGTTGGCTGGTTTTTTATTTTCTTTTTTTTAATAAACATTTTTGTTAAAAATTTTGGCATTATTTCTTCTTATATTCCAGCCGTATTTTCTTCAATTGATACGCTCTTTAATTTTTTAATATTTCCTCTGTTTCTTTCTTTTTTATTTAGGTATTCAAACAAAAATTATTTAGCGACTTTTCAGGCAAGCGCATTTTTTATTTTTAGTGGTTCATCATTAGTTGCAAAAAAGCTATTTGAAAAACTAAATTTATCAACAGATCAAACTTTATGGTTATTGTCTTTTTCTGTTTTTGTTGCGATGTGTCTTCTCATTGTGCTTTTTATAAAACTAAAAAAACTTTCTGAACAAGAATTGCTTGAAAAAAATTCTTAAACAGAAAGCTACTTTTATTTTTTTCGAAGATTATTTTTTAATTTCAGGTTTTAAATGCGGGTCTGCTTGTGGCATTACTGATTTGACTTCAGACATATTGACCATTGGTAAAAATCTTACAAATAAACAGAATAGGTGAAAAAATAATCCAATTGAACCTAAAAATAATGCAATATCCCAAAAGCTTGCTGTAAAGAAACCCCAAGAAGATGGTATAAAAGTGCGACTGAGTGTAGTGACAATGAGCACAAAACGCTCTAACCACATTCCAATGTTAATGAGTATGGCCGCGATAAATAACCACGCCACATTTTGGCGTACTTTTTTAAACCAAAACGTTTGTGGAATTGCGATATTTAAAATAACCATTGCCCAATATGCCCAGCCATAAGGACCATTAATCCGGTTCCAGTTCCAAAATCTCTCGTAAGGGTTACCACTATAAAATATGGTAAAAAATTCGATAATATAGACGTATGCCATAATGATACTAGTAAAAAGTATAAATTTTGCGCAGATATCAATGTGTCTGTCTGTCACCAAATCTTTAAAATTAAAAATGGATCGAACCATAATCAAAAGATTTAAGCATAAACAAAACCCAGAGAAAATTGCACCAGCAATAAAGTAAGGTGGAAATATTGTTGCATGCCAACCTGGTATAATCGAGGTTGCAAAGTCTAAAGACACAATTCCTGCGGTAGAAAACACGGCTGGAGTTGCAATACCTGCAAGTAAAATACATGCCCTTTCGTAGTTTACCCATTGTCTTGCAGAACCAATCCATCCCAATGCGAGAAGTCCGTAAGCAAACTCACCAATTTTTGATTTGGCATTGTCACGGAGTGTTGCAAAGTCAGGGATCATGCCAACATACCAAAAAATAAGACCTATGCTTAAATACGTATTCACAGCAAATACGTCCCATTCGAGAGGGCTTTTAAAATTTGGCCACATTTCCATTTGGTTAGGAAGTGGAAATAACCAATACGCAAACCAAGGGCGTCCAATATGAACAGCAGGAAAGATGGCTGCTGCCATCACCGCAAAAATTGTCATCCCTTCTGCAAGGCGGTTTATCGAAGTGCGCCATTTTTGTCTAAACAAAAGAAGGATTGCAGAAATCAGAGTTCCGGCATGTGCAATTTCAATCCAAAAAACAAAATTGGTAATATCCCAAGCCCAATCAACTCTGTTGTTGTTACCCCAAACTCCAATTCCTTCCCAAAATAAATATCCTAAAGAGATGAGAAGCAGAGCAACACCTAAGCCAGAAATAAAAAAAGTGATATACCAACCTGGTCCAACTTTGCGACCAGCAAGTGACGCTACAGTTTGTGTTACCATATGAAAAGAAGGATCTTTTCCTGTGACGAGAGCAGGTCTTTTGTGAGCGGAGTCATTGCTCTGATGTTCAATCGAATGTTCCATGGTTCACCTGTATTAAATATAGGTCAGAAATAAAAAAACCAAGTGAGGTTTAACGAATTTGCACTATGGGATCAAGCATACTTGAAAATTTATCAAAAAAACACTTCACATAGGCTTTTCAACAATTTATTGTCATTTGCGTAGAAGAACATTAATATTTTTTGTTTTTCGTTAATTTAAGTTAAGGATTCTATGCAACGAATAGATGCGTCAAAGCTCATATGTGCACTTTTGTCTCCAGAAGTAAATTTCACAATAAAAGTTATTCTGAGCGATAATCCGATTTATAAAAAAATTGTTGAAGAAAAAATATTTCAGCATTCAAAAAAAATGCCTAATCTATTTTATGGCAAAAGTGCTGTTGTGGAATATGTTGAATATGCAGCAACAGGAACTTTATTTTTTGCACAACAAAGTAGCATTGTTTGTTTGCCCGAAAAGTTGACTGCAAAACAGTGGGAAGAAGAAAAAATACATTTAAGCCGCTTAATTTTGCCTTTAGAATCTTCGGCATATTTTTTTGCAGCAACAAGTTATCGCAATATCATTAAAGAAACAGATTTTAAAAATTGTGGTTCTGTTTTTTTATGTTATGAGCCAAGTGATGCAGAATTATTCAAAGCTGTAGAACAATTAGCCTCTCGTTATTCTTTTATTGCTTCTAAAGGCTCTCACGACTTATCTACTATTGTGCATAGTGCGATAGAAGCATATTCTGGAGACTTAGTAGCATGTGATATGCATTTTTCGCAAATGGCGAGGTCTAGTCTTAATTTTGCCGATGTTTTTATTGGTAGTCCAAATATCAATGGGTTTCATGTCGTGGATGCAATTGTGAATGGTGATCCTTATTTGATTGAATTGCGTTTGCAACAATGTGAAGCATGTGGTGAAGATGCAACAAGTGTTTTTATGGCGTTGGTGTATTTTTTAAAACAAGTGTGTGCAGTGGCTTCGAGTTTAGAAGATACAAAAAATCATAAATTGGCATTTGAGCAAGCGAAAATTCCATTTCCAGCGCAAGCTCGTATTCAAAAAGCATTAAAACAATTACAAAAAGAAAAATTGGTAGAATTTTTTTCGAGTTCTGCAAAAACTGAACTTATGCTTAGAACACAAAAAAATGCGCACAAATGGTTGGCCGCAGAGCTGATAAAATGGTTAAAGAATTTTTAATTAATAATACTTTTGGCATTTTTAATCACAGTATTTTTATCGAGTGAGAGTTTACATCCTAAGAAAAATACGCAAATACTAAAGACAACTGCGATTGAGTTACTTTGCAAAATGCTAAGCGTATTTAATTCGTTATGAAATTTAGAAAAATAATTGATCATTGTAAATCCAAAAATAAATATTCCTATCCAAGAAGCATTTTTGAATTGTTGTTTTTTAAATATTTTTTTACTTTTTTTGTAAGAAACTAAGGCATAAATAAAGGCAACAAAAGTTAAAATAATACTTAACTGTAATAAAACTTTAAATCCAATCCAATGCATCATCAAACCGCAAACACAAAATGCAATGATTGAAATAACTTTATAAAAAGGTAGCAAAAATTTTCGTTTTGCTTCAGGAAATTTTTCGCGAAGCACAACCAGAGAAATAGGGGCAATAGACAGAGCTACCAAATACGAAGAGGTTAAAAATTTTACCATTTCTTTCCACCCTGGAAAAGGAAAAATTAATATAAGCCCTACAAAAAAACAGATCCATACAGATCGTTCTGGGCTTCCATATTTGTTGAGATGCGAAACAAAGGGAGGTGCTGCTTGAGTTTTTCCAAGTGAATACATCACTCTTGATGATGCCGTCGCCATAATGAGGGCTGATCCAAAGGGAGAAATAATTGCGTCTAAGTAAAGCATAAAACTTAAAAAAACAAGACCTGCTGCAAGAGTAAGACTCAAAAATGGTCCTAAGTCGCCATAAAAACTTAAATTTTTCCAACCTTGGGAAAGCTCAGATTGTGGAATTGCAAAAATAAATGCAGTTTGAATGATTGTGTAAAAAAAAGTTACAAAAATAACGGCCCCTATTGTAGCAATTGGAATATTTCTTTTAGGATTTAAAGTTTCGCCAGCGAGTAAAATTCCTGATTGAAAGCCGCCAAATGCAAAAATAATTCCACCTACAGATAAGCTTGTCATGATCCCTTGCCAACCATACGGAGCAAATGTGTTAATTTGAAGAGTTTCTGTTAAATTAATTTTTGAATTAAACAGTAAAGCTAAAGAAATAATGAGAGGAATTAATACTTTCCAAGCAGTGGTTGAAATATTTGCTTTACTAAGTAATTTTGTGCCAAATTTATTTAAATGTATGATTAAAAATAAAATACAGCCAGTTGCGAAATAGCCATAAATTGATAATTCATTGCTATTTAAACTATTTTTAGTAACTAAAATTGGAAAATAATAACTTGCATACTGAATCACAGCCAATGACTCTATTGGAGGAATTGTAACAAAGCATAAAAAATAAATCCAACCCGTAATAACTCCCGTAAATCTACCATGAGTTAAAAAAGAATAACTCGTTAATCCTGTGTTAACAGAAAACATTGAAGAAAGTTCTGCAAAGACCAAAACAATAAATATGAAAAAAAAACCTGCAAGCAGCCAAGAAATTATTGCTGCAGGGCCGGCCATTTGTGCTGCGTACAATGGTGCAAAAAGCCAGCTTGAGCCAATCATACTGCCAACAGAAGCGGCAGTGATACCAACTAATCCAATAGTTCTTCTTGGTTGCATTAAAATTTATCCTTAACAGTTCAAAAAACAGAGTATTATAAGATATACTAGTATGGTAATATTTGTCAAATTGCATATGTTGCAAAAAGGAATTATATTTAATTTTAAGAGTTTTTAAATAATAAATAATTTTTTTTTAATAATTAAGATGTGTTCTCAAATTTTGATTTTTTTATTAAAATAACACTGTGCACCATTTTTGGTTTAAATTAGTAGCTAAAAAGCTGTTCAAAAGCATTTAAAAAATATCTATTGCGTTACATTTACACTAAACGTTTCCTTGATGCTTGGATAATGCTTCATACGCAAAGTAAAAGAGTAAGTAGTTTTATCATAACTATCATATATGTATGGTAATTTAAAATTAAATGAAGTCGAACCCTCACGATCTTGATTTGAGTTTAGTTTAATAATCTTTTTGTCTTCATCTAAAATTTCAAAATCTTCAGCATTATTTGCAAAACTATTTTGGTTTCTATCCAAAAATTTTACTAAATTAATTTTAAAATTTGTCGTTTTAGAGCCAGCTTTTACATTTAAGATTTCTTCTGAAATAGGATTTTTTGGCTTCAATATAAATTCTGGGCTTGCTACTGCATTCAAAGTAATATCATGAATTAATTTTTGATATTTAATAATAAACATAGTTGTTTCACCCACTCGTGGAGTTGAGTAGTAGTTATTATTGTATGCACAAATTTTTCTTTTTTCAGGAAACAAGGTAAAATTCTTTGCTGGGGCGAGACTTACAGTATACCAATTTTTTCCAGTGATATCATACTTTTTATCGTTAAGATCTGTGGCAATAACTTTGTAATCAACACATGTTCCAATTGGAATTGAAATATCAGTGGTAGTTGTATTGTTATAAACTACATTAATAGATTTAATTTCTGGAGAGTTTAAATTTTTGTCTTTTTCTACAACATAAATAGTAAAAGGTCGCTCCACATTGAGAGCATCTTCATTCACACGCAAGCTCAAGTCATAACGACCATGAGGATAATCGCTGGGTACTTCAAAGGAAAAAAAAGCACCATCCGAAGGGTCTACTGACTCATTTGTTATTTTTATTGAAAATCTTACAAAATACTCACTTTCGATATGCTTGCCAACAATATAAATTTTATCGGAAGAGATTAAATACCTATTATGATTTATGCTATTGTCATACACTACAATTTTAAAATTATCTGGGTTGCCCCCTGCAGGCACGTAAAAAGAATTTGATTTTTTTAAAATTTGATCTTGCGAATATAGATTTTTTGGTGGGAATTCATCCATAATTTCTGTAATGCTTGGAGCTTTTGATGTGACCTCAATTTCGGCAAAAATTTTGCCTGACCCTTGATCAAGAACATCAAGAACAAGCTGAGCTTTAGAGTGAATGGGTGCTGGTTTTCTATGAACATCGTTGTTTGTTTTATATGCGCACAGCTTTTGCAAGTTTCTATCGAGAGTAAAATTATTTCCTTTATCAATCAATTCTAAATGTTGATTTATATTATCTAAAGGAGAAATGATTTGGTATGTGCTACAGGTACCAGAAGGAATGTGCTCATATTGAAAGGAAATTTTAGTATTATTTAAATCAATAATTTCTCTTTTATTTCTTTTAAGATTGGGGTCAAAGCCAGAATATTTTGAATTTTTGTCATCTTTAATATTACAACTTATGTTTGTTAATAAAAGAGCAAGTATAGAGCCTATAAACATGCATTGGTACTGAAACATACTGTTTCCTCTGCTAAAATATTTTTTTTTAGATATAATAAAAACAACCCATATCATTTAGAGTAAAATAAAATATATCTTAAAATTTTTTTTATTTATTTTAATAAAAGCAATTTAATTTTTAACAATTAAATAAAATCTTGAAGGTTATTAAATTTAGATGCTATAAATATATTGTTTTTTATCATTAAAATGTCTTTAATTATTACAATATATTTAAAATTTATTATTTTATTATTCTACAGCAGTATCTTCACGAGCAGGCACTACTTCGCTTGGGACAAGAGGTTCGGGAATAGGCACTACTTCGCTTGGGACAAGAGGTTCAGGA
>QOVW01000058.1 GCA_003339605.1 Spirobacillus cienkowskii | reverse complement strand
AGTGGTTGGAATCAATTAACACAAAAAATTGTCAAGTCAATTATGAATTCAAAACCTAAGGCAAGCTTATGTTAAAAACTTAGTGGACGGCGTATAATGCAGTGTTTTGTGAAAATATTTCTGGAATTTTTTTATTTAAGTGCATGTTTTGTATCTTTTTTTATTTAATAAAATTTACACAAAAAATTAAATATTCTATAATATTTTGTCGTTTATTATACGTGTTATACATATAATAAATTAAATAATTACAATTATTTTAAAATAAATCAAGTGGTATTTTGCAATGCGTATTTTTTATAGCAAAGTTATATTTTGCATCATTATATTTTTCTGGAGCGTTACATGCAAATTTGGCAAAACAAAAAGCCATCTCGTAGTCTTCTTTAAAGCCAAGCGAGATGACGATGTATTTAGAGGATAATTTGTATATTTACCAATGAAAATAGTTCTATCAATCAGCTGTGGTTGGCAGTAAAACGTGAGAACAATTTGGACAAAACTCTATAGATTTGCCGCGTGCGATATTGTTTAAAATTTGTGGTGAAAGCCCAATACGGCAATTGCCGCATGCGCGTTCGATAACACGACAAATAGGTCCATTGGGGCTTCTCGTGATTTTAGAAACTCTCATGTAGTGCTGTGCGATGCGATCGTCTAAGCGAGATAGGTATGTATCACGAATTTTATTGATTTCATTAAGTCTTCCAGCAGAGTTTGTTTCTGCTTCTTGAGCTTTTTTACGTTCACCTTCAGAAGCGCTGGCAGAAGCTGACAGCTCTGCTTCAGCTTTATGGAACAAAGATTTTGATTGTTCGATACGATTTTCAATGTCGTCAGCTTTTCTTTGAGTGTCACGAATTTCACGCTCTACATTGTCGAGCTCTCTTTTAAGGCTACGGTGATCGTCGTCATTTCTTGCCGCAAAAAGTCTTGCAGAACGTTCTGCTTTGCGCTCATCGAGGTCGTCGAGTTTTTTGTAAAGGCGGCGGAGTTCAGACTCATGAAAAGACATGTCTGTACGAGTTTTAGAGATAATTTCTTCGCTGATACGTGATTTTTTTGCGAGTTCTGACAATTCTTTTTGTGCAACGCGTTGGTCTTGTGTTACCAAGCCAGAGTCAATGTCAAGTCTATATAATTGTTCAATAATTTCATAACTTGGATTCAAAGGGAATCTCCTTTTGGGACAAAATACAGTAACTTACACCGCTACCATCAATTTGTTCATTTTTCAATGATTAAATCAGATATTTACAAGCCGCTTACGAGTCTTGCTGAGATCAAATTAGGAAGCTTTTTGAGTCCTGCAATAATATTATTATTTAAAGCACCATCGATTCGAATTAAACTCATTGCCATCCCTCCTCGTTTGTTTCGAGATAGTTCAAATTGTGCAATATTTACCTCATGTTTTGCAAGAAAACTGCCAACATCCCCTATGACACCTGGTCTATCATGGTTTTGCATAATGATCATGTCGCCATCTGGCTCGATTTCAAATAGAAAATCATTGATTGAGCACAATCTCTCATGTTGTCCATTGTATAAAACAGCTCCAACAGAAATGTGTTCATTTGTTTTGCTACCATCAATTTCAACCAAAATTTCATTTTGGTGTTCGCTGGTTGTCAGCAATTCTAACTCAATTGTAAGCCCACGTCGTGCTAAAATTCGTTCGGCATTTACATAAGATACAAATTCATCAGACGCATGGGTTAAAAAACCCTTAATACAAGAAAGTTTTAATATTTGTAAATCATTTTGTGAAACATTTGCCGCAATTTTTAATTTTAATGAACATGGCAGAAAATCAAAAATTTGTGCTGCAACATGGCTCGTTTTTTCTACAAGCACAGAAAGTTTTCGCAAATTGCCTGACCCGATTATAGAAATATGCGGTAAATTGACAGGGTAATCAACAATTTCACCTCGTAAAGATTTTAAAACCTGAACTGCAATTGTTTCGCCAATGCGAAATTGTGCTTCTTGGGTGCTGGCTCCAATATGGGGTGTCACAATAACATTAGAATGCGAAATCAATTCTGGTAAAGGAGAGGGTTCGTTTTCAAAAGTATCAATACCTGCAAAAGATATTTGCCCATCATTTAAATTTTGTAATAATGCTTTTTCTAAAATAATGCCGCCGCGAGCAAGATTTAATACAACCGACCCTTTAGGAAGTTTTTTGAGTTCAGCATCTGCAATCATATTTTTTGTTTCCTTATTTAAAGGAACATGAACTGTTAAAATGTTGCTTTCGCTAAGAAGTTCTTCTAAAGAATTTTTTCGCTCGACATGATGACGTTTAAAAATATCGTCAGAGATGTAAGGATCATAGGCGATGACACGCATGTCAAACCCTTTTGCAAATTTTGCGACCCGATGGCCGACATTGCCTAACCCAACAATTCCAATTGTTTTGCCGCCTAATTCTAATCCTGTAAAAGCATGGCGATTCCAGCTTCCTTGTTGGGTGCTAAAGTGAGCTGAGGGTATTTTTCGAAATAGCGCTAAAAGTAAGCCCAATGTTAACTCTGCGGCTGAGTTTGTGTTTTTGCCTGGTGTATTAACAACAAGTATACCTAACTCAGTGGCTAACTCACAGTTAATGTTGCCATAGCCAACAGCCGCTCTAGCGATAACGCTCAATTTCTTGCCAGCACGCAACAGAGTTTCATCAACATCTGTTTCTGAGCGGCTAATAAGAACTTTGGTATTTTCAATTTCCTTGAGGATGACGTCCTTTGGAGCATCAGGTATATAAACAACTTCAAGTGGTTCAGTAACAGCCAACTCCGGTGGCGGATTTTTCAGAAGCTGTAGAGCAATATCGTGGAGTTTTCCGGTGATAAGAATTTTTACTGATTTTTCCATTATCTTTTCCTGCTATTAAGTGAGATGCATTGAAATGCTGTCTCTTAATTTTGAGAGAACAATTTCTGGTGTACCATATTCTAGGAGCTGTCCATTGCCAAGTAAGACAACGTGATCCACTGTTTTTAATGTCTCAAGTCTATGTGCGATGATAATAATGGTTTTTTGGGCAAAGGTATTGTGAATGGCATGCTGAATCAAGGTTTCTGTTTTATAATCAACACTTGCCGTTGCTTCATCCATTAAAATAACTTTTGCATGACTTAAGATTGCTCTTGCCATGCAAATCAATTGCCTCTGGCCCACCGAAAAGTTTTCTCCTTTTTCTTGTATTTTGTAATTGAGTTGGTTTGGTAGTGCTTTTATATATTCGGCGAGTTGCACTTCTGTAAGGGCTTGCCAAATTTCTTGATCAGAAAATTTATTTAATCTATCGAGATTGTATCTCAGAGTTCCCGAAAACAGATGAGGTTCTTGTGGAACAATCGCAAAAATACTTCGAGAAACTTCTAGGGGAATTTCATGGATATCAATATTATCAATTATAATTTTACCACTATGAACAAAGAGCATTCTATAAAATGCTTGAAATATAGAGCTTTTTCCTGCACCTGTTTTGCCAATAATCCCTGTTTTTTTTCCTGCATGAAACTTTATAGATAAGTGATTTAAAATCATTGGAAGATCTTCTCTGTAAGACGCAGAAAGATTATCTATGATGATTTCGCCATAACTAGGCCAATTTTTTGTTAAATTACCAGGTAGCTTTTTATCAATTTTATGTTCAGAAGGTAAATCCTTATACTCAATAATTCTTTCAATACTCACCATTTTTGATTCAATTAATGATAAACTCCGAGTTAACCATTGCATGATGACGTCTAAGCCAATTGTTAAGCTCATCAAAAATCCTGCTCTACCAACTCCAATCACTTTTTGAGACATAAAATAAATTGCAATTAAGGTAATCGATAGAGCAAAGCATTCAGAAGTAAATTTTAGTCGTAAATTTAACCATCTTAAAATACGACTTTGTAATAATGATGCTTTAGCAAAATCTTGTGCAATATATTGCAAATGTTTTAAAAACTGATTGGTTTTGCCGTAGGCTCTGATTGTTTGATATCCACTAATTGTTTCAGTAAATATACTCCATATCGGAGTTTCTAGAGTTTTACTATACCTTTGTATTTCGCGATATGAAGAGGTAAAAAATTGTTGAATTTTATAATAATAAAAAATACAAGGTAAAACGCTAAAAATAGCAAAAGGTGCTTGAAATATCACAATAAAAATTACAATTAGTAATTCTACTATTGAACTAAAGATATCTACAAATATATTAGGAATTTCATTTTTAGCCTGATTGTAATCTCCACTAAATCGATGAATCAACCTTCCTGTTGGATTTTCATCTATAAAAGTCACTCGAACGTTTGAAAAACTTTCTACCATCTGATCATGCAAAACTCTAGCTCCATTTGATAAAAATCCAATAAATATCATCCAGTGTAATGCTTTTAATATTATAGCTATTAAGCAAAATAAAAAAAAGAAAAATATAATTTTTTCGTTTGAAGAATAATGTAAGTAATTCCATAAAGAATGTTCAATCTCTAAGTAATTTAAACAATTTGAATTAGCACAATTATCTATCCATAATGAAACAATGTATCGAAAACCGCTATCTGTAATGCTAGAAAAAACAATGAGTATAAAAATAATTGGAATAAAAAATTTATAACCCTGCATCGATTTTAAATATTTATAAAATAAAGAAAAACCAATTTTTCCAACATTTCTGTTTTCTGTTGCAAGAAATTTTTTGTTACTTTTCATCTTGATTTTTACCTAAAATATATTGATTATACAATGAATTCATAATATCTTTATCATTATTGAAATCAGATAAATTATTATGGTAAATTAATGGAATATTTTCACGAATAGTGCTACTTATAATAAATGCATCTTGTGGTACATAAGCTTGGATTGATCTTAAAATTTCTAAACCAAATTCAGAATGGACATTTTCATGAAATAAATACTCTTTATTATTTTTATCTATTACCTTTAATATTACAAAAACTTTGCCAAATTTTGGTGTAATATCTCCCATAATAATTTGAATTAATAAAGACTTTCCACATGCAACAGGTCCTACTATTGCAACAGTTTTTCCTGGATGAATATCTAAATTAATATCATTAATAACCATTGGTTCGTTTGGTGAAAATTGATGTGATACGTTTTCTAACTTAAAACCTACAAAAATTTTATAGTTGTTTTGGTTAATTAAAATTTCTTGAAGAAAGTCTCTTTGATTATTTGAAATTTGATCATTTTTTTTATCAGGTTTAAACTCTTCTAATTGTGTTCTTAATTTATAAAATTTTTTTAATCTATTAGATCCAGATATTGCTTGAGACCATGCGTTAACAAACCAAGGAAGGGGAGTAATTTGTTGTCCTAATATACTAGATAACCAGATTGCAGCAAAAATTGAGGAAGAACTTTTATCACTATTATAATATACAATACCAGCAAATATACCACTGCTTACAACCATCCACCAGCTATGTGTTAAAGAAAATGCTACACAATATTTTACAGTAATTTTTAAATCTTGTTTAAATTCAGATAATGTTGCATTTTTAATTTCATGTTTAAATTGATTTCCCCAGCCAAAGTATCGAATTAATCTCATTCCTTTTATCCATTCAGAAATTAAATGTAGTCTTTTATCGCCACGAATCATCATCTCATTATGAAGTTTGTTTCCTAGCCATGTAAAAAAAATTGAAAGTGGTATTTGTAAACAAATAATAAGTAAACCAATCCAAGCAATTTTTCCCAGAATAAGTAACATAATTAACATAACTAAAAAGCAAGAGGTAAATAGAACCGGAAAATCTACAAAAGCATGTGATAGAAAATTACCTATATATTTTGTGTCATTTTGCGCTAAATTTGTAATATCTCCAGCTTGAAATTTAGAGCGATCACTTTTGCATATTAATAAAAGATGAGTATACATATACTGTATTAGTTTATATGGAATTCTCCAAGAAAGCATCATTTCCTTTTCAATTTTCTGCGCATGCAAACTCGAAGCAACAAGGTTCATCAAAAAAATAAAGATTGCAAGCATACCAGTGAAAACAACTGTTTGATTCGTATTTCCTTCGTGATAGAATAAATCAATCAAACGGAAATTTTCTGAAGGACTTTCAAAACTGCGTAAAATTTGAATAGCTAATATAGAAGATACTAATGATAGTGTAACATCTGATGTATGAATGGTGAACATTTTGAAAAGCAACGTTTTTTCTGATTTTATTATAAATTGTATTGGAGATTTTCTTAATTCGTGGAGAGAATCTTGAAATTCTGGGTATGGGTCTTTTTGCGCAAGTGTTTCGTTAATAAAACTTATTGAATTTAAGTCTTTTTTTTCGGCAGGACGTTTCCTGAGACTTTTTAAAAAAGGAGTGACATCAGAAAAGGTGAACTTTTGCCAAAATGTAGTTTTTGAGCTTTTCAATTTTGCCTCATAGTAGTATTAGGAGTTTTCTAGTGAAATTATTTGATATATTAAAAGAAATTTCAACTTTAACGACCAAGGCTGAGACATCGACATTAAATTTATTTGAACATCGCTACTTGCAAAAATTGATTTCAGCTGTTGACTTTTTAATTTATTCAGAAGGCGCATCAGAAAGTGAAAATTTTTGCTTTAACGAAAATTTAAAGCATTATTTAAATATATTAAATAAAAATTCTAAAAATTTAAATTTTTCAAAAAAAGAAAAAACTGAATTGTGTTTTTTTCAACACAGTCTTTTAAGAAAAGTAAAAAATTTAAATGGATTTTGCTATAAAAATGATATTAAAAGATTTGATAGATTTAATATTTTAAAAAATATTGCTGGAATTTGGGATTTTAATTTAAATAGGGATGAATATTCATTAATTGAGTTTATTAAATTTATTATGAAAAATATCTATGAAATACCCTTTAATTTAATTGATGAAGTATTTAATTTAATTAATTCAAATTGGAAGTCATTGGATTTTGCATTGGATGCATTTCCTGATAAATTATTTTCTTTAAAAGAAATAGAAAACTACTTTTTTGGTAGTAATATTAAAATTAATTATAATTTAAATATTTTTGGTGGGATTGATAGATATTTTTCTGTTTTTAGTCCAGGTAATAATAATCATTTATTCTTACCTAAAAATGATCAATTCAGTTTGTTTGAGGCATCTTTAATAGTGCATGAATTTCAGCATTTTCTTGATTCTAAATATGAAGAAAATGAAAATGATTCTCTAAAATCAAAAACAGAGTGTATGTATAACTGTGAAAAAAGTGCATTAAATTCAGAAAGAATTTTTGTTTTATCACAAGGCCATACAAAATTATGTCGTTATTATTGGTTACAAACAAATTTATTTTATCCAATTTTGTTACTAAAATGTGAACTGCAAAATCTCTTGTATGCAGATCTCAAACCAATTGATTTTGCTTCATTGTGTTTGGAGCATGGATTGGAGCCACTCCCAATTTCTTCTTTACTAGAGTGGGGGGCTCCATTTCAGATGAGCGTCTTTTGTGCGGCAGCCATTGATTTAGAACAAAATTGGGTAAAATTTTTGCAATAATGGAGATTAATAATTATATGGTTGATTTTGAAAGCGGTGGTCAAAAAGAAGTTAAATTGCCTTCTATGCCAGAAGCAGTGCGAGAATGTTTGTCTCAAATGTATAGTGCTGAAGCAAATATTGGAAAACTGTATTTAATGATTCAAAAAGATGCAGGCATTACGTCAAGTGTGTTAAAATTAGCCAATTCTTCGATTTACGCAATGGGACATCCAACAAGTGATTTAAATATCGCCATGACTCGAATTGGATTGAGTGCATTAATGCAAATTTTAATTAAATATTCTATCGAGAATGCTTTTTTATTTGAGCCAATTGAATTTTTTGATGTCAAATCATTTTCTAAACATTCATCATGGGTTTATCAAATTGCGGTTGAAATCGGTAAAATTTTAAATGTTGAGAAATTTTCTGATTTGTTAGTAGCCGGATTGATGCATGATGTGGGATTATTGGTTCGTGCAGTGTTAGATCGACCACTTATGCAAAGGTTAACAGAAGTCTGCTTAGCAGAAAAAAAAGATTTTAATCTGGTTGAAAAAGAATTAAAATTAGGTTCGCATCAGTTATTTGGTGCAACAATACTTGAAAAATGGCAATTTCCAAAAGAAGTTGTTTTACTAACAAAATACCATCATACGCTCGAAAACTTTCGTCCTAAGAATTTTACAATACATCAAAACAAACTTATTAATATTTTAATGCTATCGGACACAGTGGCACATCGTTATGGTGATGCTTTTCAACAATATCCAAGAGAGACTCGAGTAAATCCACAAGATCTTGAAATTTTAGGAATTCAAAGTCAAGATCTGGCAAATGCGATTAAGCAAGCAACGCAACAATTACAATTTTTTTAAAAAGGGTGAATTGAAAAAAAATGAAAAAAATATTTATTTCATTGTTTTTATTAATTTTTCCTAGTTTAGTTGGGTTAGGGGTTTTGTCCTATTTTTTTTCTAATGATTTTAAACCATATATTGATAAAGTAAAAATTGAACTTGTTAAAAAATTTCCAGAATTCGCTAGATATTTTCCTATTAAAAAAGAAAAAAATATTAAAAATTCAGAAATACCAACTGCAAAAAATATACCTAAAAAAGAAATGATACCAGAAAGTGAGAGATTTAAAAATTTTGAAATTTTTGAATCAATATGCGGAAAAACCCCGACAAATAAGCTCCAGGATGATTTTTTAGGATGTGATTTTTGTCCAAAATATTTAAACTCAGAAATATTAAGTAAAAAATTTGAGTATTTATTTGAAGCACGAGGAAAAATTTCAAAAAATGAAACAGATGAGGCATTGGTTTTTATGAAGGGATGTAGTGAATCAGAAGATAATATTAAAGCCATGTTATTGAGAAAGAGTTATGGTGGATGGCAACGCACAAACATTTTTCAGGGTATAAATTTTGATAAAAATCCAATTCAGTTTATTGATTCTTCTGGTTATTTTATATTTATTGTTAGAAACACAATAAAAAATGAACATTCAATTAAACATGAATTGCTTGAAATTAAGTTTATTGAAAATCAAAAGTATGAAAAAGTTTTATTTATTTCTGAAATTAGGCGGGGCGAAAAGTGCAGTCAAGAAGCTCAGACAATCATTGATTTCCCTAAAAAAACAAATGATAAGAGTTTTGAAATTGCTCTTGAAGTGATTGGTTGTCATAAAAAAATATTGGATGGTTCTTATAAATTATCATTTAAATTGATTGATAATAGTTTTGAAGCAACAAAAAATTCTTCATCACTAATCACAAAAATAGAAAAACTTAATGAAATTTAATTTAATAAAGCAATCGCAATTAACTTAATGATCCTTTTTTAGCTAAAAGCGATGCAGTATTTTTATCAGATTCATTTTTAGGTAAACATAATTTTAAAGATAAATAGAAGATAAATAAACTAAATGCACCAATTAATACAAAATCTACACCAACTGGGATTAAGTGGGTTCCGCCAGAAAATGAACTAAAGTAAGAAAGTATACAGAAAATACCCATATATGGAACAAGCCATATCGCGCATTTGTAGTCGAGTTTAGTGGCAACATGTTCTGGATCTAAAGAGTTTTTACCTAAAAAGTTTGAAACAATAAACACTAAACAACCAGTAATGACTGTAACTCCAAGTTTCCAAACCACATTCCAACCCGACCAATAAATCATCAAGTTACAAACATAAAAAGCTAAAAATGAAATGAATTTATAAAATGGAAGATTAAAAGGACGTTTTCTTTCTGGTTGTTGCTTGCGAAGTGCAATAAGGCAAATAGGTCCAACTGCGAAAGAAAATACCAATGCTGAAGATAGAAAAGAAACTATCGCTTTCCAACCGCTAAAAGGCAAAAAAGCCAACATCGAAACAGCAAGGTTTAAAAATATAGCTCGCATTGGAATTCCTGATTTTGCAATCCTTGCAAAGAATTTAGGAGCATTACCAGATTGACTCATTGTTTGTACGATGCGGGCACTGGATGCAACATAAAGAACTCCTGTGCCAAGGGGAGAGATAATTGCGTCAATATATAGAACTGTTACCAACCAAATAATACCCATAGACATAGCAAGACCTGCAAGAGGGCCGGAGTCTCCAACAAAAGAAAGGTGGTGCCATCCGTTACTCAAAGCATCTGTGGGAAGAGCGGTAATAAAAGCATACTGAAGTCCACAATAAAGGGCTATGCAAATTAAAATTGAAGAAATTAAAGCGAGTGGGATGTCGCGTTGTGGCCGTTTTGATTCGCCCGCAAGTAACGCAGCATGTTGGAAGCCGCAAAAAGAATAAACCACTCCTGCTAAAGCCACTGCAGAAAAAATGCCGTTTATACCGTAAGGTGCAAATTCAGACGGAGAGTTTTCGGAAAGACCCATATTAGAAAAGTTATGTGATGTATATAAGAAAATAATGACAACGATAAAAGGCACTAAAAGCTTCCAAACACTAATAAAACTGTTGGCGTTTGCTAAAAACTTTGCGCCAAAGCTATTGAGTGCAATAAGTAAAAGCATTGTTGTAAAACAAACCCCATATCCAAATGGTGTAAATACATTAATACCTTCTAACTTTTGAATGAGACTTGGAAAGCGGTTGCCCATGTAAAGTATTGTTGATTGAACTTCTTGTGAAATGGAGACTACGTATGTAATCCATGTTATCCAGGTTAAAATAAACCCTACAAGCTTGCCGTGAGTGAATATAGGATAGGCTGCGACACCTCCTGAAATTGGAAACATCGCACTGAGCTCTGCAAAGGTCAGCGCAAGAAACATAATGCTAATTCCGCCAATTAACCAAGAGATGATTGATGCAGGTCCAGCCATTTGAGAAGCATACAGCGAGCCAAATAACCAGCCAGAGCCAACCATACCACCAAGACTGGCACAAATTATGCCAAATAAACCAATACTTCGTTTAAGTTTCATGGTGTATAATACCTTTCAAAATTAAAAAAAATTATTTTTTTGGGATCTTTTGGGAAGTTAGAAATAGCTTCCCATTATGGAATCCAAAATTTTATTTACTTATCTCATTTATTTCTTTATTTCTGGTTAGTCAAATTAATTAACCATTTGAGTCAAGATTATTGAAATTATTTATTTTATTTATTTTAAGATTGAAAAACTAAAAAAGTAAAAAGTGATGATTTTATGAGCAAATGTGCTAGTATAGTATTAAATTTAAAACCTCCACTAAAAAAACTTGATTGTGCTTTAAATGTAGTCAAATTAGAAAATAATCATTTTAAAGCTGTTTTTGAGTGCATTTAAAAATGGACAAAAATAGAATAAAAGAGCAAAACTAGCTCTCATTGGACCTTAAAGCATGTCTTTTGCATGAGTCTAAAATAATAAAGGAGGTTCGATGAACAGAGAATATTCAAGAAAAATTATCCTGAATCTTCTCCAATATGGTGTCCAAGAGTTTTATATTTGTGCAGGCGCTAGGGATATTCCATTAATTGAAGCTGTGTGTCGTATTCAAGCCGAACAACAAATTGTTTTTAATCACTTTGAAGAACGGTCTGCAGCATTTTATGCTCTAGGACGAATAAAACTTTTGCAAAAGCCAGTTGCGGTTATTACAACATCGGGGACTGCTGTTGGTGAACTGATGCCAGCTGTGATGGAGGCTTATTACTCAAATTTGCCACTGATTTTGATTACGGCAGATAGACCTAAGTCATATCGAGGTACTGGTGCTCCTCAAGCTGCAGAGCAAAAAAATATTTTTGGCATCTATGTTGATAAATGTTTTGATCTGAGTATTGGTGATGATTTTAATTTGTCAAATATTTATTTGACAAAACCAGTTCATATTAATGTGTGTTTTGATATTCCGTTGCAAAGCGGAATCATTGAACCAATCTATTTAAATCAGACTCTGCAAAATAAAGAATATGTTAATAATACTGCAAAAGAAATTTCTGCAAAACAAGAGCTGTTAGAAAAATTGATTTTAAATAGTAAAAATTTAATGGTTATTGTTTCGCAGCTCAATGAAATCAATTATCAAGGTATAATTCGTTTTTTATATAATTTAAACGTCCCTATTTTTATAGAGTCTATTGCAAATATTAGAGAGTGTGAAGAACTCGAGCATTTAAAAATTAAATGTCCATATAAATTATGGATAAATTCAAATAAATCGAATTTTAACATCGACGTAGTTTTAAAAATTGGCGGAACTCCCACACATCGAATCTGGCGAGATATCGATGAAAAACATAAAGAGATTAAAGTTATTTCAGTATCTAATTATGAATTTTCAGGAATGCCAAGAGCAGAAAATATATGTGTTAATTTAAATGATTTTTTTTCTAATTTTAAAACTACAAGTAAAGATACTAAATTTTCAAATAAATTTTTAGAACTTGATAAACAGTGTTTTTTTAAATTGAGAGATTTAATTTATAAATACCCATTATCTGAGCAAGCAATTTATTATCACTTATCAAATAATATAAAAATTGGATCAAGAATTTATTTAGGTAACAGCTTGCCTATACGATATTGGGATCTAACAGCAACGTTCCAAAATAAAAAATTTTTAATTAATGCTTCTCGAGGATTGAATGGAATTGATGGTCAAATTTCAACTTTTTTAGGTTTTGCCGATGAGAGTAGTTCAGAAAATTGGGGATTTTTTGGAGATTTGACCGCAATGTATGATTTGGCAGGGTTTTGGATGTTACAACACCGTCCGAACTTAAGTCTTAATATTGTGATTATAAATAATAATGGCGGTAAAATTTTTGATCGTGTTTTAACTGGTGAACCCTCAAAATTATGCCAAAACATTCATCATTTAAATTTTGAATATTTAGCAAAATTTTGGGGTCTTGATTACGAACTTCATACTGATGCCAGAAGTATTAAAAATTCTTTTAAAAAAAGATTAATAGAAATTATTCCACATTCTATACAAACAAATTGTTTTATTGAAGAACTCGAAAATTAAATAGCCAATTGGATAATCTCTACGACCTTTTTTAATGCAACAGGAATTTTTTCTGGGTTTATGCCACCTCCTCGAGCAAAATCAGGTCTTCCTCCGCCTTTACCCTCGACAATTTCTGAAAGTTGTTTGACAATTTGGCCAGCAGAAAGTTTTTTGTATTGCTTAATAAGTGATGGATTTATAGCAACCATAAGATGTGCCTTGTTCTCTATGTTAGCTGCAATAACAGCTATTGTAGCAGGTTTTTCTTTTAACCTGTCGCATAATAATTCCATTTCTTTTGTATCGTTTGTTTCAAGAACGTTAATAACAAGTTTAATATTATTTCCAAGATCAATGGCATTAGCGACAAGAGATGCTATTTGGGTATTGACAATGCGGCTTTGAAGAATGTGAATTTGTTTTTCCAACTCTTTTGAGTTTTCTTTCATGCTGTGAATTTTATTTACAATCTCGCTTTCCGCACATTTTATAGCTTCAGCAGTGAGTAAAATTTGATTTTGTAGTTTATTGCAAAACTCTAATGAATTAAAACCAGTGATGCCTTCAATGCGCCTTACACCACTTGTCACACTTCCTTCAGAAATTATTTTAAACAACCCAATTTGTCCAGTCGTAGAAACGTGAGTTCCACCGCAAAGCTCAAGAGAAAACTCAGGGACTTCAAGCATTCTAACATGATCTTCATATTTTTCATCAAACATTGCCATGGCGCCCATTTCTTTAGCTGTGCTTAAAGGAACAGATTCATGAACTTTAATACTTATATTTTTTAGGATTTGTTTATTAACAATACCTTCGATTGTTTTAATTTCTTGATTAGATAAAGCTTTATTATAAGAAAAATCAAAGCGTAATCCCTCGCTATGCACAAAAGATCCAGCTTGGCGAACCGAGTCTCCTAACACAATTTGTAATGCTTTGTGTAACAGATGTGTTGCTGTGTGGTTGCGCATTGTTGCAGTGCGCAGGGTCAAATCAACAAAAGCTGTAACTTTTGAGTTTTGGCCAAATAAATTCAAAATTTCTGTAGAGCTTAATGGTGCTGCAGAGTCAGAACTCCACTCGATATGTTTTAATAAATGGACAATTTGTGATGCTGTTTTTCTTACATCAATCACTTCAAATTCATTTTTAGAATTTGCTGCTTGAACTGCGATCCAGCCATTATCGGCAACTTGTCCGCCGCCTTCTGGATAAAAAGGAGTATTTTCTATAACAAATTCAAAAAATTTGTTTTTGAGTTGTCGTACTTTTTTAATTTGAGAAAAATTAATGGGTAATTCTATAACGTCGTGGTTTTCTTTAATCGTTGTTGCTTGTAAAAAATAACCAGAAAAGGATTTGTCTTTTTCTTGATTTGCAGGGTTAAATTCAATCCAAGGAGAATCATCTAAATCAAATTTATAAAATTTAGCTTCTGTACGACTCCGTTGTTTTTGTTCTTGCATATAGTTTTTAAAACTATCGAGATCGGCTTGAAAGCCAAGTTCTTGGCATAATATTTGGGTGAGATCCGCAGGAAATCCATAGCTATCATGCAATATAAAAACGTTTTCCCCAGAAAGTACTTTTTTATGTTTATTTTTTGTATCTTCTATAAAAGCATGAAATTTTGCTAAGCCAATATCGAGAGTGCTGTTAAAACGCAATTCTTCTGCAAAAATTGCATCTTCAATACGTTTTTGATTTGTAGCGATTTCAGGATAAAATTCTCCCATTTCTTTTATAACAATTTGAACAAGTTGCGCAAGAAATGATTTATTTTTAGGCCAATTTGGAGCAATTTTGTGAATATGTCGCACAGCTCGGCGCAGGACGCGTCTTAGCACGTAGCCTCGACCTTCATTAGAAAAATGAACACCATCAGCAACCGTAAAAGTGAGCAAGCGAATGTGATCGGCAATCACATTAAAACTTTCTAGTTCTTGTTTTGAAAGTTCTGCGAGTTTTTGTGTGTGTCCAGAAATATCAAGTATTTTTTGTTTAATACGAAGAAAAATATCAATATCAAAGTTTGATGTTTTGCCTTGAATGAGTGCTGTCAGGCGTTCTAAGCCACATCCTGTATCGACACTTTTCATGGGGAGATCATGAAGTGTCCCATCTTCTTGTCTATTGTATTGCATAAAAACAAGATTCCAAAATTCAAGAAACCGGTCGCAGTCGCAACCTGGTCCTGCACAAGTTTTGCCTTGTTCTGCACAGCTGCCAACATGTTCTCCTTGATCTAAATAAAGCTCGGAGCAGGGACCGCAAGGGCCTGTGGGACCCATTGCCCAAAAGTTGTCTTTATCACCTAGACGGACAATGCGATGTGTTGGAACCCCAATTTTTTCCCAGATTTGAAATGCTTCGTCATCTGAGTGGTGTACGGTGACCCAAAAACGCGACAGGTCAAAATTTAATTCGTTTTTAGTAAACTCATAAGCCCACTCAATAGCCTCTTTTTTATAATAATCACCAAAGCTCCAAGAACCAAGCATTTCAAACATGGTGCAATGGCGTCCATCTTTACCAACATCATCTAAGTCAGCAACCCGAATGCATTTTTGTGCATTCGTTGCTCTTGTGTAGGGTCTAACTTCTTCTCCTGTTAAACAGGATTTAAATTGCGTCATTCCAGCTATTGTAAATAATATGGTTTGATCACCTACAGGAATTGTGGAGGCACTTGGCACATAAGTATGTTGCTTAGATTTGAAAAAGTTAATAAATTTACAACGTATTTCGTTTGTGTTCATATATACTCCAGGTGCCAGCCACTTTTGCTAAAAAATCGAGACAGGATAGTTTTTATGCTATCCATGCTTTCGAGAAGATTTTGTATCTCTCTCCTCAAAACATATAGAACGACATATTGTCGTAAGCAATATCCAAATTAAGGGACAGCTTATTTATGCAGGAAAATAAACCTAACAATGCGCAACTAAGATCAGATTCAGAGTCGTTAGGCAAAGCAAGTTTTGGAGCAATGGCGGGGGTGATTTTTTCTAGAGCCTCTGGAGTAGTACGGACTGCGGTTGTGAATGCAACGTTTGGACTCAATGTTTCTCTCGATGCATTTAATACAGCATTTCGTTTTCCAAATAGCCTTCGGGATCTTTTTGCTGATGGAGCATTATCTGCGGCCTTTGTAAAGGTTTTAATAGAAGAAAAGGCAAAAGGGTTAGAAGCTGAAAAAAAGTTGATTCAAGTTGTTTTAGGTTTTTTTTCTGTTGTTACGTTTTCTATAGCAATTTTAGCCGCTTTGTTTGCGAATCCTTTTATTAGTCTTTTTGCAAGTCAACAATTTGAAAAATCTGGGGGATTGGAGTTAGCTGCAAATTTATTTAAAATTTTAGCATTTTTTCTTCCTTTTACAATGCTGAATGCTGTTGCAATGGCAATTTTATCCACATTAGGTAACACGTTTCGTGCAATGAATAGTTCTTTGTTTTTTAATTTTGGTATGATTATTTCTGCATTATGCTCGCCATTAATGTTATTAATAAACATAAATCCTATTTATGCAATTGCAATTGGTGCATTACTAGGAGTTTTTTTACAAATGATTTACCAATTTCTACCGCTTTATAAGTTGGGGCTAATTAATATTCCATCATTTAATATTAAAGTTTGGCTATCATATTGGCCTCTTCGCCAAGTATTACTACTGATGGTGCCCCGTACTATTGCGCAGGGTGCTTTAATTATTGCATTGATGATTAATACATTTTTTGCGATTCAACTTGGAGAAGGTATTTTTAGTTATATTATAACTGCGACTGTTATTATTCAGGTGCCTATAGGTTTGTTTGGTGTGGCCACAGGATTTGCTGCACATCCTATTTTAACCAAGGCTATTTTTGAAGGACAAAATAGAAAGTTTTCCAAATTGCTAATAGAAAGCTTAGAAACAACTTTATGGCTTTCATTAGTAACATTAATATGTTTTTCTCTTTTAATAGTGCCTTTTTATTCTGTTCTTTTTCAACATGGCAAAGTATCAATGTTTGATACGTTACAAAATTCCATTGCCGTATGTTCGTATTCGATTGGAATTATTTTTGCTGCTGGTACAAAAGTTTTGCTTAATGCTTATTATGCAATTAATTGTACTAAACAAATTGTTTATAATGCAATTATATATTTAATTGTAAATGCGTTACTAACTTCTACCTTGGCTCCAAAATTTGGGATTATTGGATTAGGAATTTCTTATAGTACAGCAACAGCGATTGATTTTTTTATGAATTTATTATTTTTAAAATGGTATTATCAAAATAAATTTATTGGAGATAGTCCATATATCGAAGGCGGAAAATACTTTTACATTAGAATTATTATTTTCGCAGTTCTTTCTTACGTTATTGGTTTTCTTGGTATTTTTTTGATTTTTGAATTTTGGAAAAATTTTGATATGTTTTTTTCTTTTAAACTTAATTTTATTAATAATGTATTAATTTTAGGTACTGGAGGGATTTTGATTTTAATAATGAGTTTGTTGTTAATTTTAAAATTTGGTCCAACTAATTTAAAAAATTTGGTATATAAAATTTTTAAAAAATTAAAATAAAATTTTAATTTTCAGTTTTTTTTGCAGAGTATTTATTTAAAATTGAATTATATTTTTTTTCTTGAAGTACTTGAATTAAAAATGATCGGTTAATAACTGAAATAGATTTATATAAACTTAAATAATTTTCAGTTTTTGGAAATTTTCCTTTTTTGGTATAAATATATACAGGTGTCATATAAATAGTATCAAGCCAAATATATTTATCTTCTCTTTGAGGAGTTCGAGACATAAATAAAATAGAGTTTTTTTCTTTGGCAGTGATTTCAAGGGCTCTAGCTAAAGGAAATCCTTCAAAACTGACATTACCAAAAATTCCTTTTGCCAATTCGACAATCAGACCTTCGGGAATTCCTTATTGTGGTGGAACATTATCAGAAATATTAACTTTTTGATTTGCATGCGTTGATATTTTCAATTTGATACAAAATAATATTAACCACATCAATTTATAATTATAAAGATTTTTTTTCATATTTTGCCTTATATTTATAAATTAATTCTAGTTAAAAATATAATATACTCCTCCAAGCACTTCGTGAGGCTTTTGAACTGAAGGAGTATTTCTTTCTCCATAAAGATTTTTAGAATTATAAAATGTATATCTTAAGAAAGTACCAAAATTTTCGTTTTCTGCTTCTGTATAGAAGCTCCCTCCAATATCAGCATTTCCGTCGCCCATTCCATAATCAATTCTTGCGTTTACAGAATAAGTGTTAAAAAAACCAGAACCTATTTTAAAATTATAATAAATATATGGGCTAATTTGAGTGTAACTGTCACCAAGATATACATTTTCGTATGAAAAACCAAAATTTAATGATGGATTTAATCTATAGCGAATAGTAGTTTGTAAGCTTACTCCCTTTGAATTAATAAAACTCGCAAAATCAGGAAGTGAAAATCCAAAAAATTCAATAGGTGTTAAAGATTGATCACCGGTGAAAATAAATTTTAATCCACCCCATATTAAAGAATACAATGTTCCGCTCGCTAAAAGAGTATTTCTAAATGCTTTTTGAAAGTCTGCGCGAGTAATATTTTTTCCTATTGAAGCAAAATCATCTTCTAAAGATTGTGGGTCGCCACTGCTGCTTGATATTTGACTATAATCAAATGGACTTAATTTATTTTGAATATATGCAAAAAGATCAGGTGCCGATCCGCCTCTTTGATAAAATCGTTCTGCAATATGGTTTGCCAGAAATATTTCATTATTCATACCACCTGCTGTACTTATAATATTGACTTTTGCTGATTCTTGGGTGGACAAACCCCCAGGAATGAAACCTCGAGTGGACGCACCATTATTAATATATTTTATTCTCTTTAAAAACATAATAAAGTAAGAACTTGTGGTATCTGAGCCAGGATTACCAATAGTGTATGTGACACTTTTAGGTATATAAGAGCGAAATCGAGTTGCGTGACCAAACTCATGAAACGGTGTGCTCATAAATGTAGAGTTAAAATAATAATATTGAAAATACCCTGTCCCAAACCAAGAAATCATTCTACTGAGCATATTTCCTTCATTGGTTAACAGGCGAAACGTCCAGTTGTATGTTTCATAAATGCTCATTGGAAAATAAACCATGCCCTCATTTGAGTTAACAGTGTCTTCTAAATAACCAGTAGATAGAGTGAAGCGATTAGAACGGACTTCTTTATCTTTAGAAAAAATTAAAAAATTAAACTTTAATAATAAGAGTGTTAAGAATATTTTGAATATAGTTATCATTTGGCATTTCCTTAATGTTATAAATCTTTAAAGAAATGTCGGTAGATTAGTTAATATTGACAATAAAATTTTTGATGTGCTTGAGCCAAATTTTTGTAACTTTAAGAGCTTGTTATAAATTTGTATTTTACAATACATTGATAGAGTTTTATTTAAGCTTTTTTGATATATAGAAGAGATATTAAGTTATTAGTTGCTAGATGGCCAGGCAACCTTATTTGCAATCAATTCGGCAACTTTTTCTAGACCTTTTTCATCAGCGTCATTAAATCTAGCAAAAACTTGGCTATTTATTTCTAGCACACCTATTAAGTTATTAAGTTCTTTTTGTTTGTTGTGATAAAAAAGAGGAATGATAATTTCAGAAAAAGCTGCATTGTCGCTTTGTATGTAACCTTCAAACTTATTGACATTATCAATGCGTATTGTTTTAAGTTGTGTTGCGGCAAAACCACAAGAACCTTTTTCTAGCGAAATTCGCGATGGTGCCATTTTTCCTTGAAAAGGACCTAAAATAAGTTCATTATTTTTTAATAAGTAAAATCCAATCCAGTTTATTTCTTTAATTAAATAGTTGAGCATAGCTGTGATATTGCACAGTTGCGCAAGCCAATCTTTTTCTGTTTCTAAAAAAGATTCTATCAATTTGTACATGTTGTCGTAATGTTCCTCGTTTCTTGCAATATCAGTTGCAGGATAGAAATTTATCATAATAATATAATTAATCCTTATGTAAAATGTGTTTAATTTGGCTTACCGTTTCGGTTTCCATTTCAAAAGGAAACATATGTGTTCCTTTAGGAATAATAACCCATTTTAACTTCGGAAAAAAACATTTAACCCATAACTTCGCTTTAGAATTACAGGTATCGCTATTTTCACCTACAAAAAAAATTGGTGCAATGTTTTTTCGAATTCTAAAAGGTATCTTTAAAAATCCAATCCAAGCGGCAAAGGGATATTCTTCAAACATATGCGCTTCCCAATTGGGATCATGAGCTAATTGAATAAAATTTTTATGAACAGAAAAACTGCCTCTCACATAATTGTAAACAGTTTCTATGGGCCAATTTTTCATTAAAGATGATTTGTGTAGTTCTGTAACAGCATGTTCGATTGTTTGAAATCGTGTTTTTCGGCGTTTTACCCGAGAACTTTTAGGACTTAAGTGTTTTTTATTAAGTATATGTATTAAAGACCATCTTAATATAATGTGAGAAGGAAGGATTGGAGGGTCAAGCAATAAAATTTTATCAACAGCAATGTGTTGAGTTGCAAGCAAAGACAGCCAAGAACCGAGGCTATGGCCACTCAGTATCCACTTTGTCTTTGGACTGTAGGTATTTTTAAAATGTAAAAATAGTTGCACGTGATCATGTGTGAGCGTTTCCCAGGTCCATTGATTTTTAGGTTTGTTGATGTAATTTGCTGGTACTGTGGTTTTGCCAAAACCACGCATATCGTAAGTGATAATAGAGCAATTTAATTCGTAAGAGAGTTGCTCAAATAAATTTTTATAGGTTAATGCAGGAATTCCATTCGCACCACCAAAAAAAATTGTGTATTTATGAAGTTTTGGATTGGGGGCTTGAAATTCATAAATTTGAAAACCATTTAAATTTTTTTGTAGCATGATTCTTTCCAAAATTAAAAGGTCAAAGAATTTATTTATTATCACAATGGTTAATAATTTTCTAGATACTAATAACTATTTTTTAATTATTAGAATTACAAAGTTTAGTGAGGAAAAACGTGGAATTTAAAAGATCAATTGTGTGGTTAAGGCGTGAATTAAGATTAGATGATAATGCTGCTTTACATTACGCTTGTTTATATTCTTCTCAAATAATTCCTGTTTTTATTTTTGATAAAAATATACTTTCTAAATTGCCTAATCATGAAGATAAAAGAGTGACGTTTATTTTTGAAACGTTACAAGAATTAGAGCAACAACTCAAAAAACAAGGAAAAATGTTAATTGTCAGATTTGGTGATCCACAAGAAGAAATTCCCAGTCTTGCAAAAGAATTAAAAGTTGATTCTGTTTTTACTAATAATGATTATGAGCAGTACGCAATAAAAAGAGATAATTTTATTAAAGACAAGCTTAAAGAATATCAAATTCAATTTCTGTCTTTTAAAGATCAAGTCATTTTTGAGAGAAACGAAATTTTAAAAGCCAATCAACAGCCTTATGTTGTGTTTACTCCCTACAAAAATGAATGGTTAAAGCGTGTTAAGATGCAAAATTTTGTATCTTTCACTTATGATATAAAAAAATTTATATCAAATGAAGACTTTAAAAATTACCAGTTCCATTGGAAAATAGAAGAATTAGGTTTTAGTAAAGCAACTTTAATATTGTCACCTGGGCGTAAAGGGGCTCTTGAAAAAATACATACTTTTTCTAAAAAAATTGATGAATATGCCAATAATAGAAATTTTCTTAATATAGATGGAACCTCGTTGCTTTCTATTCATTTGCGTTTTGGCACAATCTCTATTCGAGAGGCTTTTCGGTTTGCTTATGAGCATCAATCTGAAGGTGCAAATGTTTGGATCAGTGAGCTGATTTGGCGAGAATTTTATAAAATGATTTTATCATTATTTCCTTATGTTGAAACTTCGCCTTTTAAACAAGAATACAAATCTTTAAAATGGGAAAATAATGATAAATATTTTGAAAAATGGCAACAGGGGCAAACAGGATTTCCAATTGTTGATGCTGCAATGCGCTATTTTAATAAAACGGGTTGGATGCATAACCGCCTAAGAATGGTTGTTGCTTCTTTTTTAACAAAAGATCTTTTGATTGATTATCGTAAAGGCGAAAAATATTTTGCAGATCATTTGTTAGACTATGATTTGTCTGCAAATAATGGAGGATGGCAGTGGAGCGCATCCACAGGGTGCGATGCACAACCCTATTTTCGAGTCTTTAATCCTGAAAGTCAGTCGCAAAAGTTTGATCCAAAAGGCACCTTTATTAAAGAACATTGTCCTGAACTTGTTCATTGTGATGAAAAAACGATTCACGCTCCAACTCAATCTCTTTTTTCAAGTTATAGTCATCACTATCCCACTCCTATTGTGAATCACGCTATTCAGCGAGAAAAGGCAATAAAATTGTTTAAAAAAATAGATTAAGGCTGGGTATCCGCAGAAAAAACTGTTAAAGACGTTTTTTCTGCCCCAAAAGAAAATGATGGCTTTGAGTTAAATTGAAAAATATACTCATCTTGTTCTACATAGCCAAAACTTTCTTTGAGAAAGCGGGCTTGTCGTTCCGGAGAGTTTTTCAATTTTGCAATTTTTTCTTCGAGATACTGAGTCTGAATTTGAAGCTCCGTGATTGTTTGCGATAGCACATCTCGTTCTTTAATGAGTTCCATAAAATTTGAGATGCCAGCTTTTCCAATGGCAATAGAGCCAATAATCAACCACAATACAATCACAACAACCCATCTTGCTAAACTCTGAAATCGTTTTGAATAAACATGTGGTTGATTATTGGGCAAGTTCATCGCGTTGTCCGTATAGTTAAAATGAGGAAATTTATAGCAGTCACCCGCTAAATAATTTTAACATATCTAAGGCGCTTTGTTGAGTCGAATATCATAATACAGAGGAGGCATTCCTCAGAGACCCCTATAAGGAGCGAACTTCTGAAGTTATTGAATAAGTAAGACGATATTAAATTGCTCTAATATCGTCTTACTTATTCCTCGACCCGCTTTATATTCAAAAATTCAATTGTTTTTGCCAATCCTTGAAAAAAACGGTGATTTGCAAGTTGATTTCTATTCCCATGCAACAGTATTTTTAGGAAATTGGCTTAAAAATGGAATGGCATAAAGTTGAGAAATAGACAATTGTTCAAGCAATATAGCCAGCAGTCTATCGATTCCAAGCGCATTTCCAGAACAAGGGGGCATGCCAAATTTCATTGCATTTTCAAACATGGGATCGGCAACCAATTCGGATCGCGCTGACAAAGTTTTGTGAAAGCGCGCGCTGAGAATGTCACAGTCGTTTAATTCTTGATATCCATTGCATATTTCTATTCCATATAAAAATGCTTCCATTCTTTCTACAAAAAAACTTTCTGCGGATGTATTATTTATTATTTGAGTGCCTTCGGCTTTGGCTAACGCTCCCATTTGAATTGGATAATGGGTTACAAAACATGCTTTTTGTTTGGCCAAAAAAGGCTCTATTTTTTCCATAAATAATTTGCAAAAAATTGTGTTCCAGTCGTCATGATCTGTGATTGATGGGCTAAGCGGTTGCGCAATTTTTAAAAAACTATTGCGCTCTTGCACTTCTTCTAGGTGAATTGATAAAATATTTAAAAACAATTGATCCACTCGAAATCTTGGCCACTGTTTAGGAATTTCTCTTGCAGAACCAAGAAATTCAGCAAGAGTGGTAACAAGTTTTTCTGTATCAAACATAATGTCTGTTAGCTTACCTTGAGAACGGTACCACTCAAGCATGACAAACTCAGGTTCATGCAGTTTTGAGACTTCTCCGTTATTTCGATATGCTCTTGATAACTGAAAAACCTTTTCAAAACCTTCGGTCATTATTTTTTTTAAGGCAAATTCTGGGCTTGTTGGCAATTCGAGAGGCCACACTTTGCCTCGGTGATCGGTGTAATGCGTTTTAAAAGGATGCAAATACTCTTCGATACCACCACTTGGGACAAGAGTGGGGGTGTCAATATAAATAAACCCTCGATTGCAAAAAAACTGTTTGACTCTGTCTAATCCACGGTTGCGCTGTTTAATAAGTTTAGCACGTTTTGTGGTTGCAGAATTAAAAAATTTTGCTTCAAGTTGATTGGGATAATGAGATATTTGTATAAATTGTTTGTCCGGCAAAGGATTTGGAATCACAGTGTTGAGCCATTCTGCTTTGCAGGGATTGTGTTGTAAAATATCAATAAGTTGAATTGATACACTTTCATTGTAAGTTGAAGAGGTATTTTTTTCAGGAGTGTTTTTAATAATTTTACATTTAAAGGTAATACTATCTCCATGATTTAATGGTTCGCCCTTTAAATTTTCTGATAAAGAGATGGGAAAAATTGCTCCAGTTGCATCACAGAGTCCCATTGTGTCATCGATAAAAAAAACTCTTCCCGCCGCCACACGTTCAGGAACAGCAGAAACTTTTTTAAGTTCAAATAATTGTTGCAATGTTAGAATGTACTTGTTTTTGAAACTCATTTTTTAGTTTTTCTAGTTTTTGGTTTACTTTTTGTTTTACTTGTTAAGCTACTTTTTTTCTTTTGAGGAGATTTTGTTTTTTTCTCATCAGATTTTTGATGCAAAACTTTATAAATTTTGTCAAAAGCACTTCCTTCATCAAAACGTCCTTTTTTCTCGTCCCATTTTCCAGTGGCAAAGCCTGTTAAAAGTTCAAAAGCATCTTCTGCTTTTGCAACAGGCCAAATGTGAAACTGCTTTTTTTCAACTGCTTCGCGGACCGTGCGATTTAACATTAAATGTTTAATGTTTTGGACAGGAATGATGCAGCCATTTCTGCCGGTCAGACCTTGAAGTTGGCAGGTTTTAAAAAAGCCTTCAATTTTTTCGTTTACGCCCCCAATGGGTTGCACTTCGCCAAATTGATTGACAGAACCAGTGACTCCAATGCCTTGATCAATAGGAATATTTGCAATTGTTGATAAAATTAAACACAGTTCTGCAAGTGTGGCCGAGTCACCATCCACTCCATTATAATTTTGTTCAAAACAAATGGTTGCTGCAATATGAGCGGGTGCTTTTCGCGCAAATGTGGCATTGATCCAACTTGTTAAAATGCTCACTCCTTTATTGTGTAACTTACCTGATAAAGAGGCTTCACGTTCAATGTTTAAAATTCCAGGTTTGCCTTTATAGGTGCGGCAAGTAATGCGCGTGGGAACTCCAAAAGATAAGTCACCAAGAGAATAAACTGCGAGTCCATTAATTTCTCCGACACGCCGAGAGTTTGTAGAAATTATAATATCTTTGCGCTTTAGCATTTCAATAATATGATCTTCTATAGCAGCAGAACGCGAGTAGCGCTCATCAATTGCTTTTTCTACATGTTTCCGTGAGACCTTTTTGCTTTTATATTCTTTTGCCATGAAATCAGCTTCAATGGTGATATCTTTAATCAAGCTAAAACGTGTGGTTAATTTATCTTGATCATCAACAATACGACTGCCAAATTCAACAATTGCTGCAATGCCGCTTTCATCAAAAGGAAGTAAGTTTTCAACTTTAGTTCTTGTTGAAATAAATTCGATGTAGTCATCAATTGTTTTTTGTGAACGATCCATTTGTGCATCAAAATCTGCTTTAATTTTAAAAATTTTATTAAAGTCTTCATCGTGCTGATAAAGCATTCGATAAATCCAATCAGAGCCAATTAAAATTATTTTTACATTGAGGGGAATTGGTTCTGGTCTTAATCCACTTGTTGCTAAAATACTAAATTGCTCACCAAGATCTTCAATAAATAATTTTTGATTTTTTACAACTCTTTTGAGGGTGTCCCAAACCTGTGGAGCACGCAATACATCCAATGCGTGCAACACAAGATAACCTCCATTGGCTCTTGCAAGCGAGCCTGCTTTAATCATTTTAAAGTCAGTTGTATAAACACCATACTCGATATTTTTTTCGATTTTTCCAAAAAGATTATAAAATGTAGGGTTATTTTCTATAATAATTGGCGCGCCTTTAATTTCTGTGTTGTCGACAAACACATTGATGCGATAAGGAAGATGCGGATCTCCTTTTTTTAAGTGATACGAGGTTGCAGCAGCAACTTCTTCACTTTCTGAGTCGGATTCATCATCATCTGGTAAAAAATCATTTAAGTTTTCGAGCAAATGTTTTTTTACTTCATCAAGATATTCTAGTATATTTTTTTCAGTTTCGTACTCTTTTAAAAATGGAATGAGTGCTTGACTTACAACGTAATCACCAAGTTCTGATTGCAATTCTTCCAATTTATTTTTTGTGTCGTTTTCAATTGATCTGACTTTTCGGGCAAAATCTAAAACTTCTGGTTCTAATAAATTTCTTTCGGCTTCAATTTTTTCTTTTTGTTCGTCATTTAATTCTGAATAGTCTTTTTCACTTAAAGGCTTTCCGTCAATAATAGGAACAGTGACAATTCCCATTCTCGTTGATTTTACCCCAAAGTTTTTAGATTTTGCTGCTTTTTCTAGTTCATTAAATAGCTTTGCCTTTTTTTCGTTGCTGGCATTAACAGTTGAGTTTACATTTGTTTCATATTCTTCTGACTGAAACGCATCAACAAGCTCAACTGTTAGCTGTTCCATAAGCTCGTCCATTTGTTTTTTAAAACGCTTTGCAAATCCTGTTTTTAATTCCATTGCATGCGGAGATTCTGGATTTTTGAAATTATAAACATAAATCCAGTCTCCAGGAGTTGGGCAGTTTTCTGCAGTTTTCTTTAAAAAAGATCGAATAACACTTGTTTTGCCTGTGCCTTGAACTCCAGCTACGTAAATATTGTAACCAGGTTTTTGAATACCTAAACCAAGGTTAATCGCTCTTACAGCGCGAACTTGAGAAATAATGTCATAGTTTGGTTCTGATTTTTTATGTTTATCGATTTCAACTAATGATTCTTCACATGTTCTGTAAACTTCATCTGCGTTGAGTCTACGAAATAGCAGTGAACTTTTGTTTATTTTTAAGTCTATAGGGAATTGTTCGTCTCTCTGCTCCAGAATTGTTTTTGTGAGAGATGTTGATGTATTCTTATTTTTCGTTTTTTTCATTCCGACCTCTTTCTAATACAAATATCGCACTGCATACATCGCCATATATTTTTAGTTGCGCCTTGAACAACACGTGAAGCAAAAAACTCGAAACTTGATGATAATCTACAAGTTGTTGATGTAGACAATTTACCAAGCTCATGCAAGCTTGCGTAAAAATGGTTGCGAGCAGAAATATATTTGGGAATTTCTTTTTGTAAATTGAGAAAACCATTTTTTAAAATCATACCATTTTTTGCTTCTTCCTGATCTATATGAACAAAAGAAAAATATTTTTCTTCTTGGTAATGTGAAAAAACACGCTTACAATTTTCGAGAGAAAGCTCACATGCATCTTGTAATCTTTTTAGAGAAAGAGCATGTTGTGCACCTTTTAATAATTGCGCATTTTTGTCAATGATACTGAGAACACCCTCCAATACTTTTCGTCGCATTGTTATGCCTTCAGGTAAACCTGCTAAGATATCGATAAAACTTTTATCTTTACTTAACTTAACACAAAAGTAATTTTCTCCTGGACGAATATCTTCTAATATATTACAGATTCGTAATCCTGCCATAATATTTTCTAGTTTGCGTATTTTGTTAACGTCATTTTTTGATCTTATACAATTTAGCAAGTTTTTTTTATTAACAAAACAACTTTCGCCATAATATTGAGGCATGAACGAAATAAATTCAGCGCATTGTTCAAGAAACAATGCAGGTTCAGGAAAACTAGCCTTAAATTGATATTCGCGTTTGATGGGATCGGCTCCTGTCCAAAGTAAAATTCCGGTTGAGGGTTCTCCGGAGCGACCCGCTCTGCCGAGCATTTGAAACAGTTCTTCAATATTACTTGGAAAGCCAAATACAACCACGAGCTGAATTCCTGGGATGTCTACCCCCATGCCAAACGCTGTTGTAGCGCAAATCACAGTTCTTTGTTGAGCATGATGAATATAATGTTCTGTGTCTTTGCGTTGTTGTTTTGTGAGTCCTGCATGGTAGGCAACAGCATGAATTTTTAATTTTTTTAATTTTTTTGCAGATTCTTCGCATAAACTTCGCGACTGAAAATAAACTAAAATTTTTGTTGATAAAGAATTTTTTAAGATCTCGATTAATTTTTCCAATTGCTCTTCGTTTGAAAAAACACGGACACTTTCAACTCGAATATGGTTTCCCAAAGGGTTTGAAGTGTACTCATACACTTGGGTGTTTTCTGGAAATACTTTTTTAATAATTTCTTGGCGGGCTTGTCTGCCTGCTGTTGCGGTCATGGCAAGAATTCTTGGTGGCTTGAGGAAAGAGACGCATTTGCCAATTTCAGAATATTCGGGTCTAAAGTGGTGCCCCCAGGTCACCACACAATGGGCTTCATCAACAACAACCATGCTTAAACTGATTTTTGCAATTGCATTGAGAAACGATGGCAAAACAAAGCGTTCGGGAGAAGCAAAAACCAGCTTCGCCTCTCCCGAACGCAGTTTGCACCATGCTAGCTTGCGCTCTTCCTCAGATTGTTCGGATGTAAAAATAGAGCATGGAATTTGCGCGAGTTCCATGCGTCGTTCTTGATCTCGCATCAACGCAATCAGTGGGCTGATCACAAGGACTGGCTGTTCTGTATAAAAAAGTGCGGGTAAAGTGTATAAAAGTGTTTTGCCCGCTCCAGTTGGAAGTGTTGCTAAAACAAACTTTTTTTCATGAATATGTTCAAGTACATCCCGTTGCGCTGGTCTTAAGCTAGTCAAAGAGAAATTTTTTTTAGCAAATTCTTCACACTTTAAAACAAAATCAGTTTCCATCGTCTCCTCTCATCATGCTAACCTTGTTTACGATCGATTTGCCAAGGAGTACAGTCGCAGAGAATATTGTTTGAGTTTTTTCTTAAATTGAGTTTTAATTATGAAAATATTTATGAAATTATTTGTATTTGTGATTTTGGGTATTGGCTTAGGAGGTATTGTTGTTTATTTTGCGATTAGAAACTCTAATTATAATGATAACTCCAATAATTATTCAAATAGCAAAATAATAGAAATTCAATGGGATGAGCTGCAAAAATGGGATCTGAAAACAGCCACTCTTATTCCAAAAGATCTTACAAAGTTAGATGGAAAAAATATCAAAATTCCTGGTTTTATGATTCCGTTAGAAGACAATCAAGATGTGGTTGATGAGTTTTTATTTGTGCCTTCTCCTATGGCATGTATTCATGTTCCTGCACCACCCTTAAATCAAATTATTCATGTCAAAATGGCCACGGGAAATAAAATTAAAGTTTCTTTTGGTCCGTTGTGGTTAATTGGTAAGTTTGCAATTCAAAAAAAAGTAATGCCTTTAAATCAGGGTGAGTTTCATGTGCTGGGTTCACGGGTGGTTGATTACCCTTAAAGTAATATTAACTATATAAAAATCAATAAATTTTTATTGTACACAAAGAAAAATAAAATAAGCGCCTAATATTAAAGAAAAAATAATATTATTAAAAATTTAATTAAAATATTTATAAGATATTCCGATTTTATTTATATTAAGAGGTCGCTTATGTTTCAATCAAAAGGAATTAAATACAAAATATTATTTAGTTCTTTTTTATCAATTTTTATCTTTTCAATATTTTTAATTTGGGTCGCTAATATTTATTGGAACGTCTTACTCGATAATAAAAAAAAGAAACTGCAAAATATTGTTGAAATTGGAACAACTTTGGTTTCTTCTTATATGGCTCAAGAAAAAAGTGGCACAATTACAAGAGATGAAGCACAAAAAAGAGTTAAAGAAAATTTTAATGCGATTCGTTACGCTGGCAATGAGTATTTATTTGTCACTAACTCTTCAGCATACCAGGTATTAAATCCTGTTAAGCCTGAGCTGAGCGGAAAAAATATGTCAGAATTTAAAGACCCTACAGGCTTAAAACTTTATGTAGAAATTGCCAATGTCGCAAAAAAATCAGGATCAGGATTTGTTGAATACATGTTCCCTAAAGCGGGATCCTCAACACCTATCAAAAAGCTTTCTTATGTTTATTTTTTTCCAGAATGGGATTGGATAGTTGGTACAGGTTTGTATATGGATGATGTGAATGCAGACATGAGTTACTTTGTATCAATATTATTATTTGGATGCATTTTTGCAATTATTTCATTTATTGTTTTAGGTGTTTATTTTGCCAATTCGGTTGTAAATCCATTGTCAGTCGTATGCAAGTCGTTGTTAAGCACTTCTGATAATTTTCAAATAAAATGTGATGTGCTAAAAGAATCTGGTGGCCATGTAAAAAAATTCTCCACCGAACAAGCCTCATCAATTCAAACAACTGCCGCCGCTATTTCAGAAATTACAAGTATGATTGGTAAAACAACAGATTTAACAGGTACCTCAGTTAAGCTTGCCAATGCAATTACTTCTAAAGCAGAAAATGGTGAAGTATCCATGAAAAACATGATTACTTCGATGAAAAGTATTCAAGAAGCAAGTGCAAAATTAACAGAAATAGAAAAAATTATTGTAGAAATTGAAACCAAAACACAAGTTATCAATAAAATTGTCTCAAAAACAGAATTGTTATCATTGAATGCTTCCATTGAGGCTGCTCGTGCTGGAGAGCATGGAAAAGGGTTCTCTGTGGTTGCAGAAGAAGTGGGTAATTTGGCTCATATGAGTGGCAAATCATCAAATGAGATTCGTGCATTAGTTCAAAAAAGCCGTGAACAAGTGCAAAAAATCTTGCATGAGACTATGGAAAAGGTGAAGGAAGGGCAAAGCAGAACAGAACAGGTGTCTTCAACATTTTCTGAAATTGTTCAAGGGATTAAAGAAATAAATTTTCAAATGGGTCAGGTTTCTGATGCAACGCGTGAGCAAGAAATTGGGGTTAAACAAATTTCATCTGCAATGGGAATGCTCGATCAGTTAGCGTTTAAAAATTCATTAGAATCAGAAAACTCTTTAAAAGTGACTGTCGAAATTTCTGATGAATCAAAAAAACTTAAAGAAATTTCTGAGACAACAGAGCATGTTGTTTATGGGGATAGAAAAAAACATAGTCACTCTAAATTCTTTGAAATTTCTTTTTTATTTTGTTCTAAATCTGTTAAAATTAAATGTTTGTGATGTTCGTTTTCAAAATAATTTAAAACTTTTATTGCTGGTCTGTATGTTGCACCATCAAGAACACTTAAAATGAGATCAGGACCTACTTGTGTTGCAACAAAATTTTCAATGTCTGTTAAAATAGCGTCAATATTTTCTTCTTCGTTTTCATCCCATTTTTCATCATAATTATTAATAGTTTTAATTTTTTTGTCTTCAATGTCTTTTTGAAAAATGACGTAAACATCTTTGCCTTTGCCCCCTTCTAGATAGTCTGCACCAGATCCTGCATGCAAGATATCATTTCCATCTCCAGATTTAATAGAATCATCACCAGCATTGCCCATGAGGACGTTATTGTCTTCGTTTCCTACAATTTCATCGTTAAAATTAGAACCAATAACATTTTCAACATCTTCGACTTCAATAAAAGAATGATCAAGTTTTATTGAAGGATTTAAAGAAATTTGAAATAAGTTATTAGGATCTTGCGTAGTGATATTTTTGATTGAAATTGTATCAACCCCTTTTTTTCCATCAATAAACCCAATTTTTTTTCCGTTTGGATCCACTCCTTTTAGTGGCTCAAAAAACTCTATAATATCAGAATCTTCTCCTCCAATTAATTGTAATGCATAAGTTGCTGGATGAATGACATAAAGATTTTTGCTACTTTGTTCTCCACTGATTGTGCTAATCATATTTCCATGTTTTCCTTGATCGCCAATACCAACTAAATAAAGAATCGCGCTTTTTTCTGCAATTTTTGATGACTTCATGGCAAGTTCGTCAAAAGTATTTTGTTGTTGAGAATTGGCAACTAACATTGAGGAACTTGTGTTTTCGAGAGGACAAAAAGTTGTTTCGTTGAAAATGTGTGATCCTCCAAACCCTCCATACTTTACTCCAATTGGAGATTTAGGAACTTTGGGTTGGTTGACAACAAGTTTATGATGATGCTTTTTAATCAAATCTAAATGTTTATTATGGAGATATTCAGATTCTCTGCTTTTATTTGCATCATAAATATTATTTGTTAAGCACAAATGTTTTTTATCTTCAATAGGTTTTGGTATTTGAATTTTTGTTGTATTACACAAATAATAACAAAGCATTTTATTTTTTGTATCTGAAAATGGAATAAATAATGAGATTCTTGGAAATATAATTTGTTTAAAATAATAAGAATCTTTTAAATTATTTGTATGATTGGCAAAAAAAGCATTGTTTTTTTCTTCGAGGAGTGTTGGGATTGTGTTTTCAATAAAATGATTTTCCATTTTTTTTCTGATGACCTTGGGATCCTCATTCATTTGATAATGCCCAAAAAAGTGTGAAATTGAATTTAATGTGATGAGATTTTCATCAAAGCCGAGATCCCGCAATTGTTGGGAAACTCTGATGGCATTGTAAGTTCCTTTTGTTGCCATAATGGTAAAGCCAATTGCGGTGCCAATAGGACCTGCTTTCGCACTCAAGGGAAGTAATAAAGCTGTGCCCAATGAGGATGCCGCAGTCGCTCCAGTCAGGGCAGAGTTAACAAGTAAGTCTTGTTTTAAAGCAAGATCTTCAGTTTCCATCGCATTTTTATAAAGTTCTGTTGCTTGCCAAATATCAATTCCTGCCGCTGCTGTATTAATCACAAAGTGTAGTGAACCGAGACCTTGAAATGTTTTTGGATGCTTTAGCCAATAGGTTTGTGAACCAGAGTTTCTGCCAATATCTAACAGCAAATCAGCCTTATCGAGGGTAAAACTAACACTTCCTTGAATTGCATCTTTGGTATTATTTTGGGTGGCTGCTTGATAAATTTGCTTAATACTTTGTGGAGTTAAAAATAGATTTATTCCAGCGTTGAATTTGTTTGCTGCTGTAGAAAATTTTTCGGTGCCACGGTATAAAGTATTTGCAAAATTTTTAAATATTTTATTTTCTGAACCGATTGTTAATGTTTGAGGTGTATTATAATTATCAATTTGATCGGTAATGCCATTAAAAATTGGTCTTAAAGCATCAGCTCTAAATGTATTTTTTACTTCTTCGTAAGTAAGTTGAAAAACACTCCGTAATTCTCTCCCAAACGCATTCTTAAAGTGATGTAATTTTTCAAAAAATTTTACGTCTGTATTGTTATCAAAGCTGTCAATATCAAATATTAATTTACTAAATACCATTATATTTTTTTGTTTTTCTGAGTCAAATTCATTATAATTTTTTAAATCTTCTAAATATTGAGATTTATCAAAAACATAGATTGATTGATTTTTTTTAGAAAAAATTATTGGTTTTGATCTTTTATTGTTATTATAAAAATTTGGAAAATAATAAACAAAAAATCCTGGTAATGGATTTGGAAAATTCCACGGTTTTTTATTTGTTTTAATAGTAACTTCTTTTAAATAATTTTTTGCGATTTCTTTTTTTTCTAAGTCATCTTTTTCTTTTTTTAGAAGATATCCATTTCTTAAAATGACTTTTTTAACAATACGCCGATCAAGTTCTTCGCCTAAACCAAATTCATCAAAGAATGTAATAATTTGCCTAATTTTAGATGTATTTTCATGATTTAGCTGTTGATGGGCTAAAACAGACTGTAAATTTAAAGGTTTATCCGCATCATTCTGATTTATGTTATCTGTAAATTTTTTTTCAATTTTTTCATTAATCATTTGCAGATGCGTGGTAACAAAACTTATAAATTTTATACTTGGTGATGAATTTTGATTATTATTTTTATTTTCTGCAATTAATTTTTTTGCATAATGAATAAATCTTACATTTTTTTTATAGTTAGGAATTTCTTTATTAAACATGTTTTTTAATGTATGTTTATAGATCCCCTGATGGTAGGTGTCTTTTGCTGGGTTTAAAATGTGTTTATCATTTTTCCATTTATGTTTAAGTGCGCTGATAATTTCATCAGGTTTTTTATAAGGATTTTTTAAAACTTCTTCATAAATTTTTTGCCAAACCCGAATTCGAGTTTTTTGTTCTGAAAGTTCAACAAGATTTTGAACTTTTGTTATTTGATTTTTAAAAAAATCGTTATTATCTGGTTCGCTACTTTCGCAAATTTTAGCTTCAATACTATTTTCTGGAGCAGATGGAAACTCAAAGTTTTTTTCAATAAAATGTTCTGCACCTTGCGCTCCAACTATCCCTAAAATTGTAGAGGCCGCACCAACCCCAGAAAGAACAGGGATTCCTAGTAACAATGGACCAGATACAAACATTTGTGCTTGTCCACTTGTAAGCATAACATCACCAACTGCTTGTGCTGTTAACCAGTTTTTTTTGACCCGATAAAAACTTTCAACCATTTTTTTTGTTTTTAAAATTTTAATTTTTGAAATATTATCAAGCTCTGAGTCTTGTACTTCTTTCCAAAATTGACTATTGCTTATCGATTCTATCCAGTTTTTTAATCCTTTAATTTCTTTTTTATTTTCAAAAATTTTACTCAATCCAGCTAAAACCATTTGGGCTTGGCCAGCAGATAAAAATGCATTACCAACAGTTTCAATATTAGATAAACTGTTACCCCAATCAAATAATAGTTTTGAATCTGTTGCCGAAATTGGATTTAAATTATGCGAAATTATCTCCGCAAATGATTTGATTTCAAAGGCAATCATGCCATAGTACATTGATGCTAGACCACTGGCTGTATTTGGCAGAACAGAGTGAGACGAGATGTGATTGCCGATTCCCTGTAGCAATTCTTGTTGATATTGTTTTAGTTTATTTAAGTGAGTTAAAACAAATTTTTTATTATCTGCTTCTCTTATTTTTTTGACAAGTTCAACTTCAGTTATGTTTTCAAATAGAATATGATAATGTAGCGAATTTCGTCTTTTTTTGTGAGCTAAAATTCTTTCAACGCTTGTATTATGTTCAATTATAATTTGACGTAAATTTTTTAAAGATTTGTCATTTTTTTTATTATCATATTTATCTTGTATTTTGGAATTATTTATAATATTTAAAATTTCTTTAACAAATTTGATTTTAAATCTATGATTTTCACTAGTAATTCTATATGTTTGAATATCTGCATCAGCTTCTTGAGCATTTGGTCTTTCAAGGTGGCTTAATAGGTTTTCTTGTAAGGAAATTTCATTTTGTAAATTAGTAAGCAATTCTTCGCGTATCTGTTTGATTAACGCTACAGATTCATTGTGCTCTGCTAACGAAGAATGCAATTCCTCGTTAGCTCCTTCGTAGCCAAGCCAAACAGCACCGCCAAACAACATGTAAATAGAAGTTTTTAACGTCAGTTCAAGCTGTTTTGGTAAGCCCGAGTTTTCAAGAGCGGTGGCAAGATCATCAAATCCATCGATCACAAATCCTTTGCCAGTATCGTCTGCATTAAAAGTTGTGACTTGATTTCTTGTATCTTTTCCTCTGACTGTGCGCAAAATATATTTGAGCATTTTGGCTTTTTTGGCAATAAAAGCGGCATTTTTTTGTGTTGCAGAATAAACTGTGACAATGTCTCCAATAGTTTTGAATGTGTGTTCTTTTTGAGAGTTTTTTTCGGTTACAATAAATTTATCAGTTTCTTTATGTGATATTTTTTGAATTTTAATATTAAATTCATTTTCTAGATCTAAAAATTCATCTGTTTTGTATGCAAGAATAAATGAATTAAATTTTTGTTCAATTTCTTCTTGAGTTTTTCCGTCAAAAGAAATTTCTTTTGGCTTTTGATTAACATAAACAGTTGCATAAATTTTCCAGGGGTTTTGCAATAATTCATTATCATCAATAAACTCTATATCAGTCACTCCCAGTAATGAATATTTCATCAATATGTCTGAAAAATTTTGGTCTTCTTCATTATTGGCATCCTCATTTTCATGTGATTCTTGTGTTACAAAATACTGTTTGCTTTCAAAAAAATCTGGGTTGATGTGCGTGTTTTGTTTACTGCAACTTGCCGAAAGCAAAGTTGTACTAATGAATGGAAGAGCCAAACTATTTTTGTTAAAATAATATTTCATTGTAAATAAATTCCTTTTTTTTAAAAAAAATAATAAATATTTATAAAATTATATATACTTAGTAAAAATAGTTGATAATGAATTTTGTTATCAACTATGTCAATGCATTAAGTGATTAAAAGTTAAAATACAAGTTTTTAGATATCTTATAAAAAAAAATTATATAATTATGTAATAAATTAAAAATATTATATATTTGAATTTTTTTGTGATTTAAAAAATAATTAATAATTTAATAATAAAATTATATATAAATAAGAACCTATAATAAAATCAAAATGAGCAATGAGACTATTTAAGATTCTGCGTTCAGACAGAGCAAACATTGTTTTAAACATAACTAAACGAAGTAGAGGATTTATACTTTCAGTTGATTGTGCTCCAATATCTCGCCAAACTCTTGCATTCTCAAATTTAAAAAACTGATCCTTATAAGAATTTGCAGGATAATACTCTTTTTGTAAATTTAATTTTGCAAGAAGAAATTCATTGTAAATTCGTGTTATTTTATTAAAAAAAACGAAAATTAAAATTAAATAACCAATAATAAAATTATCAAATTTTATAATTTTATTATTTAATGCAATAAAAAAAATAAAATTCACAAAAATTAATAATATTATTTTATTAAAGAATTTTAAAAAAAACTGAATAGGATTTTCTTGAAATGTTTCAAAGTGGTTAAAATTTTTGTGGCGTAGCAGTCTGTTCCAGCCAAATGCATCGATAATACACCAAAAAATTAAGAAAAAGGTAAATAAACTCAAAATACTAAAGGAAAAGTTTTGTAAAGAAAGTTGCGTGCTCAAAAATAAAAAAGACAATGCAAAATAACAACGAAAATCAGATTTGGCAATTTCAAATTTATTAAGATTTGTTTGTTTTGCAAGCTTAACTAATAATAATTCAATGTTTTTTTTATTATTAGTCATATTAGAATTATTATAATTTTGAAAACATCCATGTTCAAAACGCCATTTTTTGATTTTTGGCGAATTGGTGCTCCATTCATAAGGGGAGATTAATTTTAATATACCAGTAAAAAAAATAAGAATTGCTATTGAATACATTGATAAGTTAAATTTTTCAACAACAACAAATGATAATGAGAGAAAAGGCAATTTATCAACTGTGCCTCTTAGTAAAGTGAGAAAATAATTTATAATATTAAGATTAAAAGGAAAAATAAGATAATGCCAGTGTAAATAATTAAAAGTAGAAGAAATCAAAAAAGATATTCTACCAGTTAAATAAATACTACCTAAGCATAAAATAGATATTCCTATAAAAGAGTTAAAAAAAAAGTTAAGAATTAAATTTGCATTCATAGATTATAGACTCAGAGCCATCAGGACTCTTGATGAGATTTTCTTCGCGCGCAATGATGACAGTAGGATGGTTTGCTTGCTCAAAAACTGTAATGCCACAATGAGGGCATTTGACTTCTACAGATTTTAATGGAGTTGAACCTGCTTCGTATACTAAATGAAACCGTCTTTTGCATGAGGCATTGTCGACCAATCGTTTTACGTATTTCATATTATCATTTTGCTTTTCCATAATACCCTCCTACCAAAAAGCCTATCAGGCGCTTGTTTGTAGCGCAAGATACAAGTAGGCTCAAGGTTCTAAGAGTTTGTTTTTTGTATTTGTTACGGAGGTAAACATGAAACATGCACAAATTCTGGCTGGCAAGCGAGGGATTGTTTTTGGTGTGGCAAATAATAAATCAATTGCATGGGCGTGTGCACAGCTCTGTGCCGAGCATGGTGCGCAACTGGCATTTAATTATTTAGGTGAAGCACAAGAAAAACGTGTCCGTGAGCTTGTCAAAGAACTTCCGAGCGCATTGGTGTTTCCATGTGATGTCACAAAAGATGATCAAATCGAAACTTTTTATTCAAACATTCAAAGAGAATGGGAAACTATTGACTTTATCATACATTCTGTGGCATTTACAGAAAAAGAAAATTTAAAAGATAAATTTATGGTTGTTTCACGAGAATCGTTTTCATCAACTTTAGACGTTTCAGCATACTCATTACTTGCTGTCACAAGACCGGCAATTTCTCTTATGAAAAAAGGCGGAAGTGTTATTACTATGTCTTATTATGGTGCTGAAAAAGTGGTGCCGCGTTATAATGTTATGGGTGTCGCAAAGGCTGCTCTAGAATCATGTGCAAAGTATATGGCTCATGATTTGGGTGAAGTTGGAATACGCGTCAATGCAATTAGTGCAGGTCCAATTCGTACGTTATCATCAAGTGCAATTCCAGGCATTAAAGAAATGCTTGATAATTCGCAAAAATACTCTCCATTAAAACGAAATGTGACGACTGAAGATGTTGCACGCACTGCAGTTTATTTGTTATCAGAACTTTCATCTGGGGTAACAGGGGAAGTTGTTCATGTGGACTGTGGTTATAATACGCTTGGCATGTTTTCAATGGTAGAATAATACATGGCAATTTTTCGAAAATTAGATCGTTTGATAGCTAGTGAAATAATATCCTTAACATTTGTAATCACAGCAAGTTTAAGTTCTGTGTTAATAATGATAAAATTTCCTCGTTATGCAAATCTTCTGTTTTCTGCGCCAGATAGTGGCACCACTTTTTTTATGCTATTGCTTTTTATTTTGCCTTCGGTACTTAAATTAACACTCCCAATCTCTTTGTTACTTGCTTCAGCACTAGTTTCCGCAAAAATGTCTGCAGATCGAGAAATTGAAGCATGGATGGCAAGTGGTGTGAGTGTACTGCGTTTGTCTTACATGCCTATATTTTTAGGCATTATTGTAATGATTGTTTCGCTATGGTTTGCGTTATTTTTTGAGCCATACTCAAATAAGAGCTTTAATAAATTTCAATGGTTGCAGTCACAGAATGCAGTCGAAGCCATGGTACAAAATTCAATTAGAGAAAAGTCTTTTGTTTTTGATGCACTCCCAATTCCAGAAAATGCAAAATTAACCATGTATCTTCAATCGGTTTCTTCTGATAGAAGTGAGTTTTCTAATATTTTTATAGGATTGAAGTCTAATCATGAAAAACATTTTTCTGTAATTGTTGCAAAATCAGGCACATTAAAAAAGGAAAAGGTTAATGGATTGCAAGACTATATTTTTTCATTAAATGATGGCTATGTTTATTCATGCAATACCAATAAAGTATCATTAGAGAAATTTATTTTACAAAATAAAGAAAGTTTAATTTCTTCTAACCTTGAAAATTCACATTCAAAATTAAATTTATCTGCATATCCTTCTTTTACAGATTGGAATGTGACCCAGTTTTCTGAAATGCAGATTTCATTGCTAAATAGTTTTAAGAGTAAATTTAAGATTGACAGTAATTCTAGTAACAATATTAATCAGCTATATCCAAATGAATTGTATAATTATATAGACCGATTGCAAGTAGAAAACAGCGATTGGCGTTATAAACCTGAAGTGATTCAAAAAATAGTTTATGTTTTTAAACAAATATCAATTCCATTTTGCTCAATTTTTTTGGCTTTAATTGGGATTTGTTTAGGTATCCAAGATTCGAGAAAAAAACAAATTGGAGTCTATTTGGGAGTTGGTATTATTATTTTTATCCTCTATTCTTCGGTTTCTCTCTCTCAACAGCTTGCTACCAGTTTAATATTTCCTCCAACTATTGCTTTTATTTTTGCACCTCTTGCACTTATTTTAACAAGCTGTATTCTGCTCCGCTGGCGTTTGAGGCATCCACCCTCTGTGAGTTTTATAACTTTTATTAAAGATGATTTATTAAAAATTAAAATCTTCTCAAGAAAAGGATAAAAAATGAGAATCTGGTGGTATATTGCCTTTCAGTTTTTAAAAAATATTATTGCCATACTTATTTTAGTCCTGTTGATTTATTTTATTTTAACTTATATGGAAGAAAGTCAGCGTTATTTTGATAAGTATGATGTCCCTCATAATGTTATTTTTCGCTATTATTTTTGGCAATTGCCAGCTATTACAATTCAGCTACTGCCTTTTGTTGTACTGGTTGCTGGAATTATTACTAACTGGGTTTTAGCAAAGCATGGTGAAATAGCAGCTCTTCGTGCTGCGGGCCTATCAATTATGCGGGTTTCGTTTCCACTGATTAGCATTGCGCTTGCATTTATGGTTGCTCATTTTATGATTAGTGAGTTTATTTTACCGGCAAGTTCTAATCGATTTTACCGGGTGCAATACGAAGAAATTGAAAAAAATAATGCAGTTGCTTTATTTACAGATAGTACATGGTTAAAAGCTATAAATACCATCTTACATTTTGATGAATACGATGAAATTAAGCAAGAGCTTTTTAATGTTGAATATTTTAAAACAAATAGTGAGGGAAGTATTGTACAAATAGTCCATGCAAAGTCTGGTTATTTTGAAGAAAATATTAGCCGATGGGTATTACGTGATACTCTAACTTTTAATTTTGACTTTCAAACAGAATCGTCTTTAAAAGCTGAAATTAAGCCTTTGTATGTGACTAATGTTGATTTTGCTCCACCGAAGGTGTTGATGAGAAGTAGCGAGTCAAGTCAAATTAGTTTTTGGCAATTAAAAAAATTAATTGATAAAGCAGAAATTGCGGGAGCAAATGTTTCAGATCGAATGGTTGATCTGTATTTTAAATTGAGCACGCCATTTGCTAATTTGTTATTTGTGTTTTTGACAATTCCATTTGCTTTAAAAAAGGAGCGCAATGAAGAAAAATATATTGGCATTGTTATCTGCATTGCTGCTTCTCTATTGTATTGGTTTGGCAACATATCACTCAGAAGTTTTGCGATTAAAGGAAGTATAAATCCAATTTTTGCAGCATGGGCAATGAATTTCATCGTTGCTTTGTTAAGTTATGGACTTATTAGGAAGTTAGATAAAGGGCAGTAATTTATGTTTGAATTGGAATTGATACTTCAGGAAGTATCTAAAGGTAGTATGAACGTTCAGAAGGCTAAAAATTTAATAGAAAAAAATTATGAGCTAAAGAAACAAAAAATCTCTGAGCACGGTGATTTTAATCAAACTTACAAAGAAGGAAATCAAGAAGGGTTTAAATCGGCATTTGAAAAATTAAAGAAAACAGTAAATATTGATGAATTAATAAAATTTTCAAGTCATTTTGTCCATCAAATATCAGAAAATATTCCACAAATTGAAAAAATCCAAGAAAATATAACAAATAACTTTCAAAATGTTGGTTTTTCTCCAAATATAAATGGATTAGATTCTAAATTTTCTGTATTTAGAGCTGTAAGTGTTTGTGCTGATAGTCATATTGTTAATAATATGGTTGTTGCCTCCCAGTGGTTTGGAGTGCAATTTTTAGAAAATGCAATCTTTAAAAATAATAAATTTACTGCTGTGCAGTTTTCTGAAGTTTCAGTTTTTCGCTCTGATTTTTGTGTTTCTAATTTTAGTTTAGCTCGTTTGAGCAATGTTTCTTTTCATGAGGCTCGTTTAGAAAATAATAAATTTTCAAGAACAACCCTTTCTGATTTAAAAATAAAAGAATCTGATTTTACTGAAAATCAGATTGTTAAATGTGATTTTTCTGAAATGTCAATTCGTGCAAGTCGTTTGAATTGCATGACAATGACAAATGTTGATATTCAAGATTGTGAATTTGATTCGTGTGATATTCAGGGGGTTGAATTTGAAAATTGTAAATTTAAAGAATGTATTTTTTCAAATTTATTAGTAGTTACCGATGAGCCAATAAAAATTTCAAATTGTCATGTATCTGGTAAAAATATTTCAGGATGTCAAACTATTCAAGAATTTTTAAGTCTTTTAAATTCTCAGTCATGATTCTGATAAATTAAATCTTGCAGCTTACTTTGTTTTTCAGATAAGTAGAAGGTGTCTTTGTGATATTCATTCGTTTGAGGGTGAATTATTGAGCATTTGACATCTTTATTTGCTATTTTCAAGACATTTTGGAGGATTTGCTATGTCAATTAAAGTTGGTATTAATGGTTTTGGTCGTATAGGCCGTTGCATTTTAAGAGCACTCAAGGATGAAAAAAATATTGAAGTTTGCTTAATCAATGATCTGACTGATGCAAAAACTTTGGCGCATCTCTATAAGTATGACTCAGTGCATGGAAAAGCACAGCAACACGTTGAATACAATGATAATAATTTAATTCTTGATGGAAAAAAAATAAACATCACAGCAATAAAAAATCCAGTAGAAATTCCTTGGGCTGCACATGGAATTGAGGTTGTATTAGAATGTACTGGTTTATTTACAGATGGAGAAAAGGCTTCGGCACATCTCAAAGCAGGTGTAAAAAAAGTAATTTTGAGTGCACCTGGAAAATCAATTGATAAAACAATTGTTTTAGGCGTCAATGAATCAGAATATGATTTTGCGAAACATCATATTGTGAGTAATGGTTCTTGCACAACAAATTGTTTGGCGCCACTGACAAAAGTGATTCATGATAAATTTGGGATTCGTAAAGGACTGATGACAACAATTCACTCCTATACCAATGATCAAAATATTCTTGATCTTCCTCATAAGGACTTGCGTCGTGCTCGCGCAGCGGCATTAAGTATGATTCCAACGTCAACGGGTGCTGCAAAGGCAATTTCAGAAGTGATCCCCTCATTAGCTGGTAAATTACATGGATTTGCAGTACGAGTTCCAACCCCAAATGTATCACTTGTTGATGTTACGTTTGAATTAGAAAAAACAGTCACCGCTGCAGATATCAATAAAGCTCTTAAATCGGCGGCGGAAGGATCTCTAAAAGGAATTTTGGGTTATTCTGAAGAACCACTTGTCAGTTGTGATTTTAATGGTTCTGCTTATAGTTCCACTATTGATGCAGAATACACCACAGTCATTGGAGAAAATATGGTCAAAGTATTATCGTGGTATGACAATGAATGGGGATTTAGCAATCGCATGATTCAATTAACCAAACTGGTTGCAACTGGAAAACTATAAAACTAATTAAATTTATAAGTTATAAAAATTCTCAATTGCTATTTTTGCAATTGAGAATTTTTATTTGTAATTCTCGTTTTCCCATACCAAAGATTTCTTGAATTCATTCTTTTGAGAGCTGATTGAGCAAGGCAAGAAAAAAAGTCGACGTAACTGATTCCAATTTGTTGCGCCATCATAGGCAATACGCTGTAATGAAAAGACAGGCCAGGAAGTGTATTTGCTTCAAGAAAAAATACGTTACCCTTGTTGTCACAGCGCCAGTCAACTCTGACAAAATCTTTTAATTGCAGAAAATAAAATAATTTTTCGGTACCAGTTTTAATAATTTTCTCATTCTTTTTATTAATTTTTGGAAAAGTTACTTTTTCTCCCATAATTTCCTTTGATTTATTCGACAACCCGTAAACACCTGTAGGAACCTCAATTTGAGCAATTGGCAGAAATTGAGGAGGTGTATTTATCATTGCTGAGGTAAATTCTGGGCCATCAATATATTTTTCAATCAAAATGCCATCAGGATAATTTTCGAGTAGTTCTTTAATAATTTTTTCTGTTTTTGTTTTTGAAGATGAAATAGAATGATTTGCTTCAATCCCCATGCCAGATCCTTCTCCATCAGGTTTAATAAAATGTGTTTCTTTAAAAAATTCTCTTGGAATATTAGTAATCTCATCCAGATTTTTGATCGTGTAAAAAGGTAGAACAGGAATTTTTAAAAATTGACACAATAATTTGGTTTGGGTTTTGCTCATACAAACTGAATGAGCAAATGGATCAGAACCAATAAATGGAATACCACTTAATTCACATAATGATGGAATCCAACTTTCTCTTGCAAGCGAACCCCAACCTTCTACTAAAGAATGTACCAAAGTGCATTGTGAACTCAGCTCACTCCATTTCTTAAGAAATGTTGAATCAAGTGGAAAAAGAATTATGGAAAAGCCTAGTTGTTTCCAAGTTTCAATAATCTTATCGATTGTTTTTTGCGACTCCCATTCCGCACTTGCATCATCTGGGAAAATCATTTTGTTAGAATTCTTAAGTTTTGTTGGTAAATCATAGACAAGGCCAAGTATTTGATTTTTATTTTTTGTCTCAAAATAATCATCCATAAATTTCTTCCTTCATTATTTTTGTAAGAGTAATATGTTGTGTCTTTGACTACAAACTTTGTTGCGAAAACTTATCCTTGATAAATAAGGACAAATAATTTCTTAATAAAAATAAATAAAAAATGGTATTGCCTCTACCATTTTTTTTTGGCATGAGTTAAATTAAGATTGAACCGTCCTTGTAAAACGGTTTGTTGATTTTTATTTTGAAAGGAGAATGTTTTATGGCTGAAACAAAGCGTAAGAAAGCAAGCGCAAAAAAGTCTGGTACAAAAAAAGCAACAAAGAAGGCTGGTAAAAAAACTGTAGCAAAGAAAAAGAAAGTTGCTGGTAAAAAAACAGCTAAAAAGACGACAACAAAGAAAAAAGTAAGCAAAAAGGTTTCTAAAAAAGGAACAAAGAAAAAAACTGCAAAAAAAGTTGCTGGTAAGAAAAAAACGACAAAGCGTGGTCGTCCAACTAAAACATCTGCTGCAAAGAAACGCGGTCGTCCATCTAAATCATCAACAAAGAAACGCGGTCGTCCTAAGAAGGCTGTCGTGAAAACTCCAAAGAAACGCGGTCGTCCTAGTAAACTTGATAAATTAAAACAATCAATGAGAAGAGGTCGTCCAAGAAAATCTTCATCAGATAAGTCTTCAAATTCAAATGAAGTTATGACTGAAGAAGGAGCTGTATAACAAACACAAAAATACTCAGCTGTATTTTTGTGTTTATTTCTCTTTATGTCGCAATTTACCCAAAACTTATTAGCCTGGTACACAATTCATAAAAGAAAATTTCCATGGCGTGAAAATATTAATGTTTATCATACCTGGATTTGTGAAATAATGAGTCAACAGACAACTATTTCTGTTGTGTTACCTCGCTTTAAAAAATTTATTTCTGAATTACCAAACTTAAATTTGTTGGCTGAATGTTCTGATGAAAAACTAAGAGAACTTTGGGCTGGTCTTGGCTATTATGCTAGAGCTAGAAATTTAAGAATTGGTGCAAAATATATAATTGAAGAACACAATTCAGATTTTCCTAAAAAAAGGGATGACTGGTTAAAAGTTCCTGGTTGTGGTCATTATACAGCTTCCATTATTTCTAGTATTTGTTTTAATGAGCGTGTTGCGTGTGTTGATGGAAATGTGATTCGTGTTGTAAGTCGTTTACTTAATTTGCAATCCAATGTTTGGAATCGTCAGGGTCAAAATCAAATTTTAAGTTTTGTCACCCATAAAATTTCAGACAACAATCCAGGTGATTTTAATCAAGCAATGATGGATTTGGGTGCAATGGTTTGTAAAAAAAGTAATCCAAATTGTTTTGAATGTCCGGTTAATAAATTTTGTTTGGCTTATAAAAATAATTCTGTGAGCTTATGTCCTCCTGTAAAACCAAGAAAAACGACTCAGTTAGAATCTGTATTTGTTTTTGTGTTTAAAAATACGAGTCGTTTAGAATATTCTTTGGTTGAAAGAAAAAATGGACTATTAAGTAATACAAAAGGATTTCCACTCGTATGCTCTCGAGATGGTTTTTCACTACAAGATTTATTATTGAAATTTAAAAAATTTGGTTTAGCAGCTAATTATCTTGAGAATAATTTTAAACACTTAATCACTCATCATAAAATTACTGGTCACGTTATTTTAATAGAAGATGCAAACCCAAAATTATTAAAAGATCTTTTTAAAGAGCTCTCTTTTTCCCAGTCAGAAGAGTGGATTTCTTTACCTAACTTAAAGCAGAATTTGTCATCGTCTCTTGACCTTAAGGTATTAAAAATCCTATCCTCAATTTAGCTGTATGCGATTTTGAGGAGGTTAAAGCATGTCTCTAAATTTAAATCTCATTCCTCCGTATATTAATGGTAATTTTTACGCAACTTATAAATTAGAAAAAATTTTTTCAATTCAAAATCCTGCTAACCCAATTGATATTTTAGCAACCGCATGTTGGAGCAAGGAGTTGGTTGATCCTGTGATTCAAGGAATGAAATCAGCGCAAAAAAAATTTCGTTCCACATCATTAGACGAACGTTTAGGTTACATAAAAAAACTCATTGGCTTTTTAAAAGAAAATTCAGAAGAAATTAAAAGTAACATGATGTTAGAGCTTGCGCGTTCGCGTATTGCCGTTGAACAAGAATGGGACTTATGCGAAAAGTTATTTTATTCTGTTTCCGAGTTTTGTAGACAAGCGCTCTCAATAAAAAGAGATGAAGAAGGTTGGGAATGGCAATATGCACCGTTAGGGCTCGTTCTCGTATCGTCAAATATTGCGTTACCTGTTTATTCTTTACTTTGTAGCGTGTTGCCTTCGCTTGCTGCTGGCAATGCAGTGTGTATGCAACCTTCGTCTCATTGTTTACTTTCAGGTTCATTGCTTGCGAGTGGTTTTCATCAAGCGTCGTTTCCACCTGGAGTCATTCAAATTGTTTATGGTGATTTTGAAGTTTTTCGTCGGTTAGTGTTAAGTCATCAATTTGATACAATTTTATATACGGGCGGAGAAGAAAGTCTCGAACAAATTCGACGCGATACGTCAAATCAACAAAACGCGAGATTGGTTTTGTGTGGTGGCGGAAAAAATGCGGCACTCGTCACTCAGTCTGCTGATTTACAAAAAGCAATTGCAAAAATAATTTATGGTGCGTGTTTGGATGCGGGTCAAAGATTAGAATCGACAAACTTAGTGTTTATTGAAAAGCCAATTTTTACTGAGTTTCAAGAAAATTTTGTTAATGCAATTAAAGCAATGCCTATTGGTGCACGAGAAGATCTTTCTCGCTCGGATATTCATGTTATGGAGCCGCTCTGTAGCTCCAATTCGTGGGAAAGATTTTTAAGGTTTCAAGGAATTGCCGCACGAGAATCGGATGAAACCTTGCGTTGGGGAAAGCCAATTGACAATTCAGGTAACGGTTATTTTGTATCACCAGGCGTTCATTACATGAAACCTGAAAAAGTTTTAAAAAGTATTTATGCATCAAATGCTTTTTTTGGCCCTGATGTGTGTTTAATTCCGATAGATAATCGTGATGAAATGATCGCCATTTTGGATGAATTGGGTGCAACCCGATGTCTTGGAGTTCATACCCAATATCTTGAAGAGGTCCATGAAATTCGCAAACGTTCTGCAGTTCCGTCTATTTTGTGGAATGCAGCAACAATAAAATTGAACCCACTTTTACCAAGTATTGGGCGTGGTAAAGCTGGCAATAGTTACATTACGGGAGTTCGATTTTTGCTTTCTACTGTGTATCCTCAAGTTCTTAATCTTGCAAAGTCCAATGTGTTAGAAAACGAGACGAAAACGATATAAAATAATCCTAAATAAATTTTTAGGAGTCACTGTGCCTTTTTTAATTTTACCTCCTACAATGATGATCTCTGAAAATCCAGAAATTAGTGTTAATATTAAACAATCAGCGCGTGATTATCAGGATAAACAACTCTCACAACTAGGTATTTTGCAATCACAACTGGTGCAAGAAATTAAACAAGGAGCTTATCGTGGTACTCGAATTTTCTCTTGGAATAAAAAATTTGATGCCTATTTGCCAACTTACTTTGTTTTTCAGGTTGGTCGTGTGCAAAGCCAAGAGTATTTGAAAGCATCATCTTTAATAAGGTACCAAGATTGTTTGCAATTAGGTTCTGTATGGAATTTTACGCAAAATGTTGCTCCATTTCCTTTGCCAGATAGTCAAAATTCGCTCGAAAATATTGCAAATAGAACATTTCTAAATTTATCACCAGTTAAAGTGAATTCGTTTTATGATTTTCAATCTGAAAATCGAATGAGCCATATTTTTGATTTGTTTGTGGGTGAAAAGTTTGCAGAAAAAGGAATTTTGAATGTGACCAATTTATCAAAGATTGTCTGTAAAGGAAATTATCTTTCTGAATTAAAAAGTCCATCTCAAGCGCCATTTCCTGGAAGGGCACATCGCTTGATTATTGTGCAAATTGTTTCGCAAATGTCACAAAAAAAATTAAATTGGCCTACTGTTACCTATAAATCGCAAATAAACTCTGGTGTATTTGCCGAAAAAAATAAAGAAATTATAAATGTAAATGTTCCGGCTCCTTTTCATCCACAAAATCTGGCTGAGCAACTGGTTAATAAAGTTTTTCCAGAATTGCATGATTTAAAAAAAGAAGAATTTAAAGTCATTCGTCGTTTTAGAGGTTGGGTATATTTAGATAGAGGGCGTGCTTACGGTCTTGAAATAGGAATGCGATTAATTGGTCCTAATGACGCGCGTATTCATGTTATTCATTATTTACCAGAAGTGCAGGGAGAGATAGATTCTTCTATTGCATTTATTCGTTATGAAGATGAAAAACGGCCTATTGTTGTAGGCGATGTTTTAAAATTGGATCCTACAACTTTTCCTAAAAAAGTAACACCATCAATAAGTCAAGAGAATCAGAGTAATAAATAATCTTGTACACTTATTTTGTTGTTGTTTGCAGTTCGACTATTTTGGTGTTTTAATAGAAACCTTCTTGATGATTAGAATAAAGGAGATCATATTTATGGCTAAAGAAATAAGAAGTTTTAAACATTTACTCGGTAAGCTTGATGGAATTAGTGATTCGCAGTTAGAGGCACATTTTGGATTGTATGAAGGTTATGTAAAAAAACTCAATGAAATTGAAGAAAAATTAGAAAAAATGGATAAATCTTTATCTAATTATAGTTTCGGTGAGTTTTCTGAGCTTAAAAGACGCCATTGTGTTCCTTACAACGGAACGTATTTGCATGAAATGTATTTTGACAACTTACAAGCCAATGGCGCGCCTTCGCAGCAGTTTGAAAACCTTGCCAAATCTTCTTTTGGAAGTCTTGATTCTTGGAAAGCCGATGTCAAAGCGACAGGGCTTGCGGTGCCAGGATGGGTTGTCACATGTATTGAGACCACCTCAGGTAAATTAAAAAATGTGCAAATTATGGAACATCACATTGGTTTTCCATTAAATCACATCCCAATTCTTGTTATGGATACATGGGAGCATGCTTTTTTTCTAGATTTTAAAGCAAATCGTGGATCTTATATTGATACTTTCTTTAAAAATATCAATTGGTTTGTTGTTAATGATCGCTTGTCACAAATTAAAGCTTAATTTTTATTAACAGAGCGAGAATATATTTTTTGAAATGCAATTAAAAAAATGATTGAGTAGCCCGTTAACCACAAGCTTGGGGTTAACGGGTTTATTAATGGGTTAATATGCGAAAAAGAAAGCTGTGCCCATTGATAGGTAGGAATAAATTCTCGTGCAATTCCAAAAATTCCAGAGTCAGGTAAGGCAAAAGCACCAAAAAGCAACAGCAAGTTTAACAAGGTGAATATACTGCGAGAGGATTCTGGTGTTGCGGCATAACCAATAGTCATTCCTAAAAGTGCCATTGGAATTGCGCCTATTAAAGCGATCAAACTAAAAAACAATAAATTATCTAATGATAAATGCATGTTTAAAATAAAAATAGAAACGATTGAGAGAGAAATAATATTAGCAAGTGAGAGCATTAAAGTATGCAGTATTCGACCTAAGATCATCGGTAAAATGTTAACTGGCAAAGTTCTTAAATATTTTGCCCATTCTGAGTTTTTTTCTTGTGTGACTCCCATCCCCAAAAGCATCAGTGCAACGGTTTGAACGGAATAATTAAAAAATACAATCACCGCCCCCAATTGATTTTTTCCCTCCCATTGATGAGCAAACAATAAAAGCATTAAAGGTGGAAAAATTAATGTAAAAAATAACGCGGGTATATTACGTACTGTACCCAAGAAAAAAATTTTAAAATAAAAAAAAGCTAGCTTCACAAAGTATTTCCTTTAGATAAATTGATAAAAGCAGATTCTAGACTTTCTTTAATGATATTCAAGTTTTTGAATGGTACTTTATTATTAACGAGTTCATAGATTAATGCATCTGCATTATGAGTTTGAAGAGTGTATTTGGATTCTTCAACTTCAAAAGAAACAACGTGACGGTATGTTGCAAAATCCAAATGAGTGCTGGCATAAAACACGATTGTTGCACGTGTTGAGTTTGCCAGTGACTTGATTGCAGCAACAGTATCGTCTGCTATAATTTTACCATCTTGTAAAAAAATGATTCGAGTTGCAATATTTTCAATTTCATCAAGATAATGTGTTGTTAAAAAAACAGTGTTGCCATTTTTGGAATATTCTTTAATTGCTTCAAGTAAAATTTTCCGCGAGCCCACATCTAACCCTGTTGTTGGCTCGTCAAGACAGACTATTTGTGGATCGCCAATAAAGGCAAGGGCAAGGGCGAGGCGTCTTTTTTGTCCTCCGGATAACTTAGTGGCTTTTTGATGAAGAAATGAAGAAAGTTCAAATTTTTTAATCATTTCTTTTACAGGTTTGGGATTGGGATAATGAGAATGAATAAAATCTAAGATTTCAAAGGTTTTAATTCCTTCTGGAAATTCAAGATTTTGAGGTGTGATTCCAACAGATTTACGGGATTCTGGATTTGTGGGGTTGAGTCCAAATAGAGAGATACTTCCCGCTGAAGGTGTTTCGAGTCCAAGCATCATTTTAATTGTTGTTGTTTTGCCTGCTCCATTGACCCCAAGTAGTACAATGATTTCGTTTTTTGAAACTGTAAAATTGAGTTCAGAAATGATATTTTTTTTGCCATAATTTTTTTTTACATTTTTAAATTCTAGAATCGCATTGACCGTCATATGTGCCCCCCATGACTATGCAGATCTATTGCTTTTTCGAATTAGAAGCAAGCACAGGTATTTTGATTCTTATCTGATTTTATCGTTTTAATAATTTAAATTAACGAATATTTAACAAAAAATTCCTATCATTTTTTTGTCGCAAATCTTTTATTAGTTATGAAAAGAATTAGTATAATCTATCAATAGCAATTAGAAAAAGCCACTTTGTTAGCAAACTGAGGAAACAATGCGGAAAATATTTATTACGTTATCTATATTTTTAATATTGCTGAATATTATTTCTATTTTTGTTTTTCCCTGGTTTTTATTGTCGCTAATCATTATACTGCCAATCATATTTCTTGGTATTCATGATTTGCTGCAAACAGCACATACATTAAAGAGAAATTTTCCTGTTATTGGCCATGCCCGTTATTTATTAGAAACAATTCGACCAGAAATTTATCAATATTTTGTTGAGTCTGATACTGAAGGCGTGCCATTTAACCGGGAGCAGAGAACAGTTGTGTATCAACGCGCCAAAGGAACGAGGGACTCTATTCCTTTTGGAACAAAGAAAAATGTTTATCAAGTGGGTTATGAATGGGTGAATCATTCTCTACAGCCTTCTAAAATGCATGTTAAAAATTTAAGAATTCCAATTGGTGGAAGAGATTGCTTACAACCCTATAGTGCAAGTTTATTAAATATTTCTGCCATGAGTTACGGTTCTCTAAGTAAAAATGCAATTCTTGCCTTAAATGGTGGAGCAAAAGATGGAGGGTTTGCCCATAATACTGGAGAAGGAGGCTTAACTCCTTATCACCTGCAAAATGGTGGTGATATTATTTGGCAAATTGGGACAGGCTATTTTGGTTGCCGCAATCTTGATGGGACATTTAATGAACTTGAGTTTATTAAAAAAGCTGCACACACGCCACAAATTAAAATGATTGAAATTAAACTTTCTCAAGGGGCAAAGCCTGGGCATGGTGGAATTTTGCCAGCAAAAAAGGTAACCCCTGAAATTGCACAAATACGAGGTGTACCGCTTGGCAAAGACGTGCTTTCTCCTCCCGCGCATTCTGCATTCACTTCTCCCACTGAAATGATGTATTTTGTTGGTAAACTCAGAAAAATATCAGGTGGGAAACCAGTTGGTCTGAAATTTTGCCTTGGCAATAAATGGGAATTTATTGCCCTCTGCAAGGCAATGTTACTCACAAACATCACACCAGATTATATTTCAATTGATGGATCTGAAGGAGGGACAGGTGCTGCTCCATTAGAGTTTACAAACTCAGTTGGCACTCCAGGAATTGATGCGTTAATGTTTGTGCATAATAGCTTGGTAGGCTTTGGATTGAGAAAAAAAATTAGAATTATGTCTTCCGGAAAAGTAACAACTGGTTTTGAAATGATAAAATTAATAGCTCTGGGTGCAGATTTGGTTTATTCGGCTCGAGGTATGATGCTGGCTTTAGGCTGTATTCAGGCTCTCAAATGCAACGCGAATGATTGTCCTACTGGGATTGCAACTCAAGATCCGGAGTTTATGCAAGGGTTAGTTGTTACAGAAAAAAGAAAAAGAGTTTCGCATTTTCATAGTGAAACAATAAAAAGTATGGTTGAAATAATAGAAGCAATGGGTTTAGAAGGCACTCATGAACTGCGTCCTTCGCATGTGATGCGTAGAACTAGTGATACAGAATCAAGGAGCTACGCTGAATTGTTTGAATATATTCCTGAAGGGTCATTGTTAGGCTCTGATATTCCACGTTCTTTTGAAGCGGTTGTAAAACTTGCAACCCCCGAAAGCTTTAGGCCATTATTTGTTTAAGTTTTTAACCTTTATTTATAGTGATTTTTGGCAGTATTCACTATGTGTTTATTATCTTTAAAAAATTAATAAAATCTAATAGTTTTTAATTTTTTAATAGGGCTTTTAAAAAATATAACTTTAATTTTTTTTTTATAAAAACTGTAGTACGGTGCGTGCGCAACGATTTTTTTGCGCGAGGATTTAAATGGGATTAAAACGTGAAATTTCTACCTCAGGTATTCTTTTTGCCTCTGTCAGCGCCACAATTGGCTCTGGCTGGTTATTTGGATCGCTGTATGCGTCAAAAATGGCAGGTCCTGCTGCTGTTTTGGCATGGCTTATTGGGGCTGTGGCAATTATTATAATTGCTTTGTGTTTTTCTGAACTTTCAACGTTATTTCCTGTTCCTGGCGGCATGAGTGTTTTTCCGGCTTTTATGCATGGGCATTCTGTTTCTTTTTTATTGGGGTGGATTTCTTGGATTGCATTTATTGTCATAATACCTATAGAGGTGAGCGCAGTTATTCAATATGCAGCAAATTTTGTGCCCTTTCTCTTTCAGGATGAACGGTTGACATGGTCAGGGTATGTTGTGGCATTTTTTTTAACTGCGGTGCTGCTTTTTATCAATGTGACAAGCGCAAAAATAATGTCTAAAACAAGTTTTTACATCACAATTTGGAAAATTTTAATCCCTTGTTTATTAATTGTATTATTTTTTTACAAGTCGCATAATTTTGAGAATCTCACAATTCATGGCTTTGCTCCTAATGGTCTGCAAGGACTATTTGCATCTTTATCAATAGGGGGAATTATCCTGTCGTATAATGGATTTCAACCCGGTGTTGCCTTAGCTGGAGAAACTAAAAATCCTCAAAAAAGTATTCCTATTGCAATTATTGGCTCGATGTTAATTTGTATGGTTATCTATTGTTTATTGCAATTGGCTTTTATTCTTGCATTGCCACCAGAATCCATTGCGGATGGTTGGGATAAATTGAGCTTTACTGGTGAGGCAGGACCATTTGCAGGGTTGGCTGTTATTATTGGTCTTGCATGGTTTGGCATCATTCTTTACTCAGATGCGCTGATTTCTCCATTTGGTAGCGGTATTATTTTTATGGCTGCATCGGCTCGAGCTTCTTATTGTATGAGTAAAAATGGGTATTTGCCTAAGTTTTTTCAGAATTTATCATCAAACAATCGTGTGCCAGTGCAAGGTCTGTTAATGAGCTTTGTCATTTCTTTGCTGTTATTTTTGTTTTTAGAAAATTGGAAAGAAATGGCGGCATTTTATTCAGCAGCAATTTGTTTGTGTAATGCCGTTATTCCTGTTACTTTATATACTTTGCGCTATCATTTTCCTAATTTATCTCGACCTTTTAAAATTTTTTCGTACAAATTCGTTTCGATGACTGCTTTTTATATTAGCAGTCTGATGTTGTTTTGGTGTGGATGGGATATTATTTGCAAATTAAGTTTTGTTATTGTGATTGGTTTTGTGGCTTTGGGAATCTATAAAGTTTTGGCTAAAGAAAAGTTTATTTTTAATTTAATAGGTTTTACGTGGCTTCTTTTTTATATGATTGCCATAGGAATAGTGAGTTATTTAGGAACCTATGGGAATGGAATTGGCTTAATCCCATTTGGTTATGATTTTGTCTGTATTGCAATAATTTGTCTTATTGCAATCAGATTGGCTTTGCGTTTTAGGTTGCCTAATAAAAAATCAGAAGAATTTATTCAAAAAGTATTGCATGATCTCAAACACGAACGGATAAAGAACAACACTCAGGAAGTGGCATAATTTTCATTGTTAGCCAAATAATTTTCAGCAAAATCACGACTATTCTTTTTATAATAGCAGTTGTAGATAGAATTTAAATTATTTTAAAAGGCTAAGAATGATTAATTATTTTTTTACTGCTAATTTTATTATTGTTATATTGCTAGTCACATCGTGTTCTTTCTTTCATAAAGCAACGCTCACTGTCAATGTTGAAAATTCTGGTATGCCTGTCGAAAATTCTTTAGTGACTTTGTACTCGGTTGGAAAATATCGATCGGATCCATTTAAAATTATAGAAGTTGTAACACCTAAAAATGGTTTGGTGAAGTTACAATTGGATTTTTCAAAAATAGAAATTTTAAAAATTGTTGTGCAAAATCATAATATAGAAACACTTTATTATCCTGAAATAAAATATTTAAATCCACCAAAATGGTGGCAAGATCATGATTTGGTTTTAAATATTAAACTTTCCTCTTGGAAATTAAAACATCAGGCAATAAATAATAAATTTATACAACAAGAAATGCCATTGATACCTATATTTGATTTTCCAGACATTCCTCTTACAGATTCCATTTCAATTGATCAAATGGAGGCGACGCTGTTACCCGAGCAGTCAAAAGAAATTTTAAGTTTTTCATCAAAAATTCAAAGTAACTTTAATAAAAATCTTCAAGAATATAAAAAATTTAACAACGAATCTTTTAAAACTATTGTGAATAATAAAAACGTTTTATTTGAAGAGGCGTTGAATATTGCAATCACGGCAAAAGGACTACCACTAGAAGGGGCTCATGTTTTTGCGGTTAAAAATGCTTCGCAGAGTATCATATATTTAGGAAGTTCTGATACAAAAGGAATATTAAATGTCTCAATTCCAACAAATCGAAGAGTCGATTCGTTTATTTTTAAAAAGCCATCCTATGTGACGGTATTAAAACCACTCAGTGCGGGCAGTGGAAAAAAATCTTTTTCAGTTGAAATGCAAGAAGGAATAACAACAGAATTTTTGTTACAAAGTTTTGCTTATGGTATAGGTCGAGGCTTTGATAAAAGTAAATTATTAGCAAACGGCTTGAAACTTGATGTTTCCGGCTTATCTGGCTTTGTCGTGACGCAAAAACCAATTGATGAAAAAGTACAAATAGAAATCGAGCAGAACCTTGCATTGCCTCAAAAAATTGATTCAAAAACATTAGTAAAAAGCTTAAGTCTTAACACAGTTAATAATAATATTCCGACTATTTATGTTTCTTCAATAACTCCCTATAAACCTGCTATTGGACTTGTAGAACCAATTTTATCTGGAGAATTGCAAACTCATCAAAGTTGGCGACGGCTAAGACGTGAGTTTTTTACTCGATTTATGAATGATTTTTCAATACGTGGGATGATTTTTGATGACGTGTTAAAGATGGCAAACTCCATTGCACTTTCTCCGTATCAAATGGCAAAAACAGGATGGGCGCATACAACTTTTGCATCCGAATTGGATGTATTAATGGAAATTAAGTATTTAGAGTCTGAAGAGGAAAACGATTTTACGTTAGCTGGTCTGATTTACGACAAATCAGGTAAAATTATTTTTGAACAAAATATGCCAATTAAGAATGATGCAGAATCAGAAAAAGTGGCTGCAAAAATGTATCAAAACTTGATTTCTAATTTGCCAATTGAAGGTCATATTATTAAAAAAGAAAATGATAACTTTACTTTAAATCTTGGCAAGCTTCAGTCTGTGATTGAAGGCGATCAATTTGTAGCATTTGGACAAAAACACTCTTATGCACCTCCAGATAAACCCATTGCAATTTTACAAGTAAAATCGGTATCAGACAAAGAATCCATTATAAATCCCATAACCGGAAAAGAGATTTTACAAACAACAGAAGTTGTCAGAGTGATACGCTATCCAGAAAAAATAATTCAAAAAGATTTTCAAACTCAAGTTGCACAAGTACAATAATTTAGAACGACTTTAATTTTTCAGGAGTTTGAATTGAAATCCATTTTTTTTATTTTTTTTCCATTATTATTAAACAGCTGTTATTCTTTTGAACAGGGATATGGGCAACTTCGGTTGTTATTAAAACAACAACCAATTGACGATGTGATTGCAAATAATTCTGAAACTCCCGATCGCCTCGAGAAATTAAAAATTGTGCCTTCAGTTCTTGAATATGCCAAACGTGAATTGGCATTAACTCCAGGCAAAAGTTATCAAAAATATATTGCGCTCAACTCATCATCTGTAACGTGGATTGTGCAGGCGGCCGAAAAACGTGAACTGAAATTGAAAACTTGGTGGTTTCCATTTATTGGTGAGCAACCTTATTTAGGTTTTTTTAGTCGTGAGAAAGCTCTCATTGAAAAACAAAATCTTGTGGAGCAAAATTTAGATACAATAGTTGGAGGCATCTCAGCATTTTCTTTACTTGGTTATTTGCCCGATCCTTTGTATTCTTCAATGCTTGATCATTCTTCAATGGCGCAATTTATTGAAACTTTGATTCATGAATCTGTGCACAGAACGTTTTATCTACCAAACTATTATTCTTTTAATGAAAATCTTGCAGATTTTATTGCAAAAAAAGCGACAATTCAATTTCTTGAAGCACATCCTGAGTTAAAGTTAAATGTAGTAAATTATATTAAAGATTATCAAAAAAATCTTAAAGCACAAAAAAAGTTTCAAGAGTATCTCATTAAAGTTAAAATTGATTTGGCTAATTTTTATGAAGATTCTAAAAATAACCCTCAATTTAAAAATGAAGAATTATTTTTAGCAGAAAGGCAAAGAAAACTTAATAAAATTGCCACAGATTATAAAACATTTATGAATGGTATTGAGTTGGGTACTTATTATCAACACGCATTTATTAAAGATAAGATTAATAATGCATTAATTTTATCTTATTCAGTTTATGAATCTAAACAAGAGATCATTGAATCTGCATTCATTTTAGCAAACTCTGATCTTAAGCAGTTGTTGAAAAATCTTGAGATTTGTCTTGCGAAGGTTCCAGAGGATGAACAGGCTTTGTGGACTGCTGTTGCAGGGTGTAATCCTTCCGACTCTGTTTAGAATTTAAATAAAAAATTAAAATTGTTACAGAGAAAATAAGAGTAAATCCTACTAAAATATAAGACAAATAATAGGGTAACAGTTCGTTTGTGATATAACCTGTAAGGGGTCCTGCAAGCATACCAACAGAATAAATAAAATTAAAAAAACCATACGCAGTGTGGTACAAGCCTCTCATTTCTGATTTATCAAGCTCATCAGCAAATGCCGAAAGCACAGGACTTACACAAAGAGCCGAAGTTATTCCAAGAACTGCCATTAAAATAAAATATCCATTTATGGATTGCGCAACTGACATCAATATAAAAACAATGCCACTTAAAAATAACCCAAAAAGTATAGTGGGTAACTTTTTGTAATGTTCTGAGATTTTAGCTGCGAGAGGAGAAAATAATCCTAATGCTAAAACTTGTGTTCCAAATAATAATCCAATTGTTTCACTACTTGCATGAAGATTTCGAGCGACAAATAAGGATAAATTGGGTTCTAAAAAAGAGAGCATAAAAGATTCTAATAAAACAATAATAGTCAGTGCTTTTAAAATATGAGAATTTAAACATAACTTAAAGAATCTAAAATTTTTATATTTTCTTGTATCGTAAATAATAGAAGTTATTGGTTGCAGTGTTAAAATAAAGAGAATGCTCACTAAACCAAATAGTATGACTCCTAAAAAAGGAAGATACAGTCCTCCAAGTTCGTAAAGAAAACCAGCAAAAGGCGCTCCGAGCAAATGTCCAACAGAAACTCCCACCATTGATGTTGCAAGAGCCGTTGAGCGATGCTGAGGTTTTACGTTTTCGGCAATTAAACTTAAACCTGATGTCCACGTTATTGCTGCTGAAGCTCCTTGGAGAAATCTTGAAAAAAGTAACAACTCATAATTATAACAAATTGGAAACAACAAAGTTGACATGACTAAAACGATACTACCAAGAAGTAATGTATTTTTGTTACTAAAAATATTAGTGATATAGCTTAAAAATGGAACAAAAGTTAACAAGCCAATTGCATACGAAGCTACAAAAAAACTAATTTGAGAGTTGTTGAGCATTAAAATTTTATCAGAAAAAATGGGGAGTAAAGGAATAATAATACCATAACTCATTGAATCTACAAACATGGCAAATGCCACTGTAAAAACAAGAATGACATTATGATTTCTTATTTTTTTTAATGTCGTAAACATAATAAACCTATTCGTTATATAAATTTTTTTGATTTAATTTGAATAAATATATTTAAAATTATTATAAAAACTAAATTATAAAGCTTGTCCATATCTAAATGGACAAGTTATTGAATTATAACCGGTCCAGGGTTAGCAGGGAGCAAGCTTGTGCCGTTAAAAATAAACTTCATCAAAAACCTCGCACAAGTTATCTTATTATATAATATATCATAATTATTAAATAATTGCAAATACAGATTGTAAATAGAAAATTAATCCAATAAAATTAATATATTATTTGATATTAAAGAGACTCATTTCTGGCAAATTGTTTTCGGTAGACTTCTTGTTATTTTTAAGAAAATTAGTAATTATTATATATAACTTTAAAATTTTATGTGAAAAATGAGTTATTTTAAAAAACTAAGTAATTTAAGAGTGTTAGTGACTGCGACAAATTTTTTATAGGAGCAATTCATGAAGCTGTTTTCATCACTTGAATCGATGGGTCATGAACAGATCGTTTTTTGCCATGATCCCACGGCAGGGTTAAAAGCTGTGATTGCGATTCATGACACAACTCTCGGTCCTGCGTTAGGGGGAACCCGTTTGTTACCTTATGAAGACGAAGAAGCCGCATTATTAGATGTCTTGCGACTGAGTCGTGGTATGACCTATAAAGCGGCGTGTGCAGGACTTTTTTTAGGTGGTGGCAAGGCGGTTATTATTGCAGATCCAAAAAATAAAACGGAGATTATGTTTCGCAGTTATGGTCGTTTTGTGCAGTCTTTGGGAGGTCGTTACATTACTGCAGAAGATATGAATACAAATGTCGTAAACATGGATCAAGTGCGCTTAGAAACAAGATTTGTCACTGGTGTGTCTTCCAATCTTGGTGGGAGTGGTGATCCTAGCATTATGACAGCAAAAGGAACCGTTCATGGCATTTGTGCTGCTGTCAAATATCGATTAAAAAAAGAGTCACTGAAAGGAATTCGAGTTTCGATTCAAGGAATTGGTTCGGTTGGTAAACATGTGTGCCGTATGCTTCACGAAAAGGGCGCAAAAATTTTTGTGACTGATATTGATCAGAATCGCTTAAAAGAAGTTCAAAATTTATATGGTGCAACAATAGTGTCTGAACAAGATTTTTACCAACTCGATGTTGATATCTATGCGCCGTGTGCCAGGGGAGCAACATTAAACGACTCTCATATTCAAGCATTAAAAGCTAAAGTGATTGCAGGATGTGCGAATAATCAACTTGAAGACGAAGAAAAGCATTCAAAAATGTTAAAAGATTTAAATATATTGTATGCTCCAGATTATGTGATCAATGCAGGGGGGCTTATTAATGTAGCCAATGAAATTACAGGATACAGCACCGAAAAAGTCGAAATAGAAATTGCAAGAATCGCAGAAACTTTACAAACGATTTTTATTCAATCCGATAAACAAAATGTATCAACTCATGAGGCAGCAAAACGGTTTGCAGAAAATCGAATTCACGAAGCGGCTAAGCTTAAAATTTTAACACAATTTTCAAACTCTGCCATTGGAAATTTAAAGAAGTAAAAAAATAAATAATGAAAAAGACATTAATTAATGATTTGAGTGCAAAATACTGGTTGATGAAATCGGAACCCGATGTTTTTTCTATTTTTGATCTTGAACAAAGATCTGGGCAACAAGAATTTTGGGATGGAGTTCGTAATTACCAAGCACGTAATTTTATGAAAGATCAAATGAAGGTTGGGGATAAAATTCTTTTTTATCACTCAAATTCGAATCCCTCTGGTGTAGCAGGAATTGCCGAGATTGTTGAAGAGGCAAAGCCAGATATGTCAGCCCTCGATCCAAAGTCAAAATATTTTGATCCTAAAGCAACAACAGACAATCCTCGCTGGTTTGCAGTGACCGTTGGTAAGCCTAAAAAGTTTTCACGAATTGTTGCACTCGCTGAATTAAGAGAAAATCCAATCTTAAAAGAGATGATTTTGTTGAAAAAAGGTCAAAGACTCTCTATTTTACCAGTCTCCCAAAAAGAATACGAAGCAATTTTGCTTATGGCTGGTTACAAATAAGAAACAAAAGGAGCGGGTTTATGTCTCATGCGTATATTGTTGCTGCAAAAAGAACTCCTATTGGTCGTTTTCAGGGTGTTTTTAAAAATATGAGTGCACCTCGATTGGGGGCTGTGGTTGTAAAAAATATATTGGAGTCAACTGGTTTGAACGCATCACAGGTTGAAGAAATCATGATGGGAGAAGTGTTAACTGCAGGTGTTGGACAAGCTCCTGCACGGCAAACAGCGCTTTATGCAGGTTTGCCACAATCAGTTCGTGCAGTAACAATTGGCAAAGTTTGTGGCAGCGGCATGCAGTCTATTATTCTTGCTGCACAGTCTGTGATGCTTGGTGACTCTCATTGTGTGATTGCAGGAGGGCAAGAAAATATGACTCTTGCGCCGTATCTATTACCGATGGCACGAGATGGCATGCGAATGGGACATAAAGAACTGTTGGATTCTATGATTTATGATGGTTTGTGGGATCCTTATGATCACGTTCATATGGGAAATTGTGCAGAAGCCTGTGTTCAAGAACATCACTTTACACGGCAACAACAGGATGAGTTTGCAATTCAAAGTTATCTAAAAGCGCAAAATGCAACAACGTCAGGGTTGTTTAAAAATGAAATTGTGCCTGTTAACGTTGAGCAAGGAAAATCAACTGTTCTAATTGATAAAGATGAAGAACCTTTTGCCTCTGATTTAAATAAAGTTGCAAATTTAAAACCAGCATTTGATAAAAACGGATCAATAACAGCCGCGAATTCATCTAAAATTAATGATGGAGCTGCCGCATTATTGGTGGTTTCTGAGTCTTTCATGAAGCAAAATAATTTAAAACCTCTTGCAAAAATTATCAGTTGGTCAGGACACGCGCACGAACCAAAATGGTTTACAACAGCACCTGTTGCAGCAATGGAAAATGCTTTAAAAAAAGCAAATTTAACAATGAAAGAGATAGATTTGTATGAAATCAATGAAGCATTTGCTGTGGTGGCTTTGTATGCAATAAAAAAACTTTCATTGCCCCCAGAAAAAGTAAACATTCATGGTGGAGCATGCGCATTAGGACATCCTATAGGTGCAAGTGGGGCACGCATTGTGACAACATTGTTGAATGCATTGCAGCAACAACAAAAAAAATTGGGTATGGCCAGTTTATGTATTGGTGGTGGAGAAGGGCTTGCTATAATTATTGAAAATTGTAGCAAAGGTTAAATTATTAAAATACATCATAATTCTGTCGTTGAGAAACTTTTTAAGTGCTTATAAGATTAGAATATAAATTTAAAACTTTAAATTTTTAGGATAGCGTTGTGCACTTAAAAAAAATACTGTTAATTGTATTCAGCTTATTTTTTTGTGTGGTTATACACGCACAAGAAACTAATGAAGATGCAGAAGAAGATGAAAAAAGTTTTCATTTTTTTATGGGCGGAGGAAACGAATATTTAAAGAACATGCGTTTGTTAAATCTGAATAACAGTAATTATATTGTCAATCGTTTTATTACTGCAAACGCCTTTTATTCTTTATTTGAAACAGATCTTGGATCTCCAATAATTGGATTAGGAATCAATTCTTCTTATGTAAATAAAAATGATTCGAATTTTTTTTACAATACGGATTTAACAGCAGGAATTGGTTTTAAATTTGATTTATATCAAGAATTATCTATTTATACAGTAGGGAATTTTAGTTTTGGGCTTGATAATAAATATAAAGATAATCAGTATATTTTACCTTTTTTTACAAAATATTCTGGCGGTTTGATGTTTTTAGTAAGCTATACAATTGCTCAATTAATTCATATTGGAATAGGTGGGCAAGTGTATAAAAATTATTTTACTGTTGTTTTTCAAAATCAAACGGAAGAAAAAGGAACTTTTGATAGTGGTTATCTCATGTTTATGATTGGTTTTAGTTTGTAATCTTTTATCTTATAAAAATTTTATTAAAACGTTTGAATTTGTGTTTTGTTTTCTAGCATTCTCCATAAAAATTCAGTATATTTACAAATTAGCAATTTTTAGACAGATCTAATCTTGGCTATTGTTGTACATATTTTGGAGGACATTTTGACAAAAAAAATGCGAAATAATAAAAATCGTTCAGAAAAAGTAAATTCGAGCAATTATAAAGGTAAAGATTTTAATTCAAGAGCAGAAAATAAATTTTCTAGTTCAAAAAAAAGTCGCTTTAATGCAGAAGATTCATCAGAATTCAAAAAAAACTCAACACAATTTCATCAAACCAATTGGGAGCAAAAGCACAATCGTCATGATAACCCCTATTTTGTTTTTGATGCTTTTTTAGAGCAAAAAGTAGGAAGTCAAAATTTACGGTTTTTAGCCAACGAAACTGAAAAAAAAATTAATGCTTTAATTGATGGGACTGCGAATGTCGAAGATATGAGTTTAGCAACAATGCACCATGGAGAAGAAGCAAAGGGCGGCTCGCATACTGGTTCCAAATTGCAAGATTTTAGGCCAAAATTTCAACCTAATAAATCTTATGTTAAAAACAAATATGATAAGTATATTTCGCAAATATTAAATTACGAAACAGCGCAAAAAGAAGACGAAAAAATTCCAACTCGTGGTTTTGCTTTAGCTCAATACAAAGAAATACATAAGAAAAACAAAAATTTAACTGTATTAGATCAAACAAAATTTAAAACACCTGGTGGTATTGAGCTTGATTCGTGGCAACATGAAGCAGTTCAAACATTGTTATCAGGAAATCATGTCATTGTTGATGCGCCAACTTCTGCAGGCAAAACGCGAGTGATTGAAGCTCTTTTGGAATATCGTATGAAAGAAGGTGGCAAACTTATTTATACAAGTCCTGTTAAAAGTTTGAGTAACGATAAATACAGAGAGTTCAGTGAAAAATATGGTCGTGAAAATGTTGGAATCAATACCGGAGACTTTAAAGAAAATCTGAATGCTCCAGTTATGCTCGCAACTCTTGAAACTTACAGAAACAGTTTATTGGGTATTGAGCCTAATATGATTCGAAGAGTTGTTGTGTATGATGAATATCATTTTTTACAGGATGAAAGTCGTGGAAGTGCATGGGAAGAATCATTAATATTAACTCCTAAAGGAAGTCAGTTGGTTTTGTTGTCTGCGAGTGTTCCCAATGCCGAAGAATTTGCTGATTGGATAGAAGGACTTACCGGAAAAACAACCCAAGTCGTTAAGGTGACAAAGCGTCCTGTTCCGTTGGTGCATATGGTTCACACAAAATATGGTTGGTTATTTGCAGAAGATTTAAAACTTTCCTCAGATGATTTTCAAAAACTTGTTAAAATGAGTAGGCAGTTGCGAAGAGATAATAGAAGATTTCGAGGAAAAGAAGTTTATCAATCTTTTGTCAAACCTATATTTGATGCACTAAAATTTCAAATGGGACCAATTGTGATTTATGCAGGTCGCAGAGGTGATGTTGAAGGGATAGCATTAAATTTTGCAAAGCAATTAAAAAAAGAACATCAAAATTTTGATCTCACTAAATTAACAGACCGCTTAAAAACCCTGTCTGGTTTTGAATATATTCCTTCAGAACTGCAAAAACTCATTACTCGATATGGGATTGCCTATCACCACAGTGGTTTAATTCCGCCAGGACGTGTTGCCGTTGAAACGTTGTTAAAGGAAGGGTTGTTGCGTTTGTGCTGTGGCACAATGGGAATTAGTCTTGGTGTTAACTTTGCAGTCAGAAGTGCGTTTATTTCTGATGAGTCACGACCCAGCGAAGGCGGTGAAACTGTTTATTCTAATACTGAAATTATGCAAATGCTGGGACGGGCTGGGCGTAGAGGTCATGATAAACAAGGATTTTCTTTATGGCTTCATGCGGGACGTTACGCTCTGCAACGCCCAAAAGATCGTGAACCGTGTCAAAGTTCATTAAAATTTGATCCCACAACTGTGATTGGGATATTAGGACAACATCAAAGCATTGCGTATTTATCAAGCTTTTACCAAAAGTCTTTTTTTATGCGAGCAAAAGTATCTGGGCAAATTGCAGTGGCAGATCATGATTTGATTTCGGGAGCGCTTTTTCAAAAATTTGGGGCTAATAAATTATTATGCCAAAATATTCCAGAAACCTATGAATTATTTCAAAAAGCAAAAAAGCATAGTACAACGACATGTTATCAATGCGTCGCTAAAAAATCGTGTCACAGTATGATGAAGGCGGCAAACCAAAGCATTTTAAATAAAATTGTCCATCATTTACAAAAAGTGGGGGCATTAAATGGGTCGGTGCCAACTCTTATGGGAAATTTAGCAAGACATTTTCCACAAGCTGGTGGATTATTGATTGCAAACTGGCTTGCAAGTGGTGCGTTAAACAAAGATACATTTTCAGATTATTTACAGGCGATGGCAGCATTTGGTGCCGCACATTTTAAAGAAATTCCTGATACATACGCGGATATTGAATTTTTAAATAACCTAAATATACCCTCTTTAATTGATAAATTTTATCCTAGTACTCTTTTTCCAGAATTGTACGATGAATTGAAATTAAAACGCTGGGAAGATGAGGCTGAACCTGGAATAACATTTCGTGAATTGAACTTAGGTGCTGCATCTTTAGTCAAGCATTGGTTAAATCCTAAGACAAGTTGGGAGGAGTTGGTAGAAGCACATGCTTCAAAATATTTTTCTGCCGGTGATTGCATGAATGTGCTTTTTCGGTTTGCGACCTTTTTACAGAGTTGTATTCGACTTGTTGAATTTGATCCGTCGATTGCCGCTGCAGCAAAGCGTTTACAAATTATTTTATTGCGCGAACCATTGGATGCAAGAAATAGAATGTTGGTTGAAGAAGTCGATGAATTTGAAAATATTCCAAATACTCTTGAGAATTAAAATTAATTTTAAAAACCGTTTAAAACCTCTTGTTATTTTTATAACTTAAGGTTAAATAACGGAATGAAATTTATAGTTATTTTTAATTTTTATTATTTTTGAGGTGAATAATGAGTATTTCAATTGCAAATGAAAAAGAAAACTTTCCTCAACCACAACCATTAACGAAGCAAGAAATTAAAACTTTCATTCTATCTGCATTAGGTGGTGCTTTAGAGTTTTATGATTTTGTCGTTTACATTTACTTTGCAACAATTATGTCTCGATTATTTTTTGATCCCACGTCGTCTGTTGCCAGTTTAATTTTAACATATTCAGTGTTTGCGTCGGGTTACCTTGCCCGTTTACTTGGAGGTTTTGTTTTTAGCCACTATGGCGATAAAAATGGCCGTAAAAATTCGTTTACGTTTACCGTTTTTTTAATGGCGGCTCCAACTTTTATCATAGGATTACTTCCAACTTATTCGCAAATAGGTGTGATGGCCGCAGTGTTATTGTTTTTATGTAGGTTTGTTCAGGGTCTTGCCATTGGTGGAGAAATTCCTTGTTCAATTACTTTTATTTACGAGCATGCGCATAAAACGCGTCGCGGTCTTGCCTGTGGGATTTTATTTAGTGGTGTAATATTGGGTATATTTTTAGGCTCAGGTGCTGGTTTTCTTGTCACCCGATTTATGACCGAAGAAACTATTAATTCATGGGGCTGGAGAGTTCCTTTTTTAGTAGGTGGTATTCTTGGACTTATTGGTGTGTATTTGAGACGATTTTTAACTGAGACTCCAGTATTTAAAAAAATGAAAAAAGAAAATATAAAGCTACCATTAAAAGTTGTTTTAAAAGACTATAAATTTATTTTATTACAAACGGCAACCGCAAATTGTATGATTGCAACGGCAAGTGCTTTGTATTTGATGTACTTACCCAATTACTTTAGAACCTATTTTTCATTTAAGGCATCTGATATTTTACAAGTTAATTCAATCTGTGTTTTTATGTATGCTATATTATTAATTTTCTTTGGTATTCTGTGCGATAAAGTTGGGGCGCGCAAAGTATTTAATTTTTCTTGTGTATTATTTATTTTGTTTTCTTTTCCTGCTTTTGCTTTATTTAATGATAATAATTTTGCCTCAATTTATTTTTGTTATACTTTTGTTGCAATCGCAATTGCTGCTGCTTCTGCGTCTGGGATTTTACTGTTAGCAGAATCATATCCCGCAAAAGTTCGTTATTCTGGATCGTCTTTAAGTTATAATATTGCGTTTGGAATTTTTGCAGGATTTACCCCTTTAATTGTTACAACTTTAATACAAAAAACAGAACTAAAGACAGCTCCTGCATTTTATATGATTGCAGTTTCTGTTGTCGCTTTATTTTTTAGTGTATTAAAAGATCATAAAGTGCATGAATAAAAAAGTGTCTTAAAAATTAAAATCGCGGTGGGTATTTTCTTAATTTTCTTTGTAAACTTTGGCGATGAAGCCCTAATTTTTTTGCAGCACTTGTGATATTTCCATTGCATTCTGCTAAAATAAACTCAATATATTCTCTTTCATGGCGTGCTAAAGAAAGAGAATTATTTTCGAATTTGTTTTCAAAATTTGTGGCACTTTTGCTAATATCGTTAAGATTTTGATCTTCAAAAAGTGCTTTTTCAATTTGGCTTAATGAAACAGGTTTTGTTAAATAGTTGACAGCTCCTTTTTTTATTGCTTGAACTGCTGTTGCAAGGCTTGGATAGCCAGTAAGCACAACAATTTTGCATAGAGGAGAAAAAGCAAAAATTTTAGAAATGCTTTGTAAACCATTATCATGCTTTAATCTTAGATCAATAATTGCATAATTAAATTGATGGTTTGGAATTTCGAGAATACTTTCTGCTTGATAAACTGCAAATCCTTTTTCTAAAAATTCTAAACTAAGAGATTCTCTAAAATCTTTATTGTCTTCAAGTATTAATATTTTCTTGTTCTCCATCATGAATACTTTCTTTATGGATCGGAATTAAAAATTCTGCTGTTGCGCCTTTGCCATTTTTGTTATTTGTTAGAATAAGTTTACCGCCAACAGAGGCTGCAAACGTAAATCCATGATATAAACCTAACCCCACGCCATTTTCTTTGGTAGTTAAAAACGGTTGTCCGGCATAAGTTTTTACCACCTCTGGCCATCCGGTTCCTAGGTCACTAATTGCTATTGAAATAAAATCATTTTTTTTACAAATCTCAGTAAAAATCTCAATTTTTTTTGTTGGAGTTTGGTTTAAAAAATGAACACGCGAAGCTTCTTCTGCATTGTCTAAAATATCGATTATTGCTTTAGTAAAGGGAAAAAGTGGAATTGAACACAACACATTAAGACAATTGTCATGAATTGAACAATGTGATTTTCTGCTGGATTGGTTCCAAAATTTAATAATTTGTTCAGTTAAAAAAGCAATATTTTTAAGCTCATAATTGTCCTTAGTATTAGATAATAAGTGAAGATGCATTTGTTTTAAAGAATTTTCACAGCGATTTAAAGCATTTAAAATTATTTTAAAATCGTCTTGTTTTTTTAAAAATTCAATTTTACTCAAACGGTTAATTTTAAGTTTAATTGTGTTTAAAGGGGTTGCAAATTCATGAGAAAAACCAGAAGAAAGTGCTCCTAGAGCTCTTAAATTATCTAAGCGATTTTTTTCAGTTTGCAATTTTTCAGTATATTTTTTTTGTAGTCGCAAAGAATAAGCTAGCCAATGAGTGAAAATAAATAAAAAAGTACAAACCGTTAATTGTGCAGGTAAAATATATTGACTTGAAGTACTTTCAATTTGGGCTATTTTTGGAATATAAATAGGAAATTGGAGAAAAAATATACTTACAATTGAAGATACAAAAAATATTAATGCATATTTACCACTTAATAAAAATGCACCAAAAAAGACATTTAAAAATACAATTTGCGCAAATGGATTCCATATCCCACCACTCATTAACAGCAATGATGTGATTTCAATCAGATCTAAAATAAGTTGAAAAAATATGAAATAGCTAGATGTTGATTTTTGAGATTTTAAGTAATAAGCTAGTATGGTGTTTAAGATTATTAAACTGGTAACGATAATTAGATAAATTGTAATAAAAGGTTGATTTAACCAGTCTAGCTTTACGGCAAAGTAAAGTGTGAATAATTGTACTGAAATTGCAATCCATCGTAACCTGACTAACCAATCCATTTTGGTTCGGTTTTCGTCTGGAAAATCATAATCAATAAGATATTTCTCAATTTTTTTATAAATACATTTTACATACATTTAAAACTCTCGGATTGTGATCAAAGTGAGCTCATGACAACAAATTGTTATAAACAATCAGACTTCTTATTAACCACTAAGAAGTCATTTCTATTTGCTATACACCTTAATTAAAATTACTTTATTGGTTGGCCTTTATTTTTTTTCACTCAACGGTTACATAGTATGAGTTGCTGATCAGTTATTGTTTTGTGGAGGAAGAATGTCAAAAATATCAAAATTTATGTTTATTTTAGGTATTCTTGTGTTAGTTTTAGGTATAGCTTTAATTTATATAAAAAACAAAGAAAAACCTTTTCATTTTGAATATTATATGAAGTCAGCTAGCTATGATAAAAAAACAGGAAAAATATTTTTAAACGATGAAAATAGTCACGATGAACTCCTTGGTTTGTTGCAATTTGCAAAAAAGCCAAATTCAAAAGACATGGCTTCTGCATTGGTGTGTGCAGAACATGCTGCAAATATATCTAAAATTGATTTGTACATGCCTGATATGGGACATGGAGCGCAACCTCCAATTGTTAAGCAAGGAGCGATTCCTTCTAACTTGAAACACCATACAACCGATGGAATGGAGCTAAATTGTATGAATGTTGGAAACATGCAGCTTTTTATGCCGGGATTGTGGCAAATTCGTTTATTTTATAATAATGGAAAAGTTGGTTTATTTAATGTTGAAATTAATGAATAGTATTAAAACTATGTTAATTTTTAAATTGTGAATGTAATTTTTCTAAAGCCACATACATTGCGATAGATACCGTATTTGATAGATTAAGGCTTCGAACTCCTCGATTATACATAGGTATTGTTAACTTATGTGCTTTTTGATTGGAAATTTCTTTTTCAATAAGTTCATTTGGAATCCCAAATGTTTCAGCTCCAAATACCAACACATCGCCAGGTAAAAAAGAAAAATTTATTGGGGATTTTTCTCCTCCAGTTTCTATAAAAATCAAGCGACGTTGGGATCTGGTTTTTAAAAAAGCATCCCAATTTTCATGAATATACACGTCGACATGGTTCCAGTAATCAAGTCCGGCACGACGTAACGCTTTTTCTGTAATGGAAAAACCCATTGGTTCAATCAAATGCAAACGGCAAGAAAACGCTGCACACATTCTTGCAATAGTTCCTGTGTTGGGAGGAATTTGTGGGCAGTAAAGGGCCACTTCTGGATGAAACTTGAGGAGCGCATCGCGACTAAGAGGCTCTAAATAACCCGATTTTTCATAATTGAACTGAGGCGCTTGAAATAACACCTCATCGTGTTGTGAAAGCAGGTCCAAACCATCACGGTAAACTTTTTTTTTGTTTTGTTCCATTGTGTTCATTGATCTTGTTCCTTGATGTCTTTGTCATAAGAATCTAAGAGACCAGATACTGTTTGGAAGATTTCTGTAAGTCCAATTTTTTTATCAGAACTTGTCGTGATCACTTGACTTGGATGAAGTGCCAGATTTTTTGCATGAGTAAGGCGAATACCTTGCCATTTGCTTTTATGGATTTTGTCGCACTTTGTTTGAATTGCAATCACTTTTAAGCCTAGGTTTTGTAACCATCTTGATAACATTTCATCTTCTTTTTGCACGTCTCGCCTAATATCTATCAGCATGAATATTGCAAAAAGTCCTGGGCGTTCCTCAAAAAAGTAACGCATTGACTGTTCCCAATGAGCCCTTGTTTTATGGGGTGTTTCTGCATAACCATATCCAGGTAAATCAACAATAAAAAAAGCGTCTTTTTCTGCAGAAAAAAGATTGATAGTTTGTGTTCTACCTGGTGTGTGGCTGACTCGTGCCAATTGGTTATGCCCAGCCAAAAAGTTTAATAGAGAGCTTTTGCCAACATTACTTCTTCCGACGAGAGCAATTTCGGGTGCTGCCGAGGGAGGAAGATCACTATTTTTTAATCCAGAACATACGAACTCAATTCTTAGAGGAGTTGTTTTTTCTGATAGTTTCCAGATGAAGTCTGCGTTTGGTGTTTGTATCATACTCATGGGGATTTTCCCTTTCCCAAGGTTGCGTTTTACGAAGGGCAAGACTACATACAAACAACGGGGGATTCCAAGTGTCTTTTAGGATATTTTTAAATTTAATGTCACTGGAGGAAAAAATTTAATGTCTACAAATTATGATCTCATTGTTATTGGAAGCGGACCAGCGGGTTACGAAGGTGCAATTTATGGTAGCCAACTTGGTATGAAAGTTGCTTTGATTGAGAAAGAGCAAACGCTTGGTGGTACATGTTTGAATGTGGGTTGTATTCCCGCAAAATCCATGCTGCAGTCTGCTTTAATGTTAGAAAAAGCAAAAAAATTTGCAAGCTATGGAGTTAAAATTGCTGGTGCAGAAAATCCAGAACTCGACTTTCCGCAAGTCAATAAGAGACGCGATGAAATTGTAAAAACAATGACAAATGGCGTTAGTTACTTAATGAAAAAAAATAAAATTGATGTCATTCGTGGTTTTGGTTCCATAGCCGGAAAAGGTCAAGTTGATGTGACTGCAGACGGAAAAAAGACGTCATATACCTGTAAAAATATTTTAATTGCTACAGGTAGTCGTGCTCGTCATCTTCCGCATATTAAAGTGGATGGTAAAAATATTGTCACTTCAGAAGAAATTTGGGCTTGGGATAAAGTACCAGAAAGCATGGCAGTATTAGGTGGTGGGGTTATTGGTTGTGAATTTGCCTCAGCTTATGGCCGTTATGGTTCAAAAGTCACAATTCTTGAAATGGCAGATCAAATTTGTCCAACAGAAGACCATGAAACAGCAGCAGAACTCAGCAAAGCGCTAAAAAAACAAAACTGTGAAGTTTTGGTGAGTACTAAAACAAAGTCTATTGTCGCAAAAGGAAACAAGGTTGAAGTTCAGATAGAAGGCGAAAGTGCTCCCCGTATTTTTGATAAGGTATTGTTAAGTGTGGGACGTGCGCCAAATATAGAAAATATTGGACTCGAAAAAGTTGGTATTAAGTTAACAGATCGTGGTTTTATTGATGTTGACCTCAAAACATACCAAACATCAGTCCCTGGTATTTATGCTGTTGGAGATGTGATTCCAACTCCGCAACTTGCACATACTGGTTCGGCAGAGGCATTGTATGCTGTTGATATTATTGCTGGTAAAAAACGTCATCCCATTAACTACTTAACAAATCCAGCGGCAATTTATACTTATCCAGAAATTGCAAGCATTGGTTATACTGAAAATCAGTTAAAGAAAGCGGGTCGTAACTTCAAAGCAGCTAAGTTTCCATTTACTGCTATTGCTAAGGCTCGCATTGATGATGTAGCAGAAGGATTTTTAAAAATTTTGGTGGATCCAAAGTATGGCGAAGTTTTAGGTGTCCATATTGTTAATACCAAGGCTAGTGAAATGATTTCTGAGTTTGCCTTGGGTAATAACCTTGAGATGACGATTGAAGAGCTTGCGCATACAATTCATCCTCATCCAACTGTTTCAGAAATCATCAAAGAAGCAGCACATGCTGCCATGGGACATCCAATTAACATGTGATATGTTTGTTTTTGATAGAAAGAACAGTTTCAATAAGGATATGTGAAATATGGCTACTCAGAATGTTCTCATGCCACAAATGGGCGAATCAATTCAAGAAGGAACTTTAACGCGTTGGCACAAAAAACTTGGTGAAAGAGTGCAACGTGAAGAAATTTTATTTGAAATATCTACTGATAAAGTAGATACAGAAATCCCTTCGCCAGTCAGTGGTGTGTTGGTACAAATACTTGCAAAAGAAGGCGAAACAGTGAGCGTAAATTCTGTTGTCGCTGTGATAGATGATGCGGCATCACCTGGCGCAGTTGTGCAATCGCAACCTGCAGAGGAGAGTACACGCTCGAGTCGTTCTAAACGCTCTCTTGAGTCTGTTGAACCACCTGCGGCAAGTGCTCCCTCATCAGAAAACTCCGCAAAAGTTTTGGCAAGTCCGTTGGCGCGAAAAATGGCGGAAGAACACGCTGTCGATCTCTCAAAGCTGCAAGGTTCAGGCGAAGGAAATAAAATTGTTAAAAATGATGTCCTGGCTGTGCTCGAATCGGGTGGTTCGGTATCACCGTTAGTGGCTTCTGCAGCTGCGGCAGCAAGCGCTCCTGTTAGCAAGGCTCCAGCTGAACATGTAAAATCGACCGGTGGCGCGTCTGAAGGAATTATTGATGGTGTGCGCGTCAACCGCGTGCCTATGAGTGGAATGCGCAAAAAAATTGCAGAACACATGGTGATGAGTAAGCGCACAAGCCCCCATGTCACGTCTGCTATAGAAATTGATCTGCAAAAAATCGTTAGTCTGCGTGCAAAATTTAAAGACAAATTTGAAGCAACACACGGATTTAAACTCACTTTTATGCCTTTCTTTTTGCATGCGGTGATTGAAGCCATTAAGGCTGTTCCCATTGTTAATGCAAGCGTAGATAATGACTCTATTCTTTATAAAAAAGATATTAACTTAGGTTGTGCTGTGGCGCTTGATTGGGGACTTATTGTTCCCGTAATCAAAAATGCAAGCGAGAGAAGTTTTGTTGGTTTAGGGCGAGAGCTTAATTTTTTAGCTGAAAAAGCTCGCAATAAAAAATTAGCTCCAGACGATGTTCGAGGTGGAACATTTTCAATAAGTAATTTTGGTGGTTTTGGAACGGTCATTGGACAACCAATTATCAATCAACCTCAGGTTGCAATATTTGGCATTGGCGCAATGCAAAAAAAAGCGGTTGTCATTGATGATGCCATTGCAATTAGAACAATGTCATTTTGTGTTCTAACTTTTGATCACCGTGTTATTGATGGTTCCGATAGTGGCAAATTTTTAAGCACAGTAAAAAATGTCATTGAAAATTGGAACGTACCTATTATTTAGTCACCCATAGCATATTAGAGCCCAAGTTTTTCTTCTTGGGCGTTTTGGAAATTAAAAAAATGAAAAGATATATTGTTCTTGTTTTTATTTTATTTTTTTCTGTATCTGCTCATGCCGTGCAAAAAGTATGTATGATTTTAGATAGAGGCGGAAAAGATGACAAATCATTTAACCAATCAGCGGTTGAAGGGTTTGTGCAAGCGCTAGAAACGTTAAATATTTCTAAAGAAAGTAAATTTTTAGAAACAAAATCAGATGAGCAAATTCCGCAATTTCTTCGCGCCTTTTCGCTCGATCCAAGCTGTGGACTTATTATCACAGTTGGTTTTAATCCTTCGAGTTATGTAAAAAACTTTGCCGAAAAATTTGCAAACAAAAAATACTTAGCCATTGATCAAGAAGTTTTGTCAAAAAATAATAATGTGAGATCTGCATTATTTCGAGAAGATCAGGGTGCTTTTTTAATGGGCAGTATTGCTGCCATGAAATCAAAAACAAAAAGCGTAGGAATTATTGGCGGCATGGATGTGCCAATGATGAAGCGTTTTGCCCTGGCATACGAAGCAGGTGCAAAATATGTTGCCCCAAAAATTCAAGTATACAGTGGTGTTGTTGGAACAGCTCCAACTGCTTGGAATAATCCTACCAAAGCGAAGGAAATTGCATTGCTGCAATATGAAAATGGCGTTGATGTGATTTTTCAGGTCGCAGGCCCTTCTGGGCAAGGGATATTTGATGCTGCAAAACAACTTAACATGTCAAAAAAATCTGAAAAAAAACATTATGCAATTGGGGTTGATTCAAATCAAAATGAATTAGCGCCAGGAATTGTGATCACCAGTATGGTGAAGCATGTTAATATTGCAGTTTATACAGCAATTAAAGATTTTGTCGATGACAAATTTTCTGCAGAAGTGAAACATTTAGATTTGCGAAATGGTGGTATTGACTGGGCTTTTGATAAATATAACCGCTCCATCATTAGTCAATTTGAAATCAAAAAAATCAACCGCATTCGCGCAGAAATTATTGATGGCAAAATAAAAGTTCCTGACTACTATGAAACTGTAAAAAAACAAAAACAAAAAATTTAATAACATTCAAAAATGTAAACAAAAAATTCTTTTGTTTACATTTTTTGTGGTGCTGGTATTCCAAGTAGTTTTAAGCCTTGTTGAATAATTGCTTGTGTAATTTTTACCAATTTCAAACGACTTTGTTTGGCGTTGTGTTCGGCGCTTCGAATAGGGCAATTTTCATAAAAGCGGTTAAAACTTTTTGCTAGGTCATAAAGGTAAGTTGCAATTAATGAAGGACGGTACTGCTGAGCGGCGAGCAAGACATGATCATGAAAACGTGACAATAAAAACAACAATTCTTTTTCATATCCTTCAGTCAAACAAAATTCGATTTTGTTTGCAGGAATGCCAATTTTTTCGATAATACTTGAACAACGTGCATGGACATATTGCAGGTAAGGTCCAGTTTCCCCATCAAGCTTTAACCATTCTGTTAATGAAAAATTAATTTGAGTTGTGTTATCGACTCTTAACATTCCATATTTTAATGCACCAATTGTAATATTTTCTGCTGTGCGTGTTATGTCTTCGTCAAGCCAATTACCGCGATACCGTTGCAAATAATCAACTTTTACTTTTTCTTCCATTTTGTCTTTGAGATCCGTTAATTGCAAACCATTGAGCTGACGAGAGCTAAATGGTTTGCCATCTTCTGTATTAACAGTTTCATAAGATAGATGGGATGATTTTGCTGCTTGCGGATAACCCATAAGCTCTGCAATTTTAAATAATTGTTGAAAATGCAGCTTTTGTCTCGAATCAACGATATAAATTGATTTGGTTACTTCTGGGTCAGAAAATTTACGCATAATCAGATCGATATCTTTTGTTAGATACAAACCATTGCCATCTGATTTTAGGAGCATTGCAAAGCCAAGCTTCCACTGGCTTAAATCAATGCCTATGGCGCCATTGTCTTTAACAAAAAAACCTTCTTCATATTTTTTTTGTACTAATTGAATTGAGGGTTTTTCGCATTCACTTTCAAAGTACCACGCATCAAAATAAGAATTAAGCCAACTATAAATTGCTTTTAATTCGTCTAAGCTCCATTCTCTGGTTTTTTTCCAAAGTTCGTAATACATTCCAGAAGCATTGCTCAATTGTGCAAGAATTTCAGACATGTCTTTTTTGATTTCGGTTTCTAGCGGAGTGCCTTTGGCGGCTTTAAATGCATCATCTGCTTCTGCATACATTTGGCCAAGCCAACGGGTTTTTTGATCTGTTGGGAGCGCTTTTGGAGTGGGATGCGTGATGTACCATAAAATTTTTGCGACATGATTGCCAAGATCTCCCGGAAAAGTTGCACGCACAACTTTATGCCCTACGTATTGCAGTAAATTGCAGACGGCATCACCAAGCACAAGGCAGCGCAGGTGGCCAACGTGCATTGCTTTGTGAGTATTGGGTTGAGAATATTCAACAACAATTTTTTCTATTTCAGGTTTTGAGAGTAATGTTTTATGAAAATAATAGTTATTGTTGATTTCGTTATCAATATGTTCAGCCAAACGATTAAAGTTACAGAAAAAATTTAAATATGCCCCTTCGCTTTGCACGTGTTCAACAAAAAGTTTGGTTTTTTGATTGAGACGTTCAGAAAGCTCTAGAGCGATTTTTTGCGGAGGTTGTTTAAAAATTTTAGCATAAGGAAAACATGGGAGAGCGGCTTGTCCAAGAGAAAAGGTTGGGGGTGTTGATAAAGTTTGATAAATTTCAAGAATCGAAATTGATAAGCTCAGATTAAGTTTTTTACTTAAATCATTGAGTGCTTCATATGCGAGTGTCGCAATTTCTGATTTAAAAGGATCGTGCAATGTGGACATGATTCACCAATGGAAAATAATTAAAAAATAATTAAAGATTACTCATTAAAAATAGCGACTTGCCTTTTTAATGAAAGACAATATCTGGGTAGGCTATTTCAAAAAGTGCATAAAGTCTATATTTTAAGTGTTTTCTCACAATCATGGGCGAATTATTTCCGGTCAAATCTAGAAATTTCTTTCACATGTTCAACAGGAATAATCAAAAAATTTCTTTCTTGATGTTCTAAAAATTTTAGCAATTGGTTTTTTTCCATTTGATAATTACACATTGGAATATAAACTTTTTCAAAACCCAATTTTTGGACTTCTTGGATACGCGTTAAAATATGAGACACCATTCGTATTTCTCCAGAAAGACCGACTTCTCCAATGTATGCAGTTTTGGGAGGAAGGGGTTTGCCAAAGAGACTTGATGCTACGGCTGCTGCGGTTGCCAAATCAATAGCTGTTTCATAAATTTTAATTCCACCCATAATATTTGCATACACATCAACATTTGACAAAAAGAGTCCCGCGCGTTTTTCGAGCACTGCTAAAAGAATTGTAAAGCGATTGCTATCAAAACCAGTTGAAAGTCGTCTGGGCGAGGCAAATGATGTTTTTCCAACTAAAACTTGAACTTCAATCAGAATTGGTCGTGAGCCTTCCATACTGACTGAAATGGCAGTGCCTTCCCAATCCTTTTTATTTTCATCTAAAAAAACAGCACTTGGATTTGGAACGTCAACCAAGCCATGTCCTTGCATCGCAAAGACTCCAATTTCACCAGTTGAGCCAAAACGATTTTTCAATGCACGAAGAATACGATATCCACTGGATGCGTCGCCTTCAAGGTGTGTGACGGTGTCGACAAGGTGTTCGAGCACTTTAGGGCCTGCCACGGTGCCTTCTTTCGTAACATGACCAATGACAAAAGTTGAAATGTTTTGACTTTTGGCGTTTTGCATCAGTAAATTTGCGCATTCTTTAATTTGCGTTACGTTTCCTGGTGTTCCAGGCAGATCTGGGTTGTACACGGTTTGGATTGAATCCACGACAAGTACATGCGGCTTTAATTGCTTTGCAGCATCGAGTATGGTGTTGAGATTATTTTCGTTAGTAACAAGAATGTTATTATGTATGGCACCAATTCTTTCCGCTCTTAATTTTATTTGCGTACTGCTTTCTTCGCCGCTAGCATAGAGCACTTTAAAGCCTCTTTGCGCTAAGCCATACAATGCTTGAAGAAGCAACGTGGATTTGCCGACGCCTGGATCGCCACTGAGTAAAACAAGGCAGCCGTTGACAAGTCCGCCACCTAGCACGCGATCCAGTTCTGGTACTCCGCAAAAAACTCTTTTTTCAGATTTTTCTTCAACTTGTGGCAGTGGGACAACATGATGAGGATGAACTGCCAATTTATGATTTGATTTTTGGATCATCTCTTCGTGAATAGAATTCCAAGCATCACAATCTGGGCATTTGCCAAGCCATTTAGAATGAATTGCACCACAAGACGTGCACACAAATGCATGCTTTGAATAATTTTTCATAAAATTCCATAGGTTTTAATGTTTTATTTTTCGAAACAGCCAAGTACTTCGTAGTGTACAGTTTGACCGAACGAGTCGAATAAACAGAGTTTCTGTAATTTAAACCCACCTTTTAGCAATACCCATGTGTCACGAGCAAAACTTGCAGGATCACATGCAAGATATAATACTTGGGATTTTTTACTACAGATTTCAACAATTTTTTGCATTGTTTGGATACCACAACCCGATCGTGGTGGATCTATAATAATAATATTAGGTTCGTGAAATGTTTTGTCTGCACGTAATTTTAAATTAAATTGCTGTTCAATAAATTCAAAAACATCGGACACAATTCCTTCTATGGGTAATGTTTTATAATTGTTAATTAAAGAATCAATAGCCTCAGGAACGCCTTCGACTCCAATACAGCGAATTGGTAAATTGTATTTTTTTGCTAAAAAGTAGGGAATACCAGAAAAAACACCAGCACCGGCATAAAGATCCCAAGCTAAAAGAGTATCAGGATTATTATTGGATTGAGCTATTTTTTGTAAAAATTCTGCAACACTTTCTTTAATATGTTTGTAATAAGACTTAATACAATCTTTATGAGGTTGGATAAAACTTTGTTTTTTTAATTTAAAACGAGTGAGTTGAGGATGATTCATTGAAATCATTTGATCATTTTGAATTTCAAGTGTTTTTTCTAAAATTTTTTCAATTTGTTTTTTTTCTGCGGGATGATCAATATTTAGGCTTGTAATATTTAGAATAACTTTATCATCATCGCTTTCTGTGGCTTCAATTTCACATTCAAAGTTTTTACTTAAATTTTTTTCATTGATAATTTTTAAAGCCGTAATGAGATTATTTTTAATAGTTGGTATTTTATTATTTATTCTTTTAGATGTTATAAAACAAGAATTGATATCAGTGACCAAATTGGTTTGACTTGCTTTAAAACCCAAATTTTTACCATCAAAATGTAACCGGATTCTTCTTCTGTATGAGTCTTTGGGGAGATAGACAACTTCTAATTTTTTTTCAGCAAGTTCAATATTATAATTATCCCATTTGCCTATTCTTTTTAATGTTTCTAAAAACCATTGAGTTTTATATATTGTCTGCATTTCGTTTGAAACATGTTGTAGTTGGCAACCGCCACATCGAGAGACGTAACTGCAAGGAGGATTTACCCTAAAAGGTGATGCAATTTCGATTTTACAAATGGTCGCGTTTTTAAAATTTGATTTTTTAGAAGTAATTTCTATTTTGGCTGTTTCATTGGGGAGCATATTTTTAATAAACGTAATCACATTATTTTGATCACGTCCTATTGCCCTGCCATCAGTTGCAAGAGAATAAGAAGTCATCATTTCTTTTTCAAATTTTTTATTATTAATAATATTAGAAGTATTTTGTTTTGATTTATTCCGATGTTTTGATTTGTGCATTGTAATTAACTAACCTATTTTTTAGCAGTTGGCCAAGGCTGATCAAATTTAATAATAATTCTAGATTTGCCAATTTGAATTCTTGTTCCCTCAGATAAAGTTCCAACTTTAGAATTGTTTGCATCTTCTTCTGCAGTGTATTTTATGAGTGTCGGTTTTTCTTTCTCGCTGCCTATTATATTTGCATTTATAGTACCTTTTTGCATAACAATTTCAGAACCTGCAATTTTTCCAGGACTTCCCGTGCACTCTAAATTACCAGTAACAGTAAGATGAGAGGCTAAAATCGCTTTGTAAACTTTTATGTTTCCTTCAACAATAAAGCAACTCGATTGAATAAAAGAGACTTCAAGATTACCATTAATTTTTATAGCTGTTTTTTCATCGCTATTATTATTGGTTTGCACCCCTCCCTTGGCAATAACATTTCCCTGAACTTTAATATTTCCTGCAGTCCAAAACTGTTCCACGGTGAGATCTCCTTGAATGGTCCAATCGAGTAAACCCTGGAGGTCACATTTTACAACAACACTACACGGAAAAGTGACTTTGTGTATTTGATCGGGACGTACATCTTTAACTTCATACACTTCAGAAAAATCAATTTTACCGTCAGATCCGATGATTGCTTTACCTCCTTTGTCACACTTTATTTCTCCGTTAGCATCTACGGTAAAATTAGGGTGAGTTGTGATTGTGACTTTTTTGATTTCTTTCTCAGGAGTTTTACTACTTTGAACTTTTGGTAGTTCTTGACCATAAATATTTTTTGCTAAGGACTCATCGCTCGCTTGTTTGATAATGCCAAACGGAATTCCTGGGCGCACCAAGTCTTTTGGCATTGTAGGTGGATTTAACCATTTAATCGTAGCAGGTTTTGCAGGAGAATAAGGGTTTCCTTGAAGTAAAATATAATTGGTGTTAAATGTTTTTTCTTTGGTTTCCGCGCATTTTTTTAAATCGGCAAAAGCAGTTTCTGTTGGTTTGGCTTTATACCCTAAACTTTCTAAGTAAGCACAAAGTTGCTCGTAACTTAATTTGGCAATAGAAGGATCAATCGGAGTTTTTGCTGGAATGTTTGCTTGCATGGCATCTGGAGTATCGACAAGCTGAAATAATTTTTTATTTGATTGATTTTTTAGATTAGGTTTTTGGGGAGAAGCTTGGGTGTTCATTGAAATCTCCACATAATCGTAATTCAATTAAATAGTTTTTAATAAGCTTAACAGAAATAAACTTGCACTCCAAAACGTAAAAACCAAAACAGTCAAATATATTATAAATAATCGAAAAATTAGTTAGAATTTGTTGTTAATTTTTGTAATTCATTATTTTCATATTTAATGAGTATTGTTTCACAGCGTCTTACAAGCACTTTTCCAGGAGCGAGGTTTTTTCTTTTTTCAATATCCGCTCGAGTTGCTATTTGAATTTCGGCGCTTTGGGCTTTACTGTGCTTTGAATGGTGAATTGCTAAAATGGCAGCTTCGCGAATCGCTTGCTGCGAAGGAGTTTTACTTCCTTTTAGTTTTTCAAGCCATACGTGGCTTCCTTCTCCTGTTAATACGTGAAGCCAAGTATGATTTGAGGGCATCATTTTGATCATTTTATCACCATCTTCGGCTGTTTTAGAGACACGTATTCTTTCTCCAGTTGTAGATAAATATTCGCGAAAAGGAAGACGCATTTCTGGATTGTTTTTTGCTTTATGTTTTGCGTCATCTTCTCTTAAGCTAATATCTAACATACGACAAAGACTCGATAATTTTGGTAAATCTTCTTTTTCTAATATGTAATCAACAGTATATTTTGCCATTTTTTGATGTTCTTGGCTATTAAATGTATTGTGAGCAGTATATTTTTGAATTAAATTTTTTAATTCATTAGAGCTTTCTGATATGAGTTGCTGGAAATCTTCTTCTGCTTTAATGCTTTCTGCAATTCGAGTAGTGAGTTCTTGTCGTCTTCTTTTTAGAGCGTCGATTTCTTTATGAATTTTACTGAGCAGATCTCCTGGTTTTTCAAATTTTTTGAGTGAATAAAAAGGGGGCATATTATATTCTTCTATAAACTGCGGAGGCACATACCAAATGAGAGAGGATTTTGGCCACAAATAAAGATTGGTTTTTAATCCTTCACTTTGCTTTTGTAAGCGAGAGATTTCGAGTGCATCGGGCAAATCAGCTTTTTGTTTTGCAATTCGACGGGCAAGAAACTGAAGACGAGTTCTTGCGCTGCGGCGTATGTGAGTAGGCAGAATTTCTAAAGCACCAGTTAAAGTATGAGTTGCTTGATGGAGTTTGATTAAATGAATATTTTTTTCAATGTTTGGAACAATATTTGGTTGTACTAATTTATTTGTATTCTCTGTCACTGTTTCGTTTAAAAGTAATGGACAATAAGAAATAAACGGCAGAGTAAAGCATGCTCTTTTTTTGGTTTTGGTATTATTTTCACTCCATTCACACCAGCTTTCAAAAAATTCTTGTGAATGATTAAAATTATGTCCCAGTTCTTCAACATACCTTTCAGGAATTTTTGCAAATTTTTTAGCTAAAATAATTCTTGGCGGTTTATGATCCAAATCAAGGATAAGGCAATTTGGTCCATTTTGTAATTCTTCAAAATTTTCAGCCTTAGAGTTTGCTTCACCAAACTCAAGAACAACAGTAATAGGTGAAATTGTCGCATAGGATGAGACAACTCTTCTTCCTTGAAGGTATTTGCGCGTGATTTGCACAATAGAGTTTGGTTTTTTAAGTGGAATAGGTTTTAAGTGGGTTGTAGAAATACCACTTTCTCCTTTTTTCATGCTTAATAGAACTGTAGATTTGTCATCTCCAGGTTTATAGACGCTCAAAATTAGGTAACCATGTTCTGATGCGGTAATTTTTTGTAAAGACGTGTTTAAAACACGCAATAATGGTTCAGCAAACTTTTTAGTCCATATTTTTAATTGCGCAAAATTTGTTTTGTTTTCTTGCGACGATGTATTTTGAATGTTGATTTCTTTCACTGTTTTTCTTCCTGTACAACTCTTCCAACTTTTCTCTGTTGACGACATTAATCCTTACAGTATTGTTGCAAGTGTGTCTATTCTCAGAATAAGAGGTAAATGGTGCAAGAGTTACAAGATATTTATAGGTTACAGGCTTTTGTGACGGTTGTGCAAGAAGGCTCACTTTCTCTTGCGGTAAACAAATTGCATATCACACAACCTGCGCTATCGGCTCGATTAAAACTTTTAGAAGAAAGTTTAGGGTGTTCTTTGTTAAAACGGACTGCCCGAGGAGTCCGCCTGACAACTATGGGCAAATTGGTTTACAGTATCTCTGTTGATATTTTGAAACGCATGCAGCAACTGCAAACAACTGTTAGAAATCATTTAGAACTCAGAGAAGGTTTTGTGCATTTGGGCGGAGGAGCAACCGCTGTTGCAGGGGTTTTTCCTGATGCAATTTCAGAATTTAGAAAGAAATATCCGCAAATTCAATTTACATTGCATGAAAAAGATTCTTCAACGGTGATAGAGTCTCTTCATGATGGTTCTGTTGATATTGGCTTAATTACAAGAAATCCTTTTGTTCCGCCAAGTGAAGATCCGATTGTTGGTTTAAAGATCCATTCAGAAATTTTAGACAATTTAGAAGTGATTGCAGCTCCAGAAAATCCCTTAGTCCAAATGTCTGCATCCTTAGAAAAACAGGGAAAATCTTTGTTGCCAATTCACATTAACAGACAACCTATGATTTTATTTGAAAATGGAAGTGCAATTCATGATATTATTGAAATGGAGTTTCGTAAACTCGGAATTCGATTTAGAACTGTCATGACGTTAAGATCTGCGCAGAGTATGATAAAAATGGTAGAAAAAAATATTGGTCTTAGCATTGTAAGTGCTCACTCTTTGCGGAATGAAAAAAATATTCATGTGCTTAAAGTACAAGGATTAAAAATGCAGCGATCAATACTCATTTGTTCAGCAATTGAGCGGGACTTGACCCCTGCTGCCGCTGAGTTTATTAACGTTTTACAAAAAATTTATAATTAATTTTTTATTTGGTTTAAAATTATGCCATCACCATTTCAAAATAGTATGTTCCATTACATTCTTTCTCTAAAAGAAAATTTTACGTCTTCGCCCATTGCCATTATGGGAGGCATGAGTGGATCACGTTTTTTTGGAACAGAAGATATAAACGATGTGCCAATTGTTGTATTTGACTTTGAAACAACTGGTCTTGATGTTAGAACGTCAAGAATTATAGAAATTGGGGCAATTAAATATAAAAATAGAAAAGAAATCAGCCGATTTTCGTATCTTATAAATCCTGGCATGAGCATTTCGCCTGAAATTACTTCCATTACAGGTATAGACAACACGATGTTGGCCAATCAACCCGATTTGCAAACAGTGCTTCCATTGTTTCATGATTTTTTGCGGGGCTGTGTTGGACTTGCGCATAATGCCGAATTTGATATTGGCATGATGTATTATGAGTCTGAGAGATTAGGTATTTCATGTGATTACACTGTTTTTTGTTCATTAAAAATGGCAAGAGCATTAGTCAAAATTGAAAGGCGAAACCTTGACGCCCTGGCAGAACATTATGGGTTAAGCTTTGAATCAAGGCACCGTTCTATTGGAGACATCTTAGTGACAGCAGGTGTTTTTTGGCGGATGTTAGATGAAAATTCTGTGTTAAAAACTATATCCGATTTGTCACCTTATAGAGAAGAGATGCCCAGTTAATTCTGACTAAGGAATTTGGTGGAGTGATCAAAAAAACTTATTTTCTTTTTTTTTCTTTTTTTCTTTTAGCTATTAATTATTTATTATTATATCGTTTTTTAGGAGACCAATTAGCTTGGCTCAGTTTTCCATTGACATATTTATTATTGCAATGGATAAATTTATCCGTATTAAAAAGTTATTATGTTTTTAAAAAATTTTCTCCTAGTCGTCTTAATTTAAATTTAAAAATTTCTAAATCTTCTCATGATTTAAAATATTATTTTAATATTTTAAAATTTAAAATTTATGTATTAGTTTTTTCTTTTTTAGGAATAATATATTTTTTTATGCAACAAGATTTTAAAGATAGTTATTCATTAATTCTTCATGCTATAAAATTTTCAAAACCTGTATTACATGTTGAGTATCCCTATTTTTTAGGGATACCATCTGATGATTTTTATTTTAATTCAAATACAGAGGTTACGGTTGATACAGCATCGTATTTAGAACTACGGATTGAAAATTTTAAAAAAAATGATGAATGGACGATTGAATTTTTTGATTTATCGAAGAATAATATTAATCCAAAATCTTTATATTATTCTACTAAATTAGGAAACTGGTCGTCATCTGTTGACTCATTATACCATGTATTAATCAACGATAATTTAGAACTTGCAAAAAATTTTGAAAAACTAACAAATTCAAACTTAGAATCAAAACATGTTAAAATGGAGTTAACTAACAAAAATAAAAAATACTCCATTAATATTAAAATAAATCCTTTAAATAATCCTCTTATTAAATTAGAGCCTGTACTCAGTCAGCGTAAAGACACAGATAACATTGGAAAAATTGATTTTTTAATTGAAGCTGTTTCTCAAATTCCGCTAAGTGGTGTAGAGCTCTCTGTAAGAACTAAGTCTGGTTATAATTTTAAAAAAATTATTGCAGAGTTTGCAAACTCATCAGAGTTTCGTTTTAAGTCAGATAATGTAGAGTTAATAACATTAGGCATTCCTTTTTTAGCAGACGATATTTTGTATGTTAAAGCTGTTGCTAAAACAGTTTTGAATGAGCATTTTGGTGAATCTCAAGAAATAAGTTTTCCAGTGCAATCTCCAACAGATATTATAAAAGATCTTATTAAAAATTTAACTCTTGCAAAACAAGAGTTAAATCTATTAAGTTCTGAAAACTCAATTGCAAAGCAAAAGTCAATTGTAAAATTAATGGAAGCGGCACAACAGGCAAGCAGACTTAGTCGTTCAGGAGTAGTCAGAAAAAATATAATAGAGGCTATAAACTATGCTGAGCAAATTAAATTTAAAAAAGATCAATTTTTTAATGGCACTCAAGCAAAAATTCAATCTACCTTAAATTTACTGTTACGACAAAAGAAATCGAGTGAAACAAACAATTTTTTTGCTAAACTTCTTAAATTAAAAAATGAAATTTTTACTAAAAGTCATGAAGGGCAAGAATTCAAGGAATTAGAGTCTGACGCAACAGAGCTCAAGGAGCTCGCATTGCAATTAAAAAATCAGATTAAAGACGATTTACAAAAATCGATAAACAGTCTTTCTGATCAGGAAGAAAAATCAATTAAAAGTTTAATTAAAAAAGATGAAACAACAGATAAACTCCAAAAAACTATAAAAAATCTCCAACAACATAAAATCCTTGATGCACAGCAAAGCATTCAAAGCGCACTTGAGCATTCTACAGCATATTTAGCTAATGCTTTACAGTTGTTACAACAAGCCAGACAACGCGCTATTATGGATGCACGAACCAAATTACAAAAGTCCGATCAGTATTTAGAGGAGACTAAGTCACAGTTGCCTTCGCAAAAAATATTATCTCATTTATTAAATTCTAAGGATTTACTTAAGAAAATTGCACCTCTTGGAAAAGAGTTTAATGAAGCATTGAACGAAGCACAAGAACACTTAAAGTCAACATTTGTCTTAGCGCAACAACGTAAAAATTTTGAACGTTTGCGTGAAACAAGAATGACTCAAGAAGCGATTGAGAAAGCATTATTATCCTTGCAAGATGAAGAAGAAAATGAGAAAGAAATGCAAAAGGAACGGGATGCGAGGACTTACAGATCGGCCATGGATATTCTTGCGGCACAAGGCACCTTAGATGCGAGTTGGCGTAAAAAAATTTTAGAAGAAATATCAAAGCTTAAAAGTCAAGGAGAAACCGCGGAGTCTCCAATGATCCGTTATTTAGAAAGTAGGTTACGTTAATGATGCGAACATTCTATGGACGTCATAATCAAAAAATTCGTGGAGTTACTTTTCATCATCGAAGCTTAAAAAGGTCATCCAGATTAAAATCTAAGTTAAATGACTTTTTTGAATATCATTCTCTTTATTCTGAAATAGAAAGCGAAACACCCACTCCTTTATCACAAAATGAGATTCGCTACTTTCTTTGCGATCAAGGGCGTAATGAGATTCATACACATGTTGCAATATGTGTAGAATTTATTTCAAAATGGTCAGGTATTTTAAAAATTATTGAGCGGTGCTTTTCGCAAAATATAACAAATGAAACTATGCTTGAAAGTTCTTTAGCGTTTGTCGATGAAAACGAAACAGCATGCAGTACTGAATTGGAGATTTTTTTATCTGCAAAAAGAGTTTTAAGCTTGTGGCAACATCGATTGCGAATTTTTGAAATGATAACAGAAGCGCAAGGAAGTTTAAGAAATTTACCAAATTATACGCTCAATCGTTTAAAGACTTATCGTTAGGCCTCCAGTATAAGATTGATCGTAAAGTGGTGCGCCAGAAGCTGTTTTTATATTTGATGGCGAAATTCGATAATTTATTTTAAATTTTAAATATCGAGATAACCTTATTGAAAGAGCAGCACCAGCATCCCAGGAAAGATTTTCTTGGTTAGTCGTTTCGACGCCAAAAAAATCTTTGTACCGTGTTTGACTGTTCATCACTCCGCCATAAATAGATGGTGATAGATAATACCCAAATAAACCAATACTAATATTTCCATATGTACTTGTGGTTAAATATTCTTGGGTGAGATCTCCAGTTGGAAGAGTTATGCCTTTGCTAGTTAAATAGGTTTTGTATTCATCAGTATAAATATATTTTGATGTTGAAAAAGATTCTCCAATATTAATTTCAAAAAAACTACTTAAAGGAATACCAAGTTCTATACCGTAAGAGGTTTTTGTGTATTTGTAGTTTGTTGTAAAGCTAGATTGAAAACTACCATTAAAAGTAATATCAAAAAAATTTCCGCTTGCAAATGCAAATTCATGAATACATAAAAGTGATAATAATATTATTTTTTTAAAATTATTAAAGAAAAAATTGAGCATCTTTTCGGTTACCAAAGTTAATTTTTGTTTACTTTTATATAATCGGTATAATAATATTAATTATAAGGCATAATTTTCATTGTGTTTTTGTTGTTGGCAGATATTTATCTAAGATTTGTTTGTGTCAGTGCAAGAGCTGTTTGGCGGTTTGTATTTTCTACGAGTTTTGGAATCTCATCGGTGATGTCTGGAGTAGGGAGCCATGCCGTATTTTCTTCCATTTTGTAATTTGGGTTCCCAGTGTAATATTCTACTATATTTTTAATAACAACTTCAGTTTGTTTAGGACCAACAGGAAATACCATCACATTAATTCTATTTCTAAAAAGTCTCCCATCAATAAAAAATTTATCCCAGTCTGTTTGGAGATTAAAGTTTTTGCGATCCATCGATGAAATAATATAGGTCTGCGAAATGATTCGCGACATAATGCCAAAAACCATTGCAGGATGAATAGAAGTCCTCCAGGTGTTGCCATCGACAGGTGTGAGGCCTATTGCATTTGGGAGCTCAATGAGGCCCTTTGAAGGAAATCTTTGAGATAAAATTCTTTTATTTTGAGATCTTAGGGTGTTTTGTGATAGTCTATTTGCGTTATTTTCCTTATCTGCTTCTGCGTATTCATGATGCGAAAAAAGGTTGTCAAAAAAACTTGCAGAATTTTTTTGCTCCTGATTTTCGCTATTTTTTTTTGCATTTATGGGTATAATTGTTGAGCATCCCATGAATAATCCAGATAAAAAAAGCCAAATAATTTTTTTTAGCTTCATGTAAAAACCTCATTTTAAAGGCTAAGATAATTTTATTATCTTATAGATTTCATTTTGTTCTATGACTATTAATTGCATCCGGCAAACTCACAATAAGAAACAAATTTCCTATTGAATATCTAAAAAAAATGGATTTTTGCTACATAATTGAGAATTTCTCTTCGTAAATTGATTTGCTCATCAATGTTTTATGTGGTAAGTAGCCCATTGCTTTTTTCGTGTTCTGAATAATTTACGAAAGGTATCATCTATGGCGAGCTCGACTTTTTGGGGACGAAGATCTATATCGATTCGAATAGCTTCGATTTGGTCTATATGGGTCGTATTTTCAGTTTTTATGAGTTATGCTCATGCCACAGAAAGTAATGCTTCCAAAAATAAGCAAGGTTTTGATAATGCAGAAAATAGTATTCTGCAAAATATAAAAAAATCAGGAATATTAAAGGTTTGCTCAGAGTCAGGGTATTTGCCTCTTGAAATGAAAACAGCTTCTGGGAAGTGGATTGGTTTTGATCCTGAAATGATGGAAGCATTTGCAAAATCTCAGGGGCTAAAGCTGAGTATGTTGGACACCAAGTGGGACGGAATTATTCCTTCTCTTTTAACTGGTAAGTGCGATATGATTGCGTCATCCATGGCACGAACCAAAGAACGCGAAAAAGCGGTGACTTTTACTGATTCCTACTATGAAAATAAGTTCTTAATTGCTATAAAAGAGACTCAAGAAAATCGTAAAAATTATAATGTCTTACAGGATTTCAACAATCCTGATGCGAAGATTGCGGTAAAAACAGGTTCTGCTCCCGATCTTTTTTTACAAGATACTAAACTGTTTCATAAAGCGCAGATTATGAGATTTGACGCTGATGCTGATGTGGTAAATGCCGTGCTCGGTGGTCGTGCTACAGCTTTTATTTACGACACTCCTTATGTTAAGTTAGCAGCTTTCAATAATCCTGGTAAACTTTTTGTTCTCCCCGACGGATTTAATGGAGATCATTTTAGTGTCGCTGTTCGAAAAAAAGATCAAGAATTAGCCAGCGTTTTCAATTCTTTTCTAGCTGACTGGAAAAAAGCTGGAGGCTATGATAAGGCCATCAAGTATTATTTTGAAGGTCGGGACTGGCTTGCTCTTCTTGATAAGTAAACACACGGAGTTTTTTTAATTTTCTTTTCATTTTTTAATCCTATGCTTGGAACTAAGAAACGCGATGCCTGATAAAAAATTACCTCTTTATTATTCTTTTCTATCTTTTTTTGCAATTTCTATTATACTTGCAATTATTATTCGTAGTTTTTACCAACTTGATTATAGTTGGGATTTTTCAGTATTGAGTCCTTATATTTGGCTTCCAAGTGAAGAAGGAGGCGGTCCTGGTTTATTTTTAAAAGGTCTCTGGATTACTTTAAAAATGAGTATAGAAAGTATAATATTTGGGTCAATTCTCGGTGTTATATTTGGTATGCTTCTCACATCAAAAGAAAAAATTTCAAAATTTGCTGCTTTATTTTATGTCGATATTTTTAGAAATACTCCAGTTCTTGTTCAGCTTTATGTTGCCTACTTTATAGTTGGAACTGCTTTTAATTTGTCTGGTCCTGCAGCGGGTGTTTTAACCATGAGTTTGTTTTGCTCTGCATATGTTGCAGAGATTTTTAGAGGAACCATGGCAAACTTTGAAAGAGGTCAAATTGATGCGGCAAAGGCTCTGGGCTTAAGCCCATTTCAAATTGCAAGAAAAGTGATTGCCCCCCAAGCATTGCGCAATATGTTACCTCCATTAATTGGTCAATTTGTCTCATTGATTAAAGATAGCTCCTTGCTTTCTGTCGTTGCTATTCCTGAGCTTACTAAAGAAGCACAAAATGCTGTTACTGTGACTTTCCGCAGTTTTGAAACTTGGTTTTTTATTGCACTTTTGTATTTTGTTGTTAATACCTTGGTTAGTTCTTTGGGCCGTTATCTAGAAAAACGGTTAAGTATTAGTTTAAAACATTAATTTGGAACTCAATAATTATGTCTTTGGAAACTGTGGTTAGTCTTAAAAATGTAAACAAGATTTTTTATTCAAAAGATCGTGAGCATCATGTATTAAAGGGCATTAATTTTGAGGTGAAGCAAGGAGAAGTTGTTGCACTAATTGGTCCTTCAGGCAGTGGAAAAAGTACGTGTTTGCGTACAATCAATGCGCTAGAAACAATATCATCGGGAGATGTTGAGGTTTGCGGTATTAACTATCGGACATCAAAAGAATCCTTGCATATGATTCGACGCAATACAGGGATGATTTTTCAAAAGTTTGAACTTTTCCCACACATGACTGCTCTTGAAAACGTCGCATTGGGACCTCAATTGGTTTTAGGCAAATCGAAAAGTGAATCCACGCAAATTGCAGCAGATCTGCTTAAAAGGGTGGGGCTTGCAAGCCATTCAGAAAAGTTTCCTAGAGGTCTTTCTGGTGGTCAACAGCAGCGCGTGGCCATTGCCCGTGCCCTTGCAATAAACCCAAAGGTTTTATTGTGTGATGAACCAACAAGTGCCCTTGATCCCGAATTGGTTGATGAGGTTGTTGATATTTTAGTTGATATTGCAAGAACAGGCATGACGATGATTATTGTAACCCATGAACTTTATTTTGCGCAAAAGGTATCCCACAGAACGATGTTTTTAGAAGGTGGTGTTATTGTTGAGCAAGGCAGCACAAAAGAGTTATTTACAAATCCTAAAACAGAACGGCTCCAAACTTTTCTAAAACGCATTACGCACCAATCTTAGTTAGGCAAAAAATTTTTCTTTCAAGATAATGACATCGTTAATTTAAATAGTCTTTTTAAATTAACAGGTTGGTTTTATAAAATAATTTAAGAAAAAGTATTGATTTTGACTGAGTAGTTAAATTCCTGTACTTCTCTATTAGACAATCAATAATTGGAGGAGTCAGTGAGCAAATATTTTATTTGTTATTTATTTTTGTTATTTCATTTCACCGTATTTTCGCTAAAAAATGAAGAATTTCTAATACCACAGTATGAAAAAGAAAAAGATTTTTATGTCGTTTGTTATTATTATGACACTGACAAAGGACTTAATAATAAAAATCCACAACTTATGTTACCGAGTAAATGGATTTTTTCTTTGGGTGTGAGAAAAAATTATTATTGGGCTATTAATGACAATACATTTTATAGCCGTTACACTAAGTTAACAGGCGATGTGCAAGATGGATTTTTTATTGAAAAAAAATTAACCTATAATGATGTTGAGCGCCGTTGTCAGCTTGCGATTGAACGAGGATCTTCTTTAAGTATAACAAAACCTACTTATAAATTGTATGATTTTAAAGCATCTTCGGGAAATTTGAATGGTTATGAATATCCAATACAATTTTCATATCAAACCAAAAGTCATTCAAAAATTAAAAAAATTGTTCTCTTTGGTGATAGTTTATCTGATACTGGTAATTTAAAAAGATGGACCAAGGTGTTTCCTTATTACCCATTTTTTTATGGGAGATTTTCTGACGGTTTAATTTGGGTCGATTTTCTTTCACACTTAACTCATATTCCAATATTAAATTTTTCATTTGGTGGTGCTAAAACAGAAGGTGTGAATGATGATTACATTAAAGAATTACCGAAAAGCTATGTCATTACGTCCGGCAGAAATTTAGTAACAGGTAGTTCAAAATTGTATGTGGAAAAATATTTAAACTCGTATTTAACCAACAATAATTATTTAACAAAAAATCAGTTTATCACATCTCCAGAAGAGGTTTTATATATTTTTTGGGTAGGTGCGAATGATTTTATGGAAAAATTTGAAAAGTACGCTCGTGGAGAGAAATTTTTTGAAAACCCTGATGATCATGGTCGTGCAAACTTTGTAGCGTACCGAGCTGCCCAAAATATAATTGAACAAGCGGAAATGGTTATAAAAAAAGGCGGAAAAAATTTTGTTATTTTCAATCTTCCTGATTTAGGAAAAAGTCCTGTTGTTTTAACAGGTAATTATAAGAATAATACCACTGATATTAATGATAGAATTGAATTTTCAATAAAATTAACAGACGTAACAAAGAGATTTAATAATTACTTAAGATTACAAATTTCTAAGCTTCAAGAAAAATATTCCAATTCTATTTTTGTGAAAGAAATTGATATGTATTCTAATTTTGAAAAAATTATGAATAATTATGATTTTTATTCGGATGATATTTTTGATTATGGTTTTGATTCACTCAATTCTAATATTCCAATTCCAGGGTTGCAAAATAAATATGTACAAGTTCACTGTTATAATCAAGGCTATACTCATCTTTTATTTTCTGATTCTGGAGGAGATTTAGTAAAAAAATTTTGGAAGTATAATAAATGTGTTAATGCTCATGGAAGTAAAGATAAAGTCGCAATATTTTGGAATTCTCCACATCCAACTTCTTATACTCACTGTTGGATTGCGCATTCTTTACAAAAAAAATTACTTGAATTTGATTTACTAGCAGTTAAAGCAATAGATATGGATAAGCATAAAAGCTATTGTTTGGAAAATTATTTAAATTAATGCTCTAATAATAATAAGTTAATATAAAATTTATAGTTTTCTAAATTTTTCTCATCAAAAGTTGCTTTGGAAAAATCAAAAATTGCTTTTACAGTGCCTTCTACTGTATGAAATGTGTACAACCCAAAATTTGGATCAAATAAAATAAATTTATCTTTAATATGTGGAGTTATTATTAAACAAATTTGATGACCAATAGGTGAATTTTTACAGTCAATTCCAATACTAAAGCAGAGAGATGAATTGATATAATTGTTTGTGCATTCAAAAATTTTATTTTTAAAATCAAAAGTATTATAAAGTACAAAACTTGCAGAATAATGCCAATTTAAATTATTTTTCAAAATAAAAACCTTATGTATAATTTCAATTGGACTTTTGTTTTTTGAGCTATATTTGTTAACAAAATAATTGTTTATTGGATCTTTTTTATTAATTAATGCTTCAATTTCTTGTTTTATCTTTTTATCTTGTAAATTAAATTCATTTTCATTGATGCAATGTTGGGCACGTAATATCTTGACATGTGTATGTTCTTGTAATTTTTTATTTAATAATTCTTGATGAGTAAAAAAATTTGGATTTAGTTTTTGGTAAAAGTCATTGAAAGCAAACTCTTGAAATCCCATCCAAAAATAAATTTCTGGCATTATCTTTTTTAATGCTTCTTTATTTTTGAATACTTTTTCGGAAGATAAGTAAAAATATCTGACTCCAAATTTAATATTTTTTTCATATAATGATAATAAATACAAAACCAGTGCAAGACAAGCTCCTTCTGAAATAACAGAAACATGAGATAATTTTCCATTGGTATAAAAAGGCCCCTGATTTTTGTATTTTTTTTCATATTTTAATAAATTAATATTTGATAATTGATTAAAATAAAATTTTCTTTGATTTATATAGAATAATTCGTGCATTATTAGCCTCTTTAATCAGAAATATTATATAACTGATTTAAATTGCTTATTTATAATTGGTATTATTTGCAATTGTTTTTTTATGATTAAAAGAATGTATTAAATAATTTTTTTGATTATTTTTGTGGTGGAACTTTAGAAGTAGGTGGTGGTGTAGCCCTTGCAGGGGGCGCAGGATTGGGTTTTATACCTCCTAATGGTTTGTGAGGATTTTGGTGGACAAAATTATAAAGTAACGCACCCAGAGTGGCGCCAAGAAGTGGGGCTACCCAAAATAGCCATAGCTGTTCCAATGCCCAATCACCGACAAATAATGCAGGCCCTGTGCTGCGAGCAGGGTTGACCGAAGTGTTTGTTACGGGAATGGAAATAAGATGAATTAGGGTTAGGCACAAACCAATTGTAATTGGCGCTAACGCTGCGGGTGCTTTAGAGTCTGTCACACTTAAAATCACAAATAAAAATATTGCAGTCATGACAATTTCGCACACAAAGCCAGAAATTGGTGAAAACCCACCAGGAGAGTGCTCGCCATAGCCGTTGCTTGCAAAACCGCCTATTGTTGTAAAATCTGCTTTGCCGGTAAAAATAAAATAAAGAATTGCGCTTGCAACAATTGCGCCAAAAACTTGTGCAATTAAGTAGCTTGGAAATTCTATCCATTTTATTCTGCCAGAAATTGCCAATCCTAATGACACCGCAGGGTTTAAATGGCAACCCGAAATTGAGCCAATTGAATAAGCCATTGTTACAATTGTTAACCCAAAAGCGATTGATACACCTGTAAAACCGATTCCAAGACCCGGATAAGCGGCCGCTAAAACGGCGCTACCACAGCCTCCAAGAACCAGCCAAAAAGTCCCTATAAATTCTGCAATCATCTTTCTAAAATTTAACATGATATTCATATTCATCCTGGAGATTCCTTGAAGAGGTCTTTAAGTTTTACCCAGTATCAACAAAAAAATTTGCTATTATGAAAAATTTTAAGGAATTTAATTGTAATATTCAAGAAACATTCAAAAATCCGACATTAGAAAAGGATAAATATAGACACCTTTAATTAAGATAATAGTGATTTAATGCTATTTAATATTTCTTCGGCCTGTTCCATATTCAGTTGGGTGTCGGCATCAGATAAGGCTTGAGCAGGGTTTTGATGCACTTCCATAAAAATGCCATCAACCCCAACAGCAACCGCTGCGCGCGTTAAATGGCTGACCATATGGCGTAAACCTGATGATTTGCCATTTGCTGCTCCAGGGAGTTGCACAGAATGGGTCGCATCAAAAATCACAGCATGACCTTGAGCATGCATCTCAACAAGATTACGAAAATCAACAACCAAGTTGTTGTAACCAAAGCAGGAGCCTCGTTCTACCAAGATTGTTTTAGGGTTGCCCATTTTAAGTATAAAATTTGCAATTTCAATCATCTCTTCTGAACTCGCCCATTGCCCCTTTTTAATTTGGATCACTTTTCCCGATGCTGCGGCAGCTACAAGCAATTCTCGTTGTTTACACAAAAACGCAGGAATTTGAATGATATCAACATAATTTGCAATTTCATGAATTTGTTCGATTGAATGAACATCTGTAAGTATCGGAACTCGAAGTTCTGCACGAATTTGTTTAAACCACTCAATACCTGTAGTTAATCCAGGTCCGCGAATACCTTGTGCGCTGGTTCGATTTGCTTTGTCAAAACTGCTTTTAAAAACATAAGGAAAATTTAATTTTTGGCACACAGTTTTTAAAAATAGACCAACTTCTAACCCAAGATGCAACGACTCCAGCATACATGGACCTGCAATAATCAATGGTACTTTTCGTGAAAGTTTAACATTAGGAACAATGGCTCCATCCCACTGTCCAGGAAAAAGCGTGGTATCCAAATTCATCCTACACCTCGAATTGGAGACCTCTTCCGTTAGGAAGAGGAGGAAAATGAGCTAAAAGAGCCAATTTTCCGTTAGGAA